>PHBR01000002.1 GCA_002840675.1 Chloroflexi bacterium HGW-Chloroflexi-9
GCAGCCCGCGCAGCGTCCAGAGCGGCAGCCCAATGACCGCGCACTCGCAGCCTTCGAACCGCGCGACCGGGGCGAAGGCGGGGTCCTGGATCGCGTAGCCCCCGGCCTTGTCGAACGGCGAGCCCGTTGCGATGAACGCCTCGATCTCCGCGTCGATGTACGGCCGCATCGTGACGTCGGTGGCGGCGTGTGCGACGGAGGCATTGCCGTCGCGCGCGAGGGCGACACCGGTGACGACCTGGTGCGTCCGGCCGCGGAGCGTCGTGAGCATCGCTCGCGCCTCCGCGGCGTCGGCGGGCTTGCCGAGCATGCGGCCATCCACCGCGACCACGGTGTCGCTCCCGATCACCAGGTCGCCGGGGCGCCGCGCGGCGACGGCACGCACTTTGCGCTCCGCGAGTAGCGTCGCTACGCGGACCGGGTCGGGCTCCTCCGTGCTCTCGTCCACGTCGGACACGTCCACCTCGAACGGCACGCCGAGCGCCGCGAGCAGTTCGCGACGCCGGGGCGAGCCGGAGGCCAGGACGATGGTGCGGGCCGCCTCGATCATCGCGTCGCTAGGAGAGCACGCGGTCGAGGGTGGTGACGCACTCGATGTGCTGGGTGTGGGGGAACATGTCCACGGGCTGCACCTCGCGCACGGCGAAGCCGCCGTCCACGAACAGCCGCAGGTCGCGCGCCAGCGTCGCCGGGTCGCACGAGACGTAGACGACGCGCCGCGCCGTCGAAGCGACGATCGCCTCAACCACACCGGGGAACAGGCCGGCCCGGGGCGGGTCGATCACCACGACGTCCGGGCTGGGGGTCATGCCGGGGAGGGTGTCTTCCACCTTCCCGACGACGCGCGTGACGTTGCTGAAGTTCACGAGGTTCTTCTGCGCGTCCACGCCGGCCGCGGCCGACTCCTCGATGGTGATGACGTGCTCCACCCACCGCGCGAGTTGCGCGGCGAACGTGCCCACGCCGGCGTAGGCGTCCACCACGATCCTCGGGCGGACCGCCTGCACGCGCTCGATCACCAGCGACACCAACTGCTCCGCCTGGCGGGTGTTCACCTGGAAGAACGCCGGGCCGGAGATGCGGTAGGGCACGCCGAGCAGCTTCTCGACGTAGTGCGTCTGGCCGGAGGCCAGGCCCTGCGCCCGCTGGCCGGGCCGCCACTGGAGGTGCGGCTGCAGCATCTCGTCGTCGTTGTTCTCGGCCACGCGCACCGCCAGCTGATGCGCCTGCATCGTGCGGTCCTGCGCCGCCCTCAGCACCTCGTTCACACGGGGGAGGGCGATCGCGCATTCGTCGATGCGCATGAAGTGATGCGTGCCGCGCTGCATGAAGCCAATCTCGCCGTCACGGCGCACCGTGAAGCGCATGTGGTTGCGGTAGCCCCACGGCTTGTCCATGCCAAGCATCGGCTGGACGAGCGCCTCGACCTCCTCGGCGGAGAACCGGCCGATGCGCTGCAACTGGTCGCTGACCACGCCCGTCTTCAGGCGCAACTGCTCGGCGTAGTCCACATGCTGCAACTGGCAGCCGCCGCAGCGCCCGAAGTAGCCGCAGCGCGGGGTGACGCGGTGCTCGGAGGCCTCCAGGACCAGGACGGCGGTCGCCTCCAGGTAGTCGGCGCGGTCCGTGGTGATCTCCGCGATCACGCGCTCGCCGGGCAGGGCGAACTCCACGAAGACGACGCGGCCGTCCGGATGGTGGCCGACGGCCTTGCCGCCCGAGGCGAACCCGGTCAGGGTCAGTTCAATCGGGACCAGCGGCCGGTTGTGGGCCTTCCGGTCCTTCCGGTTACGTGGGTTGGGGATCGGTTCAGGGACGATCGAGGTCGGGATGATGGGGAGAGCGAGGGGCTGAGGCATCCATCCATCCTACCCCGGGCACCCGGCGACCGCTGCTGGGGCCCGTCAGACTCGATACGATGCCGCTCTCGCCGCCGATCCCGCTCCTGAGAGGACGCCCGGATGCCGCCTCGTGTCTCCGCCGCCGCGCTGAAGCCGCTTGCCGCGCTCACCCGGGAGATCGTCTCGATCCCGACCGGCTCCTTCAACGAGCACCGCGTCCACGCCGCCCTCGCGCGCTTCGCCGCCGACCGAGGACTGGCGTACCGCGAGGACGCTTCCGGCAACGGCCTCATCGAGTACAAACGCGGCCGGAAGACGCGCCCACTGGTCTTGGGCGCGCACACGGACCACCCGGGGTTCGTGATCACGGAGGTGAAGGGGCGCCGTCTCGGCCTGGAGTTCCGAGGCGGAGTCTCCGCCGAGTACGGCCGTGGCGAGACACTCCGCATCTATGGCGCGGACGGGGCCACCGGCACCGCCCGCATCACCTCGATCGGCACGAACGCCGCCCCGAACCGCTGGGCGCGCCGCCTCGCCGGTGCGCACGCCACGCTCGAGGCGGGGTCGACGGCGGAGGTCGGCGATCTCGCGCTGTGGGACGTGCCGGAGTGCCGCATCACCGGCCCCCTGGTGGAGGCGCGCCAGTGCGACGACCTGATCGGGGTGGTGAGCATCCTCTGGACGCTGGACATGCTGGTGCGGCAGCAGGTGGACGCCCACGTCATCGGCCTGTTCACCCGCGCCGAGGAGGTCGGCCTCGTCGGGGCCGCGGCGGCTGCGGTCGGCGGCGTGCTGCCGCGCGATGGCCTCATCGTCGCCGTCGAGTGCTCCTCGGCGGCCGGGGGCCGGGCGGAGCAGGGCGGCGGGCCGATCATCCGCGTCGGCGACATCGGGCACATCTTCTCGCCGCGCATGTCGATGTGGATGACGCAGGTCGCCCGCGAGATGCAGGCCGCCGACCCCGCGTTCATCTTCCAGCGGAAGTTGATGGACGGCGGCACGACCGAGGCGACCGCATACGACCTGATGGGCTACGAGACCGGCGCCGCGTGCGTGGCGCTGGGCAACTACCACAACATGGGCGCGGACCGCCGCATCGAGGCGGAGACGGTCCACCTCGGCGACATCGATGGCCTCGCACGTCTGTTCGTCGGCATGGCGCAGAACACGCGCCGCGTCGACGAGGTCCACAAGGCTGCACAGAAGCGCTGGGCGGGCATCGGCAAAGATGCCGCCGCGCGGCTGCGTGCGGGGCGGTAGCCGTCATGCCGCCGGGCGAAATCGGGCTGGCCGACCTCGTCCGCAACGGGACGATGTCGCCCGAGATCGCCGCGACGCTGGCCGTCGCCGCCGCGGAGCGTCGATCGCTGCTCGTGATCGCCGTGCCGAGGGGCGCCGGGAAGACCACGTTGCTCCGTGCCGCGCTTGCGCACCGGCCCGCCGGGATGCCGGTTCACGCCCTCCAGCGCTACGACGACGGCAGCCTGGGCATCCCCGTACGCCGCGACGGCGGCTACCTCTTCCTCAACGAGATCGCGGACACCGGCTTCCTCGACTACTTCTGGGGCGAAGAGATCCGCCGCGTGTTCTCCCGTCTGGACGGCTTCTCGCTGGCCACCGCGCTGCACGCCCCCGGCGTAGACGCGGCGTTCGAGGTGATCGGCGGGTGGAACCAGGTGCCGGACGAGCAGGCGTCTCGCATCGACCTCGCGGTCTACATCGAGGTCGGTGGGACGGCACGGGCGCCACGCCGGCGCGTCGCCGAGGTGCGCGAGATCGACGGTGTGCGAGACCGGCGGCCGTCCGGCCGCACGCTGCACCGCTGGCTCACGGCTGACGATCGCTTCGAGACGGTGGACGCGCCCGTGCTCATCGGCTCCGCGACACCGGGCGGCATTGCGTCCCGCATCGCGGAGTTCGCTCGCGGTTAGCGCGCTGGGCTCTCCTGCTCGGCCAGGGCGAGCGTCTCCAGGATCGCCGGGGCGACCTGCTCCACGGCCTCCGCCGCGCCGGCGTGGTCCTTGCCCTCGAGCGGCAGGAAGCGGATGCGCGGGTTCAGTTCCTGCGCCCGCTTCGCGCCCTCGAACGGGGCGTCGTTCGTGCCGGCGTAGATCAGGATCGGCACCTGCGCCATGCGCACGGCCTGCTCCGCGCCGCCCCAGCGGGCGCCCTCGTCACGGCACGCCTTCAGCGCGGCGAGGTCGTGCTTGCCGGCCTCGAAGGCCGCCTTCACGGCGGCGTTCCGCTTCAGCGCGCCCTGGTAGTACGCGTCGAAGTCCGCGGTCCGGTTCGCGATGCGGCCCGGGTCCTGCATCGGGTGCGCGCCGCCGACGGAGATCGAGGCGAAGCGCTGCGGGGCGTAGATGAGCGTGGAGTAGCCCATCATTCCGCCCATGGAGTAGCCCACGTAGTGCGCGCGCTGCACGCCCTCCGCCTGGAGCACGGCGACCACGTCCAGCACGCGGGTGCGGGTCTCGTACGCCTCGGGCTCACGGGGCTTGTCCGACAGGCCGTGGCCGCGCGCGTCCATGAGCAGGATGCGGTACTGGTCGCGCAGCCGGTCGACGTACCCGCGGGCGCGCCACGACTCGAGGTCGGCGAGGAAACCGTGGTGCATGATCACCGGCGGTGCGCCGGCCGTGCCATCGGTCTCGTAGTGGATGCGGACGCCATCGTTCTCGGCGTAGGGCATCGTTCGCCTCCCTCGGTCGTGAGCGCTCCGGTCGGGCGAGGGGGCTAGACCTCGCCGACCGTCGGGATCTTCTTCAGCTCGCTGATGATGTCCGCGATCTGGGCTTCCTCGTCCGGGTTCTTCGGCTCGGCGGAGAAGGAGATCGTGGTGTTGATGCCCGCGTACTTCTCCTTCATGCGCGTCGGGAGCTCGTCCCACGTCCCGATGACGCAGAACTCCTCCATCATGTCGTCCGTGATCAGGCCGACCATGTCGTCCCACTTGCCTTCGACGGACATGCGGTGCAACTGCGCCGCCTCGTCCGCCCAGCCATGGATCTTCATGACGTTCGAGTACGATCGCGTCGAGGCGTAGAAGGAGATCTGGCGGCGGGAGCGTTCCTTCGCCTTCGCGACCTCCTCCTCCGTCTTGCCGGTGACGATGAAGCCGCCGCCGCGCACCTGCACCTGCGACAGGTCCTTACCGGCGCGCCGGGCACCCTCGTGCACTGCGGGGATCAGGACTTCCTTGATGTACTTGAAGGTGCTGAAGCCGTGGATGGCGATGCCGTCGCAGACCTCGCCGGCCAGGCGGGCGTTGAACGGGTTCACCGCGGACACCAGCACGGGGATGTTCGGGTGCTCGATCGGGCCCGGGTTGAAGAACGGGCTGGTCAGCTTGTACTGGTAGAACTCGCCCTCGTAGTTCGGCTTCGTGCCGTTCTGCCAGGAGTCCCAGATCGCGCGCATGCAGTTGATGTAGTCGCGCAGATGCGGCCCCGGCGGCTGCCACGGTACGGAGAAGCGCCGCTCGTTGTGGCCCTTCACCTGCGTGCCCAGGCCCAGGAAGAACCGCCCGCCGGAGTACCGCGCGAGGTCCCACGCGATGTTCGCGGAGATGTGCGGCACGCGCGGGAACGCGATCGCGACGGAGGTGCCGAAGTGCATCCGCTCCGTGTGCTCCGCGACCAGTGTCAGCGGCAGGAACGGGTTGTGCTGGGTCTCGCCGCAGGCGACGGCGTCGTAGCCGAGTCGCTCGTACAGGCGCGCCTTCTCGGGGATCTCGCGCAGGTCGGTCCCGATCCCGGTGCTGACGCTCATCGGCATGGGTGATGGCTCCTCGTCATGGTCGCGCCGGCTGACTGGCGCGGCGGGTGTGTGCGTGCTCACGCGCCCACGGGCGGGGCTGCGAGGCGCGCGAATGGTAGCACTGGGGACGGGGCCGGAGCGGGGCGGGCGAGGTGGTGGTAGGGCAGGCCGCGAGCGGGCCGCGCAGGCTACTCGGCGTGCTCCAGGACGGCCCAGACCGCCTCTTCGGTGGCGGGTTGCACGCGGCCTTCACGCAGGAGGCGGACGACGAGGCGGCTGTCGTACCCCACGTCCCGCATCCGCTCCCGGATCGCCTCTACGCGGGAGTGATAGCCGAGGCAGACCGCGAGGATCAGTTCCCACTCCAGCGGCGTGCAGAGGACGCCGGTGGCGGGGGCGCCGGGGTGCGGCGGGGGTACCTCCACGCGCGTGCGCGCGTCCCAGAGCGAGGGCACGTCCCGCGGTACCAGCGACTCGTACGGGCCGTGAAACACCGGGTCGGCGAAGACGAAGACCGGCACGCCGTGGCGCATGAAGTGCAGCCGGTTGGCAGCGAGATGCGCGCCCTGGCCCCAGTCACACGGGATCCCGAGCATTTCGCCCAGGGCCTCCAGCGCGGCCTCGGTGGTGATGAACTCCAGGTTGGGGGAGGCCGCCTGTACGCCCTGGAGGCGGGCGGCGTTCGCGCCGATGAGCGCCCACGGCGCGTCAGAACACGCCTCCTCGATGACGCGCACGAGCGGGCCGAGGATGGCATCCTGGTGCGACTCGGGGGCGAGGCCCGGGTCGAAGGTCACAGGCACGCTCCGTTGCCCTGGGGAGGTCGGGACGCGACCGTCGGGCGTTCAGAACACCCGGCGAAACCGGATCATAACGGGTGCCCTCGGTACGCGCTCCCGGCTCTGCGGCCCCTCGTTACTGTCCCTGACCCCCGTCTGGTCGCTCCTGGGGGCACCCGAGGCCCATCTGACGCCACCCCCGGCTGGATCGCCGCGATAGCCCCCGAGACGACATAACCAGCCAGCCGTCTGAGATTCGTCCGGCCAGCGCCGAACGCATCCGTTCGTTCCTCGTTTGAACAGTCGGACGGGGCACCTCCTGGCGGGGTGCTGCTCCGGACCACAGACGAAGGAGGAACCATGCGCTTACGAATCTCCAGCAGAGTCCTTCCCGCGGCAGTCGCCGCGGGCGTGCTCGTGTTCGGCCTCGCCGGTGTCGCCTCGGCCCAGACGTCCAATCAGGCGCCCGTGGCACAGAACGACACCGCGACGACGAACGAGGACACGCCCGTCACGATCGCCGTCCTGGCGAATGACACGGACGCGGACGGGGACACCCTGTCCGTGGCCAGCGTGACGAACGGCACGAAGGGCACCGCCGCTGTCAGCGGCACCAGCGTGGTCTACACGCCGAACGCCAACCTGAACGGCTCGGACACGTTCACATACGTCGTCTCGGACGGCACGCTGACGGCCACGGGCACCGTGACCGTCACGATCACCCCGGTAAACGACCCGCCCGTGGCGATCTCCGACTCCGTCACCGTGACGAAGGACACCGCGCAGGTCATCGCCGTCCTGGCGAATGACACGGACGTGGATGGCGACGCGCTGACCGTCGCCTCGGTCTCGCTGCCGGCCCACGGCACCGCCGTCATCACTGATGGCACGAAGGTCACCTACACGCCGGCCGCCGGCTACCTGGGTACTGACGCGTTCACCTACGTCGTGAGCGATGGCAGCCTCGTGTCTGCCACCACCGTGTCGATCACGGTGCAGGCCGCCACGGCGCCGCCGTCCGGCACGTCCGACAAGGTCGCCGCGGCGTGCACCGCGTACGCCTCCATGGACCAGGGTGTGTCCGCGCTCTGCTCCCTCTACCTCGGCAACCAGTTGCCGGTGTGGGCGCAGGAGAGCATTGGCGCGGCGATCCTGAAGCGCGTCAGCCACTTCAACAAGGCGGAGGTCATCTGCGCCGCCTCCGGCAACGACGCCACCGTCACCGCGCTGTGCGGCATCTACGCCAGCTCCAGCGCGCCGGCGTGGCTGAAGAAGGACATCGGCAAGGTCATCGAGCAGTACGTGAAGGCGACGTCCAACGTCAGCACGAGCGACGACGATGACGATGACGACCACAAGGACAAGAACAAGTCCAGGAACAAGCAGAGCAGCAACCTCAGCATCGCCACGGGCAGCCAGGGCATCACGCTCTCGCTCCTCGGCAACGCTGATGACGATGGCGACGACGACGACAACGATGACGACGATGATCGCCGCAAGGGCCGCCACGGCCGTCGTTAGCCCTCGATAGCACCGCCAGCAGCAGGGGCGCCTCGCAAGAGGCGCCCCTGTGGCGTGTGCCGTGATCATCATCGAACGGGTCGAGGCCTACTCGACGGGCTCGACGGGGGCCTGCACGGCCGGGCGGAACCAGAAGTACGGCTCCCCGCGGCCGGTGGGCTGCAGCATGTCGCCCGGGGGCGTCGGCGCGCAGCCCAGGCTGAACCACGTCACGCCCGCGCCGTCCGGCGCCACCCACACCTGTCGCGCCTCGCCGTGCTCGAACGCGAACACCACCACGAACGTCGGGTCGATCTTGTCGTCGCCGGCCGCGCCCACGACGGCGTACAGGCGGAGGGGGCCCGGGTCGCCCTCGATCACCTCGCTCGTGAAGAACGCGTCGAGCTGCTCCGCCAGGCTCGTCGCCGGCAGCACCGCGCCGGGGCAGGCGCCGGCGGGCGGGACGTTCGCCGTCTCGGACGCGGGCGCAGCGAGGCGTGCCACCGCCTCGCGGTTGCCGCCGGTGATCGCGAAGACCACCTCGTCCACCACGGGGATGTCGATGCGCGTACCCGGCGGGTGCAGCGGCCCGACGATCTCGAAGGCGCCTTCACCGGCGGCGATCGTCGGGACCACGCTCTCGTCGGCGATCTTCACCCACCCGGGGTTGTTCACGACCCAGCCGATGCCGGTGAGCGCGATCCAGTTGCCGCCGGCACCGAAGCCGGCGACCGGCACCTCGGCGCCGTTGTTGAGCCGCCCGGCCACCTGGTAACTGGACCCGGGCCCCGTGCGCACGTTCAGGTCGTCCGTCGTGATCGTCGCCGTCGTCACGCCGGGCCACGCGAGCACGGGCGTCGCCTCAGGCGTGGGCGTGGGCGTCGAGGTCGCCTCGACGGTCGCCGTCGCTTCCGGCGTGGGGGTGCCGGCTTCGTCGCCGCCGCACGCCGAGGCGAGCGCGATTGCGACGAGGCCGCTCGCTGCTGCCAGCATCAGACGTCGCACGGGTCACCTCCGAGCCTCGATGGTGGTGGAGCGTCGATGGTACAGGTCACGGTGCGCGTGACGGGGTGGCGTGGCCTACGGGGGCGACAGGGTCGGCGTGCTGAACGCCGGCCGGGCGGCGACCGGCGCGGTCGCGAGGTGGCGCAACATCGCCGTCAACGCCGCCACATGCTCTTTCAGCGCGGTGTCGTTGCTCTGCCGCAGTTCCACGTCGAAGGCGGGGATGCGGAGGTGGTCCAGCGACACGATGAGCTCGCCGGTGATGGTGTACGCGCGCCACACGTCCAGGTAGGGAAGGCGTGCCGCAACGCCGTACGCCGAGGCCAGGGCCACGGCCAGCGGCATCTGGTTCGCCTCCACCAGCGCGCCGCAGCAGTGCCAGACCAGCACCGCATCGGGCCGCGTCTCCAGGATGTACTGGTACAGGGCGCGCGTCTCCGGCTCGGAGAGCGGCTCGGCGCCGCCGCTGGCGATCCCCGTCGAGGGGTGCCAGGCGAACGGCGACCAGTTCTTCGCCACCCAGTTGCGGTTCAGGTCCACGCCTCGGAAGTTGGTGTGAGTGCCGAGCGTGATGCCGTCCGGGTTCAGCGCCGGCAGCACGCACACGCGTACACCGCGGGGGATCGCCAGGCGCCCGGTGCGCAGCTCGTCCGCGACCTGCAGCCCGAGCGTGACCGTGACCGCTTCCGGCCCGGTGTGCACGCCGCCCGCGAGCAGCGCCGTGCGCCCGCCCGTGCCAAAGCACGACACGACGAGGTCCTGCCCCATCACCGACTGCCCGATGACGATCGTCTCGACCGCCACCTTGAGCGGGCCCGTCTGCGCCGTCACGGGCGCCGGCCGGGCGAGCACGATGATGACAAGCGCCATCAGCACGCCTGCGGCGAATGCGCTCGGGATGGTGACGCGTGTGCTCTTCACGCCTCGGAGTGTGCCGAAGGAGGCGTCACACGGCCAGAACAGCCGCCGCTACGCGAGCTCATCGCGGGGCGCCCGCCGCCGCTCGTCATGCCGCGCTCCAGCGCGACTAGCGCGTGCCCTGGACCAGCGTCTCGCGGTAACGCTGCCACTCGGCGTCCGGCACGTCGACGGTCCCGCGCGGCACCTCGGACAGGCGTCCGAAGCCACACCCGTCCGGATGCGCGTCCTGGATCGAGGAGGGTGGGGTCTGCTTCATCCCCTCGATCGAATACACCGGGCCGTCCGCGTGCCAGTGCTGCGCGTCGCAGCGGTCCGCCCCGGCGCTCCTGAACTGCTCGATCGGGTAGTGCTCGCCGCCGATCACCAGCGCTTCAGCGCGCACATGCCCGGCCGGGACGCTGGTGCGCGGTCGCGGCGTGGGGGTTGGGCTCAGCTCCGTGACGCAGTCCACGTAGGCCGCGCGTGGCGAGGTCGGCCGGCCAGAATGGTCCCAGGTCTTGTACAGGACGTACAGGTTCACTTCCCGCCGAGGGAAGCCGAGCTCCGCGGCCGGCCCCTGCGGGATCGCCTCGACGTTGCGGTGGATGTTCGCGCTGTAGTCGATGCGTCCCTCCCCGGGGGCGATGCAGGTGAAGTACACGAAGTCCGTGGCGTACGCCGCGGCCGTCACCCTCACCGGCCCTTTCGGTGCCTCGTCGATCGCCTCCGGCGACAGAATCCCCGCGTCCGCGTCGAAGCGTCCTTGCCCCACCGTCCAGTCGCTCCCGGTGAAGCGGATGAGGTACTCCGCCCAGACGTGCGTATCGCCCAGGTCGAGGTGGCCCGTCACCTTCCGCTCGAAGTTCGGGCGGTCCATCGTCGCGTTCACATCGAACTCCGCGCCGACGAGCGCCTCCTGCCGTGCGGGGAGCGCCTCGACCCGCACGTGGTACTCCGCCGAGGCCTGGAACTGGTAGAACTCGATCCGCACGTCGCTGAAGCCGCGCACGTCCATCGAGAGCGTCGCGTCGTCGCCCTCGATCGCTACCTCGATGTCGAGCAACTCGATCTCGCCGCGATGCACGTGGAACGCGAGCGCCATGTCGCCGAGCGTCTCCACCGGCACGGTCACTTCCAGCCGCGCGGGTTCGCCGAACTCCAGCCCGTCCGGGCCCAGTTGCACGAGGAGCGTACGGGAGGGCAGTTCCGCGTCCGGGTCCAGGTCGGGCGGCGGCGCGGGCATCGCTTCGTCGCGCACCTCCACCACGATGTCGCTCGGCGCGACGCCGTCCGGCAGCCGTGACGGGAGCAGCAGCCGCGCGCTCCCGTCGGATGAGGCGACCGTCGGCCCTCCTGCGGTCGCCTGCGCAGGCGCCGCGGCCCCGCCGGCCGGGCCTCTGACGTCTCCCCCGCACGCCACAGCGAACGCGGCGGCGCATGCGACCAGCACGAGCAGCACGACCCTGGTCGAGGTGTTCATCGCGGTTCCCTTCGGCGCAGGTCAGTGCCGGCGCCAAGATAGCGCCACGCGAGTGCGCTCGCATGGTGGCGCACGCAAGCGGCCAGAACAGCCGCGTGATGGATTGGCGGATGTGACCTTGGGCCCGCAGTGGGCGGGACGTCCTGCCTCGAACGCAAGGGACGTGGTGCCTACGCTCAGACGGCGCCACCCGGGGCGCGCAGCGGAGCGTGCCACGATGAAACACACCACCACGATCCCCGGCGCACCTCCGACCCTCCGTCACTTCCGCGCTGCGCTCATCGCTCTGGCCGTCGGTACATGGCTCCTCGTGGCCTGTGGCGGCGAGGCGACGCCGTCCGCGAGCGACGGCGCAACGGCAGGCACGACACCCGCCACGGCACCAGCGGCCACCGCTTCCGCTCCCGCATCCAGCGGCACGACTGACGGCGAGTTCGGCAGCACGCTGTACGTCGGTGGGGCGTTCCGGAGCACGAGCGCCGGCCGCAACTACGTCGCGCGGTGGGACTCACTCGTCGAGGAGTCGCTCATGCCCGGCGAATGGAACACGCTCGCCGGTGGACTCACCGGCAATATGACGCTCTCGGCGGTAGCCATGACCCTCGGGCCGGACGGTGACCTGTATGTGGCCGGGGGCTTCGAGGCCGCCGGCGGCGTGCCCGCGGCGAGCATCGCGCGGTGGGACGGCGAGGGGTGGCATCCGGTCGGCGACGGGCTTCAGGTCGCGCCCGGTTCCGCCCTCCAGTCGATCGTGTTCGATGGCAGCGGGGCCCTCTGGGCTGGCGGCACCTTCCAGGTCGACCCGGGCGCCCCGAACCCGTGGGGTGGGCTTGCTCGCTACCTGCATGACGAGGGCTGGACGTACGTGGTCGACGGGCCACTGGCTGGAGTCCACGCGCTCGCCGCAGTCGGCGACCGGCTCTTCGTCGCCGGTGCCCTCACGATGGATCAGCGTGTGGACGAGAACGCCGTCTGGCAGCGAGACAGCCAGGCATGGACGAACCTCGGCGCGGTGACCCACACGGTCCTGACGGGCACTGCAGTGGACGCCATGCTGCTCGACGCCCGCGGCGACCTGGTCATCGGCGGTACGTTCACGCACGTGGACGGGGTCGAGGTGAACGGCCTCGCGCGGTGGGACGGGAACAACTGGACGGCAGTGGGCAACGGGGTCCACGGCTTCGTCACCACGCTCGCTCTCGACGCTGCCGGCAATCTCATCGTCGGTGGCGGGTTCAACGAGGTGGGTGGGCCGCTCCCGGTCGGTGACGTCACACGCGTCGAGGCGCGCAACATCGCCCGGTGGGATGGCGACTCATGGTCAGCCCTCGGTGAAGGCGTGCGCGGCGTGGTGGCGAGCGTGGCGGTCGACAACGCCGGGCAGATCTACGCGGGTGCCGACATCACCACCGTCGCCGTCTGGGACGGCAGCGCCTGGGGCGACCTGCCCTCGCTGGCGAGCGGAGGCTCCGTGCGCGTGGTGTTCGTCGCGCCCTAAAGCCGCGTGCACCGTGCCGAACGCACACGCTCGATGGGAGGGTTCGCGCTCACCTCGAGCGTGTGCCCGCTGCCCCCACCTTCCCCATCGATGCGCTGCTCCAGGAGTTGGGGGGCGTGCGCATCGCCTCGAAGCAGCAGGCGCGGCGTGATCATGGATGCTCAGCCGCGGGCGCAGGACGCCCTCGACGAGATCACCCTGGGACGAGCGCCGCGCCCTTCGGAGGATCAACCGGGCCAACTTTGGGGACAAGGCGGGTCACGCCGGGACGGTGACGGGCTACCGGCCGGCCTGTGCGCCTACTGCGAAGCGGTGTCGGGTGGCAGCGCCTCGTCGATCACATGACGCCGGATCGCCCGTGCGAGCAACGGGTCGTATGCGGCAAACGCGGCGCGTTCCGCTTCGTCCATGCGCTCGTAGTCGGCCGGCGCCAGGTAGTGGATCTCGCCGTCGGAGAGGCGTCGGAGCGCGACGACCTCGCCCCGTTCGACCCGCTCGATGAATCCGTCCTCCGTGGTCTCATGTCGGGTTTCCCGCCGCTCGGCCGTCAACTCCTCCGGCACGAACGCCAGCTCGGGAGGCTCGTGCTCGCGCCACTCAGTCATGGCGCGATAGAGGATCCGATCGAGGTCAGCGTCGGAAGGCAACGCCGCGCGCGCGGCACGCAGGTACTCCTGCCAGCGCTCATGGATCGTCCGGGCCTGTTCAGTTCGGGCCTGCTCACTGGTCATCGCGTGTTCCCTCACCTCGGTCCGGCGTGGCGCGGCCTGTCAACACGGACAACGATCGCCCACCGGTACCACCCCCACGCTACAGGTGTAGGCAACCCGGGCACCGGTCGGAGGCCCACGTCTCAGGGGGACTTCCGTCACCCCATCCGGCGGAGGAGCGGGGCGCCGAGGCTCCGCTGAGCCGTCCACGTCCGTTTGCTGGCGTCACCCCCCGTCGCTGCCGCGACCCCCGCCGAGGAGTCGCGCGGTCGTCCGGTTCCCCGCCGCCGCACCCCGGGGGCCGCCCCCGACTACTTCGTCCAGGCGGGCCAGCTCCTGCCGGCGGAAGGGGACCGCCCGCTCGCGATCCGCATGCTCCCGCTGGTGAGAAGAGTGCATTGGGTAGTGCCGGCACGCGTACCAGCCTGTTTTCTGCGCATACTGCGGGGTGGTGCGGACTCCGATGGTCCATCTGTCTGGGAGGTGGTGCTGACCGATGCGGACTCACTCCGGTGAGGTCTGGGCGATGCTCACGCTGTGTGATGAGGATCGAGAGCGCCTAGCCGAGTTCTTCTCGGCACGGTTCGGTATAGGTCGCCGGAAGTTAGTGGGGAACACCCATCTGACTGTTTATCACGCACGACGAGCGATGCCCGGAGTGGTGAACTACTCAGAACCCGCGAGCATCCGTATTCCCGCAGCGGAAACGCGGTTCATGGTGATGGCTCCCGGCGGCGAGAATCCCCGGCCCAACCTCGAACCTGCCCAGCGCAAGGTTGGCGTGCGGATCCAGAGGCAGAGCACTGTCCGATCCTCCATACTCGCTTACCGAGAGCGTCTGCTCCGGTATGAGACCACGTCAGTCCTCGGGGGACGCCAGCCGAGCACGCTGCGGACGAGCGCCTTTGGTGCTAGAAGTTATCAGCCGCACCTCGTATTCCTGCGTGCCGGAAGCGGAGTGCCCCGTGACCTAACTCAGGTCGGCCAGGCCTTCCGATCCGAATTCGACTCGATTTTGTTAGACCGCTTCACGATTCGAGTGCGCGAGTTGTAGCCCCTCTGACCATCCGAGCCCTGCTCAACTCCGCGCTAGCCAAGGCTATCCGTGCCTGTGAAGCGGAGAAGGCTCCAGAGGCTCTCCGCTTCCTCTCTGACCAGTGCCGTGTGGTGAACTCGATTGGTCGAATCGAGACACCGCAGTGTGAACGAGTACTGCCCGCCGTCAAGGGCGGTCTGAAGACTGACATTGAGGCTGTCGAGTGATTGGTAACAGGTCATTTCGACGATCACCTGCTCGCCCATCGGCTCGAATCTAGTCACGGTTGCGATGATTCGCCGCGCCAGTCGGTTGAGTCTTCCGTCGAGGTCTGACTCACGGAGCCCTTGAAGGGGCATCTGCTGTGGCGTCCGAGCACGGCGTAGTGGCGGCAGTGTGATGATCATCCGGTATTCACGAATCATCCCCAGCCTCCGAGGAGGATCGTGGATGGGAACGGCATGAGTACGTTGAACGGTCGCGAGACGCACCGCTGCTGAGGGACGACTATCTCGATTGGGCGCACGGCGCCCACTCCTTTCTGGTCCTGCCTGCGGCTGATTTCGCGGTCGGCGCAGGCAGGACCACTTCAATCTATGAAGTCATTCGTGCCCCGGTTCACAAATGGAAGGGGCGGCCTCGGCCGCCCCTTCCATTTGCCCGTCGGCGTGTTGTCCGTCCGTATCCATTCCTAGCTACACCCGCTCGTCGCACCGCAGTTCATGCATCACGAGAGGGGCGTTCAGGGGCGTCAACCGACGCCATTTCAGATTCAGCGAGCCTCGCGAACCTCCACGATCGGTCATGGCCGTTCATGGAAGTGGCCTCCTAGTGGCCTCCTGCTCGGGGGTGAAGTCGCATTGGGATCTGGACGTGCGCCGAGGGCGTTCACAGACGTTCGTTGTCGTCCACTACCGTCCATGATCATCCATTATTGGCCAGGGACGGTCATGTCCTGACCGCCCCAGGTACGCATCGACACGCCGGTGTTGAAGGAAACAGTGCGAGCAACTGGATCGGAGTGCTGGATGCTGTACCCGAGTTCACTAACCGCCGCGACTGCCGCCCGGTACGCGCGTTCAGGAGTCGCTTCGACAGCAACCTCTCTCGTGTCCGCCATCTGGTGCGCCCTAACGATGCCCTAGTGCCGCTGATTCTCACGCATGCCGTCAAGGGACGGCAGCATCGTCAGTCATGGCCTGGTATTTGCATCGTTGGGCAGGGCTGACGGTCGTCACTCAGATCGGGTTCTGCTGTTGTTTCGTGATGGGTCGAAAAGGTAGGGGCACCCCTGCTGCTCTATCCCCTGAGCTACAAGGGCGTACCCCCGGTCTACCCAACCGGCGCGTGGGGGCGATCAGACGCTCGCCATCGCGTGTCTGCGTGAGCGGCAAGCGGGGCCGGATCGGGCGGAGCCGACGCCAGCACCAGAGGTGCGCCGAGAGCGGGACAGTGGGGCCCTACAGGTAACCGAGCTGGCGCCCGGCGGCGGTGAGTTCGTCGCGGAAGCGCGGATGTGCGAGCCCGATGATCGCTCGTGCCCGTTCACTGACGGAAGCGCCCTTGAGGCAGGCCGTGCCGTACTCGGAGACGAGCCAGTGGACTTCGGTACGCGGCGTTGTCACTACGGCGCCGGGTGTCAGTCTCGACACCACCCGGGACACCGCCCCGCCCCGGGCCGTGGAGTAGAAGGCGAGGATGGATCTCCCGCCACGGGAGTCGAACGCGCCCCTGGCGTAGTCCATCTGGCCACCCGTCCCACTGAATTGGGCGGTCCCGAGTGA
This sequence comes from Chloroflexi bacterium HGW-Chloroflexi-9, assembly GCA_002840675.1. Lineage (GTDB taxonomy): Bacteria > Chloroflexota > Dehalococcoidia > UBA2979 > UBA2979 > W-Chloroflexi-9. The sequence goes on from PHBR01000002.1 coordinate 16,293, forward strand.
CTCCGAGCAGCACTGTCCGGTCAGGTCTACTTCCAGGGTGGAGTTCACGGAGACCAGTCCGTCGTTTCGCGCGATGTTCGGGGGGAAGTTGACGTATGACACCGGGTGCGCCTCCACGGCGAGGTTGTCGTCGAGGAAGTCATACATCCGCCGGGTCCCTGCTGCGAATGTGAACACTGCCCGGCCGGGATGGAACGTCTTCCGTGAACCATCTGCGACCCCACTGACGATGAGATCGACCATCGACTCGACAAACATCTCGGTGTGGATGCCGAGATGACGATGTCCGGCGAGATTCGCGGCCACCGCGTTGGGCATTCCGCCGATCCCGAGTTGCACGCACGCACCGTCCGGGATCATGTCAGCGATCGTGCTACCGATGATTGAGTCTTCTTCGCGTGGGGCCGGGGAGAGCAATTCCGGCAGGGGCGTGTCCGCTTCCACGACCACGTCAACGTCGTTGAGGTGTACCCAGCCGCTTCCGTGGACGCGTGGCATATGGGTGTTCACCTGTGCGACGACGTAGCGTGCCGACTCGATCGCCGCCGGCGCGATGTCGACGCTCACTCCGAGGCTCATGTAGCCGTTGTGGTCGGGAGGGGAGACGCTGACCAGAGCCACGTCTACATCCATGAACTCGCGGATGAGCCTGGGGATCTGATGGAAGTAGGCCGGCGTGAACGTCGCCTCACCCGCCTGGATGAGTGGGCGGTCGACAGCACTCGCAAACATGGATTCCCACCTGAGCGCGCCGCGGATCTCGGGCGCGAGGATCGTGCGCGCCATGCCTGCCATCGGGATGAGCGAGGTGGCACGGGTGCTCTGGAGGCCACCGGATCGGATGCGCTCGGCGAGCGCCTCCAGCAGCGCGGTTGGCTCGCCCGCGGCCATGCTCACGACGATGCGGGCACCGTGAGGGATCGACGCGATGGCGTCATGGGCGGAGCGTCGCTTCTGCTCGTAGTTGCTCCGCTGCCCGCCAGTCTCCATGGAGAGTCGCCCCTGCTCTCGGCGCACGAAGTCGATGACTCAACCGTTCTGGGTTGTAAGCGGCGTGTCGTCCCGGTTCGCCCATTCGGCCATGGAGCCGTCGTATGCCCGCGCGGCGTCGTTGCCGAGGAGGCGCAGCACTAAGGCCGCGAACGAGGCACGGATCCCTGACTGGCAGTACGTGATCGTGGCAGCGACAGGGTCGATCCCCGCCTCTGAGAGGATGCTCCGCACCTCTGTAAGCGGCCGGAACCGGCGGTAAGGCGGTCCTTCCATAACGCGGATCCACTCGACGTGCCTCGCTCCCGGGACATGGCCGCCGCGCCGGTTCTCGCGCAACTCGGTGCCGTTCCACTCGCCACTGGAACGCGCATCCCAGATCTGGGCGCCGCTGTGCAGGGCAGCCTGGAGGTCATCCAGAGAGCACCGCTCGTGAGCGCGCTCCCGAGGCTCAAACGTGCCTTCGTGGCGACGTGGAGGGGCCGAGGTGAGTGGTCGGCCCTCCTCGAGCCAGGTGTTGAAGCCGCCATCGACCACGCGCACGTGGTCGTGGCCGTAGAGGTGCAACGCCCACCACACTCGTGCAGCGTGGAGCGAGGCGTTGTCGTCATAGACGATGACTTCGCTATCCGCCGAGATGCCCAGCCGGCGCGCGAGCGCAGCGAACTCGTCCGGCGGCATCACGAACAGGTCATCGGCCTGTCCTTTGAGGTACGGGTGAGAAGGCGCCGCCGCACCCCGGATATGTGCGCGCCGGTAGGCGACCGCCTCACCCGCGTCAACGAGCACCAGATCGGGATCATCGAGATGGTCCGCCAGCCACTGCGTCGTCACGAGCAGGGGGTGCTGGGCAGTCGGATCGGCTGACTGGAGCGACATGGGGCTTCCTTCTTACGCGGCCCAGGGGCTGCACGGTGTCGCGGTACGGGAAGCACCGCGACACCGGGCGGCCACATGATACGCACCTGTCGAGCCGCCCTGCTGCCGGTAGCTCGGGATGCCTGTCACCCGTCCTCGCAACGCCGATGGGGGCCAACCTGCTGCCGTCGTCCCGTGAGCGCACCCCGGCTGCCAGCACCCACTGCCCGTGTCGGGAGCATCCCAGTACGCGAGGACTGCTTCGGCCTTCTTGTCTTCGAGCGCCGTCGACGTCTTGGGCGGTTGCGCGCCCCGACCCCGGCAAGCTGACTGATGAAGCCCGCTACAAGCGGCACGGAAGCTGCACACGAGCCGGATGACGTCCCGGAGGTTCCGGACCTGGTTCAGGTCGCCCACGACCAGGTAGTCGCGCGCGCATGTCCAAGCTCGTTTCAAGGGCCGCTCGCTTGGAATCTTCGCTGTTTCCCGGACAGTACGTGTGAGGCGATCATGATGCCGCATCGGACGAGGGAGCGTGTGCTCGCTCGTAGTCGACGGGGCTCAGATCGCTGATCGAGGTGTGGCGGCGGTGGGGGTCGTACCAGGCTTCGATCCACTCGAAGATCGCAGCCGCCAACTCTGCCCGACTCGCCCAGTAGCGGCGACGGTTGAGCAGCTCCTGCTGCATGGTCGCCCAGAACGACTCCATCATCGAGTTGTCGACGGCGGAGGCGACCCGCCCCATCGACCCGAGCAGCCCCGCCGCGCGCAGCCTCTGGCCGAACGCCCAGGCCGTATATTGCGTGCCGCGATCGCTGTGCACGATCGTGCTCCGCGGGTGGCGTTGCCAGCGGGCCATCTCGAGCGCATCGACCACGAGCTCGGTGCGCAGGTGGTCGGCGATCGACCAGCCGACGATGCGTCGCGAGAACACGTCCAACACGGCGGCGCAGTAGACCTTGCCATCCCCGGTCGGGTGCTCCGTGATGTCGGTGAGCCAGAGTCGGTTCGGGGCATCAGCGACGAGCCGGCGGCGCACGAGGTCGTCGTGGACGGCGGGGGTGGGTGCCGGCGCTCTCCACGGCGTCGATAGATGCCGTGGATCTGGGCCACGCGCATCAGCCGGGCGATGCGGTGGCGGCCGCAGCGGATGCCCCGCCCGAGGCGGAGTTCCTTGTGCATCCGCGGCGCACCGTAGCTCTCCCGCGACATCGCGTGGATCTCGACGATCTGCGCGGTGAGTGTGGCGTTCGCCACGGATCGTGCTGACGGCGCTCGGCCCCGCCATTCGTAGTACCCGGATGCTGAAACCTGAAGCACCCGGCAGGCCACCGCCACAGGCGTCCCCTGGGCGGCGAGTTCCTGGGCGAGCCGGAAGCTCATTTTGGGAGCACGTTCTCGCGCGCGAAGAACGCTGCTGCCTGCCGGAGGATGTGGTTCTCCATCTCCAACACCCGGTTCGCGCACCTCAGCCGAACCAGTTCCTGGTGCTCCTCGGTCGTCAGGCCCGGCCGATGGCCCCGGTCGATGTCTGCCTGTTTGACCCACCGCCGCAGACAGGACTGGGCGATCCCGAGATCCGCTGCGATCCGGGCGACTGGCTGGGCACCCTGCCGGGCCAGCTCCACGGCCCGCTGCCGAAACTCTGCTGGATATGCCTGTGGCATCTCGGACTCCTCCCTGGGCGAACAAGCGCCTCAGTCTAGGTGTCCGGGAGACCGGGGCAGGACCCCCTTCTTCGCCATCTCGTCCGAACCTGAACTCTCGGTCAGGACACATCTGTGCCCTGACCCGTGAGGCTGAGGACAGACGCTGCTGGGGTGAGAGGCCCGGCGTCGCACTGGGCTGTGGCTGGTGCATGGCCGTCGCCGAAGCGACGTACCGCTTCGGAAGTCCTGGACTCCTCGCGTCCAGCGGGTCAGGCGAGCAAGGCGCGGGCGGCTTGCTGGTCGCGGAAATACAGGGCGTTGATCTCCGCGAACCGTGTCTCTCCCGGCGGGAGCTCTTCCATCAGATAGATGGCGGAGTCGGGACACGCGGGCACACACGCGCCGCAGTCAATGCAGCCATCCGGGTCGATGAAGCACATTCGGTCGACGCCTTCTTCGACGTGGACGCATTGCACGGGACAGATGTCGAGGCACATCAGGTTCAGGTGGTCGAGGCAACGCGAGGAGATCACGTAGGGCATGTGAGGTTCTTAACGGTGAGTGCTCACCGCAGCGGTTGGCCGTCCCCGGCCCCATTGCGATGTACGTGCTGCTGTTCCCGGTAGTAATCAGAGAACACGCCGCCGTACCGGGTGGTCTTCGCGGCGCTGACGCTGTGCACCAGTGAGTCCTGATGCGCGGCGGCAAACCGCTGCCGCTCGACCTCGGTGGCTTCGGCAATTAAGCAGTCTTCGCGAGGGACGAAGAGTACTTGCCCAATGGGGCCGCTCCCGATGACGCTGGTGATGTCTCCCTTCTCCAGGATGACGCGGAACTCGGTCTCGCAGGGGAACCAGTCTGTCTCGACGCGCGTGGTCAGGGTGCTGACGGCTGGCCGCTGCGGATCATTGAAGACGGCGGTGTAGACGGTGTCCCAGCCAGCGGGGGTGATGAAGTTGTGCGCACCGCGGAGGCCAACGGATCCGGGTGGCGAGTTGATACCCGAAGTGACCGCTGCGACGAGGGTGACCGCTGTGGCTGCATCGAAACCGGCGTGCTCGTCCAGGATGGTGACCTGTGTGTCGTCGAGCCCGCCGGGGCCGGCGGAGCGGCGCACCTGGACCACGAAGGCGGGACTGCGGAGGCCGCGATCGCCGTTGATGAACCAGGTGATCGCGAGGACGCCGTTCCCGCGGGCCTGCAACTGGACGGACTCGTGATCGTGGAGGGGCGGGTAGACGAGGAAGCCAAGGCGGTTGGCATCCTCGATCGCCGGGAGCATGCGGGCGTGTTGGGGAAGGAAGGCACGACGATTCTCGGGTGCGGGCGGGCGTCCAACACCGGGGCGCAGCCGGTTCGGGACGACACGGACTTCCATACCTCGCCTTAGTCCAGCGGCCCGCGGCGGTTGCGCTGCCGGGGGCGGTTGCCCTTCACGGCATCTGGCTCCTCGCGCTTCGGGGGGGTGCGGGCCTCGTCCTGCATGGAAGGCAGGGCATCGGCGCTCCCGTCGCGCCGTGCCTTCTGGTGGTCACGGTAGTGATAGGTGAAGGTCGCGCCGTAGCCGGTGGTCTTCGCTTTCGTGGCCCGCTCGGCCCAGTACTGCTCCTGCGTTTCGACGAATTGCTGCTCTTCAACGGGTGACGCATCGCGGGAGAGGATCTCTTCTCGCGGGAGGAAGAACGCCTGCCCAATCGGTGCATCGCCAACGATACTGAACGTGAGGCCGGGCTTCAGCACATACCAGCAGGCCAGGACCTGGGACTCACCGTCCGTCTGGACACGCGTGGTGAGAGGCGTCACGAGCGGCCGCACGATGTCGTTGAACAACGAGGTGACGACGGTGTCGACGCCGTCCGGTGTCACGAACAGGTATGCGGAGCGGATGCCGATCACACCCGGTGGAGCGTTCGCCCCGGCAAACAGTGCGGTGAGCAGGGTGCGCGCGGACGCCTCGTCGTACGCGCCGCTGTGCTCCGTCAGCGTGATGGCGGCGCCGTCGATGTCGCCGGGCTCTCCAGCGCCGATCCGTGCCGTGAACGCGGGGAGACGTTGCCCCAGCTCATCCGCGACATAGAACGTGATGAGCATCTCACCACGGTCCCGCATCACCACCTGAGCGGATTCCGTGGGCGCGAGGGGCGGGTAGAGCAGGGCACCGAAGCGGTGGACGTCCTCCACCACCGGGCAGAAGCGGGTCTGCTGGGGCAGCCAGGCCCGGCGATTCTCGTGGGTTGGGTGACGGCCGAGGCCACCCCGCAAACCAGCCGACACCACACCGACCTCCAGTGCCGGCGCGGCGACCGATTCGGCGGCGTGCGGCGTCCTCGGAGCGGGGAGGGTGTTGGTGCCGGGCGCCAGATCAAAGAGGCGGAGCGTGACTCGGGGCACGAACAGCACCTGGCCGAGCGGCGTGTCGTGGGTGAAGGAGATGGACTCGCCCCGCTCCAGGGGGAAGCGGAACTCTGTGTTCTGCGGGTACCAGTCGGTTTCGACCAGACAGTTGAAGGAAGGAATCCCGTCGGGACGAGCCCCGTTGGGGGGGATCATGCAGAGGGAGTCCCACCCATCCGGCGTGATGAAGTTGTACGAACTAAGGAAGCCGAACTGCCCGGCACTACCGGGCATGATGTTGGTGGTGATCGCGTCAACGATCAGCTCAGCTTCCTTGGCTGAGATGCTCGCGTGGCGGTCGAGGTAGACCACTTCCTGATTGCCGAGCCCGCCCCAGCCCGCCGATCCGCCGATGCGCACAGTGAACACGCGCATCGGGCGGGAGTCGGGACCGGCAACGAACATCGTGAACAGGAAATCGCCGGTCTCCAGCAGCCGGGCTTCGATCGACTCGCCCGGATGCAGCGGTGGATACACCAGCACACCGCTTTCGGTTGCGGCCCGGAGCGCAGGGTGCAAGAAGGGAGGTGCCTGGATCGTGTCCGGGAGCCGGGCGCGCTCTGGGCGTCGCCCCACGTCGCGCCTTCGGTAGTTGGGGACGAGTTTGACGTGCATGCGAACCTTCGGGAATCGCACGAGGTCAAACGCAGGGCGATCCGGGCTGACCGTAGTGTCGTGGTCCGCCATTGGCCAGGGGCCAAGGTCACTCCGGTGACAGGGCTAACGTCACTCATCCGGCTGCGTCGGCATCCGCCGACTGGCGACCGGACACCCGCCGTGCGCGCAGTCATCGCGAAGGCGAGCTGGCGTCCACGGCGACCAATTCCAGCGGGCGGGTGATCTCCAGGCGGAACCGGCCGCGGCCCATCTTCTCGATGCGCAGGTAGTCGCACCGTTCCTCGGGCCGCTTGCGAATGGCTCCGGCCGCCGAGAGTAATTCGGCGCACCGGTCTCCCAACACTCATGCGTTGAGAGCTTCGGAGGTCGATGCACCGAAGCACCGGTGGCGGACCCAGACGACGCCGGCGAGCAGCGTGCCCGCAAGGATGGACACGCCACCCACGATCACAAGGATGGGCGGCAGACCGAACAGAACCTCCGCCAAGATGCCAAGAGGCATGAGCAGTCCGGCAAGCGTCAATCCGCCAATGGCAGAGCGCTGACCGACCGTCCCGGGCATGTGGGGGAGCAGGAGTCCGATGACGATGTTTACCAGCGAGAACAGCGCCCCGTGCACATGAGCGAGCCGTGTTTCGAAGTGCGTCCCTTCCGCGTAACTTGCTGCCCACTCCTCCGCATCCGGAGCGAAGTCACGCAGATAGATGAGGACGAATCCCATCACCATGAACCCGGCGAGGAAGATGAGACCGGCACCGATGTTGTGTGCACCGGTGGACAGTGAGGCACGATTACGCATCCGGCGGTCTCCGTTCTGCAGCCTCAACTTCTCCCTTTTACGTGCGGCCTCATTTCCCCGTCAGGGTCGAACGTCCCTGACGGGGAGAGCCCTTGGTCCTCAACCCGGCGCAGCATCGATGTCGGTATCGTGCGTGTCAGTGCGGGCTCGCCTTCGTCGATGAGGTCACCTTCGCGTGAGTCAGTCGCGTCGAAGCTTGAGGCGACGATGTTGTCCGGGAAGAAGCAATGGATATCCCAATTTGCCCAAGGTAGCTTTGCTGCCACACCGTGGAGCTGCGCCGTCTGGCGATAAGCCAGTCGGCCCGATCGTCGCGGAATTCGGCATTGCGCAGTCGGCGTTGCTCCGCTGGCCGCACTAGCAGGGTGCTGAAGAAGCGGAGTGTGAGGCGAGGGGGCGCGAGCATCTGACGTGCTGTCGACGTCGGGCGCTGTGTTCCCCACCGGTCTGGGCCTCCCCCCACGCCCGGTGACCGTCCCCGCCGCTGTCGATGGCGCACTGACCCGATGCGGGCATCGTCTCCAGCTTCGTCATCCGCACCAGGTGGTGGGCGGCGGCGGTGAGCTTGAGGCAGAGTTCGTTCCGCGCCCGACCGAGGTAGCACAGCTTGCGCGGCCCCCGACGGTCTTTCCCCAGCCGAAGACCTCCTCCACCCGCTTGCGCCGCCGCTGGCTCACCACGTAGCCCGAGTGCCGCGTCGTGCGCCCATCGATCGCGCTGCGGCGGTTGCGGTTGTTCTGGGCAACGTGCGGGGTCACTCCGCACTCCCGCAGTCCCGTCACGAAGTCGCGCGTGTCGTAGCAGCGGTCCGTGCCCAGCGTGCTCCGCCCGCCCCCGCCCCGACCGCCGGCGCCGGCGGTCGAGCATCGCCAGCGCTGCCGTCCGCTCTGCGGTCCCGTGGCCAGCATCAGTTCCGCGTCCACCGCCAGGCCGTGGCGGTTGTCGGTGAGCACGTGCCCCAGGTAGCAGAGCTGCGTCGCCTGCCCACCCTTCTTGAAGAGCCGCGCGTCGGGGTCGGTCGCGTACGTCAATCTCGGACTTCGCTGCTCTCCTTTCGGGGGCGCCATCCCGGTGCACCCCCGCGCGAGTCATGTTGCACTCAAATTGCCGACCCGTGGAGCCTCCGGAGCGAGCGCACGTACCGCCTCGCGGCGACGGCGTTCAACGCGGCAACGGCGGCGGCGACGAGGAGTGCGACCGCGGTGAGGATGCCTGCGGCGCCCATCAATCCCCGCGTCACCTCGCCGATGCTGTCATCGACCAGCGGCGGGAACACCCGGAACGGCCAGGCGATGATCAGGAGGACGAACGCGCCGGTCAGCCAGTTCTCACCGACGACCCGCCCGATGAGGAAGCGCTGCAGGACCACGTGCGACATCGCGATCAGCAGCGGCGCCACAAACCCCAGCGCCAGCATGTGCCGCGTGGCTCCGGTCTCGTGCAGCGTGACGGGAACGCCGCCCGTGAGGACCAGGACCGCCTGCACGGAGAGCGTGACCGCATAGACGACCAGGGCAAACCACGCCACCGGCACCAGGACCTGGGCGCGGTGTGGGCGGCGTCGCCACGACCTGACCGCTCGTGCAATGTCGAGCGCCCACGTCGCCCAGAACAGGCCCGCGGCGAAGAGTAGGTCACCGGCGGCAGCCAGGGCCGGGAAGCCGGGCAGGCCGAACCCGGTGCTTCCGACCGCCGAGACGACGAGGCCGACGTTGACGAGGCCCCAGAGCACACGCTGCCGTTCGACCGGCACCGGGGGCAGGCCCAGGTGCCCCACGAAGGCACGGAGCGCTACCGCGATGGTGACGTTGATGACGAAGCCACGCAGGAAGAACTCTGCCATCAGATGTGATTCATCGAACGACGTCGCCCCCGACGAGAGGTTCCGCGAGGCGACGAGTTCGGCCAGCGCTGCCGCGACGAGCCACACGGCCCCGGTCCGGAAGAAGAGTGGATGGAGGTCGACCCGCAGCGGCCGGGCCGGCCGGATCCTCAGGACAATGGCTACGAGCAGCAGCGCTCCGGCAACCATCGAGGCCGCACCGGCCACCACCATGACCTGCCCGGCCACATCGATGAACCGTCCTGTTGCCGACGCGATCGCGCCCCCGCCGAGAAGGGACAGCACGAGCACACGAGAGGTGAGGGGCACGGGCGGGCGGCCGTTCAGCCGCACGATGAACTCGAAGAGGAGCACCACGATGAAGACGGCGAACCATCCCCATAGTTGTAGTTCGCCATGCGCCTGGACGGTGGCGGACCATTGGTCTCGCGGGACGCCGGCCTCAAGTGCTGCGATCACGCCAAGCGTGAGCCCAGCGGTTGCGGCGAGCACGAGCGAGGCGGCCATCGCCGCGGCGGGGAACCAGAGCCGCGGCGGCATGAGCCGCTCCTCCCCCGCCGGGGTCCGCACGGCCACCACCGGAAGCGGGGTCGGACCACCGCCGCTCATCATCATCGCTCAACTCCAGCCAGGAGCGCCCGGCGACGCCCGTCGGGCTACTTCGCCGTCGGGTCCGCCAGCGTCAGCAATAGCGTCGAGTCCTCAACGGCCTCGACTGAGTGGCGCACGCCGGAGTCGATAGCAATAAGCCGACCGGACTTCACGTCGAGTTCGTCACCGCGCACCCAGGCCCGGACGTGACCATCGAGGACCTGGACGGTCACCGCCCCCGGCGCGGCATGCTCCGCGAGCCGGGCGCCAGCGTGCAGATGTGTGAGTACGACACTGAGGCCGCCCTGACGGACGAGCGTCACCCCACGCCGGTCCTGACCCGGAGCCGCCGAGCCGTGCAGAGCCGTTACCGCCTCCGCGAGGTCGATTGCGAGGTGCTCGGCCGAGAGATCGTGGGTCCGCAGGTAGGTGTGTCCTTCGGGCATCTGTGGGCTCCCATCCACGCACTCGGATGCACCCGAGCGAACTGTTCTCATTATCGTGCCCGCGTGCCCGCTGCCGATGTAACGAAAGTCACTGCTCGCGGCGGACGCATGCAGTCACCTGTGAGAGGCGAGACGCTGCGGGTAAGGCTGCTCGGGGCGACCGAGAGGACCCGGACACCACGGTCCGATCACGGTGATGCCCACGAGCATACTGATCTCCAGCACACCCGGAACAGCGTTCCCTCCCGCCGTGACATGCTCGAACGGCGAATGATGAGGGTTCCCGTTGGCCGGGTGTGTCAGCACCTTACCGGCGACACGCGAGGTAGCGTCATGTCCCTCCCGGAACCGTTCGCACACCTCCTCCGGGAGCATGAACGCATCGCCGACGCCGTGGGGCGCGCTCGCGGGATCACGGAGGCTGCCGCCGAGTACGGGCGGCCGGACCTGGTGGCGGCCATGGTCGACGAACTGCAGCAGCTGCAGAGATTCATGTCGCAGGACCTGGCCTCACACATCGCCCAGGAGGAAGAGGCCCTCTTCCCAGCCTTCCTGGAACTCACGCAGGACCGCCGCCTCATCGATGAGTTGACGGTGCAGCACGACCGCGTCGGCGTGCAGCGTGAACTCATCAGCGGCATCCTGAGCGCCCTCGACCACCATCATGACGAGGTGGAGGTCGTTCGCGTTGGCCTCGCGGACAACCTCAGCCATGCCATCGGCGGCATCACGTCCGAGGTCCAGCGATCGCTGCTGGCTGGCGTGCGTCAGCTGGACTGGCTGCTGCAGGGTCACTTTGGCGACGAGGAGGACGACCTGTTCGAGCCCGGCGCCGAGGTCTTCTCATCGGAGCGCCTCGACAGCCTCGCCGCTCAACTGGAGGTCGTCCGCCGTCGATTCACCTGAGCTCCAATGCGGGGCCCGGATGGCGTACGGTGATCTGCATGGTGGACAGGTTGCTCACTGAACTGGAACTGAGCGCGGACGAAGAAGCCTCGGTCCGTGATGCTCTCCTCCGCATCGAGGCCGCACGCGGTACCGCCAGCCGCGCGGATCTTCGTCGTGCCCTCACGACCTACCAGGACGCACGCCTTGCCGGGCTCTGCCGAGAGGGCGCGCTTGAACTGCTGCTCGACGCACTCCGCCGCGCAGCCTGAGTCTCCGATGTGCGGCGGTGACTTTAGTCACTGCCGGAGACCGTCAGACCCGGGAACCTGAGGCAACGCCGCACCCCGGACACCGTGTCGCGGCGGCACGAGGCGAGCACGCAAGGGAGCAGTCCATGACCGACCCGACCACCGTCGATCTTCGCGGGATGGAACCCCGCCTGCGTCACCCGCTGGTCTTCAAGACGTTCGACGGTCTGGCGCCCGGTGAGGCGCTCCTCCTGGTCAACGACCATGACCCGAAGCCGCTGTTCTATCAGTTTCAGGCCGAACGCCCCGGTGAGGCTGAGTGGGAACCTCAGGAGGCAGGCCCGGAGCGCTGGGTCATCCGCATCGTGAAGCAGGGAGCCGGCGGGTGACCGCCCCCTCCCCGAGTGGAGTAACACCATGACCACGACACGACCGACCGACCCGCTACGGGCCGAGCACGACGGGCTGCGGCCACACGTCGACCGCCTCCGTGACCTGGGTGACCAGGCAGTGCAGGGTGGCGACATGATGGAACCGCTCCAGGCCTCCGTCGAGTTCCTCCACCACCACCTCCTCGTCCATGCCACGGCCGAAGAGGCCGTGCTGTATCCCCTCGTCGCTGACGTGCTGGGCGCGCCGCGGGCAACCGCAACCATGAGCGAGGATCACGCGCGCATCAAGGTGCTGGCAGCGGAGCTTGCCGACGTCGACGCAGACGACCGCCGATCCATCGCGCGGGTTGCGTACGGCCTGCACACATTGATCACCCTGCATCTCGAGAAGGAAGAGAAGGTCTACCTGCCACTGCTCGATGCATCCCTCTCGCATGATGCGGTGGCGGCGATGTACCAGCGGATGGAAGACGCGGCGGCCACGGCGCTCGGACACGGATAGGCAACGCGTTTGCAGCCTCTTCGATCCGGGGGTCCAGGGCTCAGTTACGAGAGGTCGGTGAGGCGGTCGGGCGCCAGCAGTTCGATCTTGCCATGATGAACGCGGATCGCCCCCGCCTCCTCAAGCACCTTCAGTGCCCGGGCGACGACTTCACGGCTCGTACCGGCCATCTCCGCCAGCTCCCGCTGGCTGAGCCGTCGCGTGAGGTTGATACCCGCACCGACGCCGCCGTGCGGGGTCGAGGCCTGCAGCAGGATGCGTGCCACCCGCTCAGACACGTGACGGAACGACAGGTCCTCGACGAGTTCAACCAGGTGGCGCATACGTGCAGTGAGCACGCGGATGATCGCGTCGGCCAGCCCGGGCACGTCCTCCAGGGCGCGGCGCATCGCGTCCGGCCGAATGACCAGGAGCGCCGAGGGCTCTACGACCGTCGCCGTGGCCGGGTTGGGTCCCCCGTCGAGTACCGCGACCTCGTTGAAGGAACCTCCGGGACCAACATGTCGGAGGACCTGCTCCCGTCCTTCGACCGAGACCTTCGAGATCTTCACGAGGCCTTCCCGCACGAAGAAGAGGCCCGCGCAGGGTTCGTCCTGTACGAAGAGCACCGTCCCGGGAGCACAGTCATGGGACACGGCCTGCCGCAAGAGCTGTGTCTGAGCCTCCGCCGGTAGCGCCTCGACCAGGGCGAAGGCGTGCAGGGGGGTACGGCCGTTGGATGCCTCGGTCATGCGGCTCACGTTACCGCGACCCCGGCAACGACGGCGAATATCTGGCAGCTCGGCAAGCCGTGTTCGTGCGCGGCGAGGGCCTGGCGGCCGAGGACAGCGCACGGCGGATCGAGGGTGAACTGGGCGAGGTGGAGTTCCACGGGACGTGCTTTGCGGAAATCGACGGCGGCATGTGGGAGCACTGGCCAGGGCGACTTCTTCACATCGCCCGGCCCGCCATGACTCGGCGCTGGCTCGGGGATGTGAGCGTATCGTGGGGCGAGCAACGAACGTCCAGGGAGGCGGTCAAGCATGATGGTGCGCTGCGGATGGACCGAGATCCTCGACCCGCATAGTCGTCAGACCATCGCGCGCGGACTCCTGTTCGTCCGCCACACGCCCTTGCCCTACCCGATGGAGGGTTGGTGGGCCGGCGAAATCATGTTCCTCCGCGGCGAAGGGGCGCTCGACCGGCTCAGCCGCGAGATCTGGGTGCTGGGCCGACGCCAGGGCTCCAACCAGTGCTGGATCCAGGTGACCTCGGTGGAGCCCGCGTGGGTGCCTTCGGGCCTGCGCGCGACTGCCCACATCACGAGCTATGACGAGGAGTTCCCGGCGTTCATGAGCGAACTCGGGGGCGATGGCTGACCCGCAGGGCCGCGGCGGACGCCAGTTGGACGGGAGTGTCATGCGAGTGTCCAGCCGCGGCGGAGCCGGGCGCGGCCCGCACGTCGCGTTTGTTGCCGCCGCGCTGCTGTTCGCACTCCTCGGTGGACTGCTCCTTGCGCTTGCCCTGCCGATTGATGCCCTGGCGCGTGGCTCGACCGGCGGCCGCTGGACCGCATACGCACAGGTGCATGGACACCTGCAGACGGTGGGGTTCGTCGGGCTCTTCATCGTCGGGATGGCGTATCGCCTGCTGCCGGGATTTGCGGGCTTCACGCGCCTTCGCTTCCCTGGCCTGGTGTGGCCCTCGTTCTGGCTGCTCACCGGCGGCGTGCTGGCGCGCACCATCGGGCAGTCGGTGGCAACCTCCGCTCCGTTCGCGGCGATGATGGCGGGCGGCGCGGCAGCGGAGGCGGCCGGCGCGGTGCTCGTCGCGGTCAATATCGCCCCGATGAGCTGGCACGCGGCACGCGCGGGTCGACCGTTCGCACTCTTTTTCCTCGCGGGCACGGGCTGGTTCGTGCTTCAGGCCGTGCTGGGCGCCATCTGGCTCGCGCAACTGGCCGCCATTCGCGGCACCGTGCTCGCACAGGACCGCGACGGCCTGCTCGTCTTCCTCCAGTTGTTCGGCTTCCACCTGATGTTCATCCTCGGCGTTGGGATCCGGTCGTTCCCGGTGCTGTTCGCGGCCCACCCCGCGACAATGCGTCGCGCGCTGGCTGCCTGGGCGCCCGTGCAGGTCGGGATCGCGATGCTCGTCATCGGTGCACTGGTCGAGGCCTGGCGAGCGGGACGCGGCTGGGTGGCCGAGGACGCTGGGGCGGCCCTCGCGGGTGTGGGCCTGGTCATGGCCGTGTCCCTCACGGGTTGGTGGCGCGCGCCGACGCGCGTACGACCGGCTTCCCGCCCGTTCACCTACACGCTCCAACCCGCGATGGCATGGCTCGCAGTCGCCGGTTGCCTGCTGTCGGCATTCGCACTTGACGGCCTCGTTCGAGGCGGGGCGCCCACGGCCGCGCAGTGGGACGCGGTGCGCCACGTTGTGGCGATCGGCGTCGTCCTCATGACGATCGTCGGCATGGCACAGCTGATCGTGCCGGAGCTGGCGACCGAGCGACTGGCCGGGCGGCAGGGCGCCTGGCGGGGGATCGCCTTCGGCGTCGCGCTGTCGCTCGCCGTCGTCCTGCGATCGTTCCCGCGCCTGCTCCCCGTACAACTGCAAGGAACATGGGTCTACTGGGGAATGGCGGTGGCGGCGCTCACAGCCATCGTCGTGCTTGCGCTGCTGGCGTTCTACTTTGCGCGCGGCGTGCGGAACCTCCCGGACGGCGCGGCGACGACGGGCGAGCGGCACGAGCGCCCCGGGCCTCCGCGTGAGGACTGGTGAGCGAGTAACCGCCACGCGGGCCGCGACTGAGCCGGCCGCTCCTTCCCAGATGTGGAGGTGAGGTCGCACGCGAAGAACTGCTCGCGACCACGCCGCCCCTCGGTCACGCGGCGTGCTCGCACGTCCAGGACGTCCGGGGCCCCGCTCATGGCGTCACCACCACCCGGCCGGGGCGGAATCCGCTCTCGACGAGGCGGTGGGATTCCGCCGCGTCCGCCAGCGGCAGTGTCACGCCGATGCGCACGCGCAACGCGCTGGCCGCGAGCTGCTGGTTAATCAGGCGCGCCGCCGCGGCCAGCTCCACCGTGCTGGCGCCGCCGAGGACGAAGCCGAGCATGGTCGCGTCACGCGCATAGAACGGTCCGACCGGTAGCACCGGGCGCGCCTGCCCATTCGCCATCAGGATGATCGTCCCGCGCCGGGCAAGCACCGCGGTCGCAAGCTCCAGGTCGTGATGGCCGGAGGTGTCCCAGTACATCTCCACGCCATCCGGCGCGGCCTCGCGCAGCCGCGTTCCGAGGTCGGGATCTCGGTAGTCGAACACGGCAGCGGCCCCGATCGAACGGCACCACTCGAAGTCGTCCTCGCGGGCGGTCGCGAGGACCCGCGCGCCCGCGGCGACGGCGAGCTGCGTCACGCAGCTGCCTACGCTGCCGCCCGCGCCGCCCACCACGATCGTGCCGCCCGCCCGCAGCACCCCCCGCCCGATGAGCCCGAGGTACGCCGTGGCGCCCCCGTGGAGGACCGCGACGGCCTCCACCGCCGGCACGCCGTCGGGCAGGTGGTACAGCCGCTCCGCCGGCACCACCACGTGGCGCGCAAACGATCCCTGAAGGCCGGCCGTTCCCATGCTGTTGCACCACACGCGGTCGCCCACCGCAAACGCATCCGCGACGGAGGCGCCGGCGGCGAGGACGCTCCCGACGAGGTCGCGACCGATCACGTAGGGGAACGGGAGCCGGGCGCGGCTTGCCCCGGCACGCACGTACGTGTCGACCGGATCGACGACGAGCGCCTCCGTCTCGACGAGCACGTCGGTGGCGCCGAGCGGGGGGACCGGCAACTCGCCCACGTGAATACACTCGGGCGGGCCGCCTTCGGTGATGTAGGCAGCGAGGGTGTGAGTGGGCTGCGTCACGACTGTTCCTCTCTTGCACCGGGGCCGATGTCTACCGCTCTGCCACTGCTGGCCAGATGCCGTAGGTCGGCGTCCAGCCGAGGGCGGTCTTCGCCGCCGCGTTCGAGCAGCGGAAGGAGCGCGCCCTCGGCATCGCGGGGTCCCGCGGCGGTGCGGGGACACCGAGCATCGCGGCGAGCCGGTCCAGGTAGTCGCCGTTCCGGACCGGCTCGTCCGTGATGTTGAAGACCGAGCCCGCTGGCGCGCTATGCAGCGCGATGAGCGTCGCCTCCGCCATGTCCTCCACGTGGATGAAGGACACCCAGTTGCGGCCATCGCCCGCGACCGCCTGCTTGCCGTCACGCAGGCGCTCGATCACCGCATCCTGCGCCGTATCCGGGCCGACGAACGAACCACCTCGGAGGATGGACCACGCCACCTGTCCGGGGTCGAGCGCGCGCACCATCGCCTCCATCGTCACCACGGCGTGCGCGGTCGCCGCGCGCTCCTCGCTCTGGTCGAACGGCGTCTCCTCGTCTAGCCAGCGGTCGCCGCCATCCGGATAGGCCATCACAATGCTCTGCTGCACGTAGCGCCGGACACCGGCCGCAACCGCGGCGGCGAGCAGACGCCGTGTGCCGTCGATGCGGAGCGCGGCGGTGGTGTTCGTCCCGTCCACCCCGGTCGCGCCTGGACGGATCGCGGTGGCAAGGTGGGCCGCGGCGTCGCAGCCGGCCATCGCCCGGCGTAGCCGCGCGGGATCGTCATGCAGTACGTCGCCCTCGACCAGTTGGACCCCGGGCAGCGCGATCGCGTGCGCCTGGGCCACAGACCGCGCCAGCGCCACGACCTCATCGCCGCGCGCGAGGAGTCGCGGAATCAGAGCTCGCCCGTACACGCCCGTCGCTCCGGCAATGAAGACACGCATCGCAATCGCCCTTCGGTCACTCCTACCCGCTTGCCGGGGCGGCCGCCGCAGCGGCTACGCCGGTGTACGCAGCGCCTGGCACGTCCAGCCAGCGTACGGTCGCATGCCCGCGAGGTGCCCGCGCATTTCATGGGCGCTCTGACCAGCCATGACGCGGTCGATCACGGGATACACGATCCGCTCCTCCTTCAGGTTGTGCTCCCCGAGCAACTCCAGCAAGACGTCAAGCGCGCCGCGGACGCGTTCCGGTGCAGCGCCACCGACGATCTGCGCCTCGACTTCGTCGAGCGCATGCCAGATGTCTCCGTGCTCACGGAACATGACTGCGACCGAGGCCACCATCCTGCCTGTACGCAGTGGCGGGAAGAGGAACTCTTCTTCGAGGTAGATGTGCCGGCGCAGTGCGGCGGCGGCCGCCGCAAACGGTGCGGCCGCCACGGTCCCGGTTGCGAGCGAGGTACCCAGTTGCTCCAGACCCGCATCGATCTCCACATGCTCGCGTTCAAGAGCAGCACTCAGGGCGAGATCGTCTGTCATGCCTGGCACCTTTCCTGCACGCGGCTCATGCCCACGATGCCCGATGGATGGTCAGCAGGGCTGTGACTTCCGTCGCAGGGCGGGCGAGCCCACTGATGCGAGCGGTCCTGCCTCGTTTCGTTCCTCGCGCCATCGATCCGGCCGTCCGGGCGCGGACCTTCGCGGTCAGTCGTCCGCGGCGGCACGTGCCCGGGGAAGGCATCCTGATCGCGGACGCGCCCGGCACGGAGTTCTTCGCGGGCACTCAGCGGGGGTGAAGGTGTCCACACGTCTCCCGGACGGCCGTGAGGAGGTGATCCGCCACACGCGTGTCCGGATGCAGTCTGGCCAGGCCACGCGCCGGGATCATCCAGTCCTGGCGCGCTTGCGTGGGGCCGGCCGAGGACGCTGCTGCTGCTCGAGCAGGTCTTGCAGCACGACTGCTTCGTTGTGCTCGGTGTCGCGTGCGCCGTAGAGCAGGGTCATGGGCTGCGTGCGCGCCCGCGCAGCGAGGTCGTCGAGGAGCACTGCGTGCTCCGGCGCCTCCAGCTCCGCCCGGTATCGCCGCTGGAACTCCTCCCAGCGGGCGGGGTCGTGGTTGAACCACTTCCGGAGCTCCGTGCTCGGTGCCAGCTCGCGGGCCCAGAAATCGATCTGGATACGCGCCTTGCTGATCCCGCGCGGCCACAGTCGGTCGACCAGCACCCGTTGCCCGTCCTCGGCCGCCGGAGGCTCGTAGGCACGCTTGATCAGGATCCTCGGTTGCCGCCTTGGCACGCTGTCCGCCTGCATCCTCGTTACAGCACGAGTCCTCTCCCCGGGGTGGGGCAGACGTGCCGGCTGGCAGAACGTTCTATAACACTGGAGTCTACGTGGGAGGTCGGGCCCGGTCGCGGACAAAAGTCACAGCGCGCGTATTGCACGACCGCGAGAATGAGTTGCGGTATGCGTACCGACTGGCTGGAGTGCCGTTCCGTCGTACGGAACGCGTCACCTTGACCGGATGGAACGCGGGGGCAGGAGAGCAGGGCTGGGATGACGGAAGACCTTGCGGAACTGATCTTCGAGCAAGCACCGGATGCAATTATTTTCGCGGATCTCGCCGGGGCGATACGCGCGTGGAACGCCGGGGCTGAACGGGTGTTCGGACACACCGCCGCGGAGGCGATCGGCCAACACCTCGATCTCATCATCCCGGAACAGTTTCGAGAGGCGCACTGGCGGGGCTACAGCCGGGCGCTTGCTGCGGGAGAGACGAAGTACCAGGGACAGGTCCTGCCCACCCGAGCGGTGCGTCGTGACGGTGAGACGATTTATGTAGAGTTGAGCTTCGCGATTATCCACGGTCGGGAGGGTGGTGGTGTGATCGGCGCCCTTGCGCATGCGCGTGACATCACCGAGCGGTGGATTCGCGAACGCGAACAGCGGCGCGAGCTTCGAGACCTCCAGCAGCGTGCATCCGGTGATACTCGGGCGACACCGCAGACAACCCATACGGGACAACCTCATTCCTGATGCTCGTCACCTGCGCGGGCGAAGGTGGGGAAGGGTCACGTTGGTGGCGTCGTGGCATCACAGCGGGACCTGCATGCGCCGCCTGACACGATCCAATAGGCTCTTGCTGTACTCCTCGCGATACGGGATATGGAGGCCACGGGATGTTCACGCAGATTCTCACGACGCTCGACGGCTCGGAGTACGCCGAGCGAGCACTCACCTATACCCGTGACCTCGCGAAGATCGCGGGCGCGCAGGTCAACCTGCTTGCGGTGATCCCAACGGTGCATTCCGCGGGTGCTCCGGCCGCCACGCAACCCGAGGAGCACCGCGCGCAGGCTGCGCTCGCCTACCTGAAAGAGAAGGCCGAGGCACTGCATGACGCCGGAGTCCCGGATGTCGCAATGCAGATCCGCCACGGTGATCCTGCTGGTCTGATCACCCAGGCGGCGCGGGACCTGGGCGCCGACCTCATCGTGATGAGCACGCAGGGCATTGGAGCCGACGGACGTTATGCGCTGGGCAGCGTGGCGCTCAAAGTGCTGATGACGGCGCCGTGTCCGATCTTCCTCGTGCGCATCAACAAGCCCGAGCCGCCGCGGTCGACCATCGAGGAGCGCTGGCAGGGAGAAGGCGGCGCGAACGTCGGCTAGGACAAGCGGGCGCGGAGTGCCCGCCCCACCTCGGCGTCGCGTGTCCGCCTGGATGATCCGGCTGGACAGCAGGTGGTGCGCATGAGCCCAGAAGTCACGAACGACGAGGCTGAGGAACGCTACGAGCTCCATGTCGGGGGCTCGGTAGCCACCCTGCGGTACCACCTGCAGGGGAGCGAAATCGTCCTGGTCCACACCGAAGTGCCGCCGGCACTCGGCGGGCAGGGCGTCGGCACGCGGCTGATCCGCGCCGCGCTCGCCGACGCACGCGAGCGCGGTTTGCGGGTGGTGCCCGTCTGCCCGTTCGTGAAGGCGCACCTGGCGAAGTACCCGGAGGAAGCGTCGTCGGTTGAGTCCGCAAGCTGAGGTGGCCCGGACAGTGCGGTGACTCGCCCTCTCGGCTGGCCCGCACACGGACCCGCGGCACCTCGTTGCCTGCGTCGGCCCGGCCGATGGACGGCCGCCTTCAACTGGTGGGCGGGATCAGCGCCTGCAGCGCCGCTTCATCGCGGCGTTCCATCGCCAGTTCGGCCTGCAGCGAACCCACGTCGCGGTAGATCGAGGCGACCGCCAGGGTGCGCCCGCCTGCACGGAAGGCGACCAGGCAGTCGCGGTCTTCGATGCTGCCGGCGACGTCGATCTGCTCCCACTGCTCGGCATGGCCCACGTAGTTGATGGGCACGTCGTAGTGCTGGGACCAGAAGAACGGGACCGCGTCAAACGGCTCCCCACGGCCGAGCATGTTTCGCGCCGCCGTCTGTCCCTGGCGTTCTGCCACCACCCAGTGCTCTACGCGGATCGAGGCGCCGCTGTGGGCGTCCGGCCAACGCGCGATATCGCCGGCCGCCCAGATCCCCGGCGTGCTGGCCTGCAGGTACTGGTCCACGACCACCCCTCGGTCCACGGCGAGCCCGGCCTCCTGCGCAAGCCCGACCCCCGGCCGCACGCCGACCCCGAAGACAACGAGACCGGCCTCGATGCGAGTGCCATCGTCCAGCGTGACCGACCGCTCGTCGATGCGCGCGACCGTGTGGCCCAGGTGAAAGCGGACCCCGTGTTCCTCGTGCAGCGCGCGCACGAACGCGCCGAGCCGGGGCCCCAGGACGCGCTCCATGGGTATCGCTTCAGGGGCGACGACATGCGTTTCGATGTTGCGAGCGCGCAGCGACGCCGCGACCTCGAGGCCGATGAAGCTCGTGCCCACGACGACCGCCGTGGTCGCGTCCGCGGTGCCTTCGACGATCGCGCGACTGTCGTCCAGCGTCCGCAGGTAGTGGACGTGTGGGAGGTCGCCGCCGGGCGTGTCCAGCCGGACAGCATCGGCGCCGGTCGCCAGCAGCAGCGCACCGTAGCGGAGCTCACGCCCGTCCTCGAGGATGACCCGCCGGTCGGCGGCATCGACGCGTGTGACGCGGTGCCCGAGCAGGAGATCGATCTGCCGGTCCGCGTAGAACTCTGGTGACCGGAGCGGAATCCAGTCCTCGGGGGCAGTACCCGCAAGGTAATCCTTCGACAGGTTTGGCCGGTCGTACGGGACGCTGGCGTCCGCGCCCACCATCGTGATCGGGCCGGCGTAGCCTTCGCGCCGGAGCGTCTCCGCGGCAGCGTTGCCGGCCGCCCCCGCGCCCACGATCACCACCGACTCGGGCGGCGCCGCCAGCGGAGCCGCGGCCGGCGGAGCGGCGAGCGGCGTCCCGACGAACAGCCTGCCGTCGTGCTCCTCCACGGCGTATGCCGTAATCGGGTCCAGCGCCGGGGGACGGGCCGCCGCGCCCGTACGCACGTCAAAGCAGGCGTGGTGCCACGGGCAGCGGATGAGGCCGCCATCGAACACCCCCTCGGCCAGAGCGCCGCCGTAGTGGGTGCATGTCGCACCGACGGCGAACACGTCTGACCCTTGCCGCGCGAGGATCACCGGTTCGCCGTTCGCGTGCCCGAGAAGCATCGCGCCATCGGCGAGGTCGGTGGAGGGGGCGCCGTCCCTCGTGAGATCTGGACCGGTCAACCCGGCCGGTTGGTCGCTCATCACTTCCCCCTGCTGGTCGCCCTGGCGATCGTCGCTGTCGTGTAAACGTTACACCCTGGTGCGTGCCGCCCCAACGCCGTGGATGGCCGTGCTCCCTCAGCGGACGCGGGGCACCTATGCGGCCGCGAGTTCTCGCGCACGCGTAAAGATGGCGTCGAACATCGACTCGGTGAGTCGGCCGGTGAAGGTGTTCCGCTGGCTGGGGTGATAGGAACAGAGCAGCGTCCGGTGGTCTTCCAGCTCCCACTCCGCTCCGTGCGCGAACTTCGGTCGTGGCGAGCCGGCCGCACTCGCTGCAAAGCGTGCGGCGGCGAAGGCGCCCAGTGCGACCACCACGCGGATGCGTGGCAGCAGCGCCAGCTCCCGGTCCAGGTACGGCGAACAGTTGTCTCGTTCAGATGGCGTCGGCTTGTTCGCGGGCGGGGCACAGCGCACGGCGGCGGTCACGTACGCTCCGGACAGGCGCAAGCCGTCTTCACGGTGCTCGCTGGTCGGCTGGTTTGCGAACCCGGCACGATGCAACGCGCGGTACAGCCAGTCGCCAGAGCGGTCACCGGTGAAGATCCGCCCGGTGCGGTTCCCGCCGTGTGCCGCCGGGGCCAACCCGACGACCAGCACCCGTGCGTCCGGATCGCCGAAGCCCGGTACCGGCCTGCCCCAGTAGGTCTGGTCGGAGAAGCTCGAGCGCTTCTCCCGGGCGACCTGCTCACGCCAGGCGACAAGCCTCGGACAGCGGCGGCACGCGATCACCTGGTCGTGCAGGCGCTCAAGCGAATCGGGAGACACGCGTTTCGTCCATTCATTCCGATCGGTGCTGTATCTCGGTGTCGTTGTTGCCATCAGGTTCCGTACTTGCGTCCCCCGCTATCACGACGCAACAACGTCCTGGAGTTGGATCGAAGCGAGAGGCTGTCGCGGCCATGCCGGCACCGGCGAGCAGCCCCCGCAACAGTGCGACGTTCATTCCGCAGGTCAGCTGGCGGTGATGCTGTGCGAGTTCATGAAATGGGCGGTTGAGGAGATGGATCTCGCCATCATGGCGAAACGGAACGTAGCCTACATCATGCAACACGGACGCGACCGCTACAGGCAGGTGGTCGGGGCTCGTCTCGCTTCCAGCGCTTCTCCGCGTGTCAAGCCCAAGTTCCCGGCCATAGATCTCGGCAGCGGTGTTCAGCGCCTCTGGACCTGCGTTGGGGTGGTGAGCGCCTCGGCAAAGAGTTCGGAGGTCACCTCATAGCGCCGCTCAGGCAGGGCTGCACGCACCACCCGCCCCGAGGAGTGATACAGCATCGACGGCCGTCCGGCGCCTGGCCCCACGCGTCCGCTCAGCCGCCGCTACTCCGCCACCAGCAGGCCTGCCTCCACCAGACGATCGAGGTGGAAGGCCGCGAGCGCACGGGTCACCCCCGTTGCAGCTGCAGCTGCGTCACGGCTGACAGGTTCCGGCTGTTCGAGGACGTGGATGCTAGTTGCCTGGTGTGCTGTGCTCCGGGCGGTGCGATGTTCCGTGGTCCTCCGAAGCATCCGCCGACGCACCACGACTACTTCAGGGCTCGGGCGCCAACCTGGGGGGTGGCTCGCGGGAGACGAGGACGATCACCGCGACGAGCGCGTACACGATGGTCATCGCTACGAATGCGCCGTTGTATGAACCGGCGACGTCGAACCAGACAGCGACCAGCAGTGGCCCGGCTGCCGTCGCCCCGACGCTGAACGGAGTGCTGGCGCTGCGAACGGCGCCAAGGTGACGGCGTCCGAAGTAACCCGCCCACATAAACTCACTCAGGGGGGTCACGCTGCCGAACCCAAAGCCCCACAGCAAGCAGGCAACTAGCGCGACAGGCAGCGACCGATTGGCAGTCGCAACGACCATGAGCAGAGTGCTGGCTCCGGCGCACAGCGCGGCCAGTGCGGAGAACTGGCGTGCGCCGAAACGGTGCATGCCTTGCAGCGCGGCACCCCAGACGAACTTCGCGACTAACCCGGAGATCCCTGTCGTCGCAAGCGCGAAGCCAGCCTGTGTCGACGTGAAGCCAGCGCCGGTCATGTACGGGATCGCGTGGAACAGCATCGCGATGTTCGCACCCACAAACACACCGAAGGTGAGGGTGAGCATCCAGAACGCCGGCGTGCGCAGCGCGTCGTGGCGCGTATACGACTCGTCGAGATCGCGCCGCACACGCTCCACCTGCTGGCGCTCGGCTTCGGTGCGAGCCTCTCCCGGGTGCTGGCCGTCAGGCAGGAGGCCGTAATCCTCGGGTTCGCGTCGCATGATGAGGGCGGCAGGCAGCATCAGGGCCCAGAAGAACATCGCCAGAATGACGTAGGCACCCCGCCAGCCGAACGCAGTGACGGCAGCGGTGCCCGCCACGGGCATGATCATCGTTGCGAACGAGAAGCCACTGCTCGAGAGTGAAATCGCCCAGCCCCGGCGGCGGACGAACCACTTCGATACCGAGACGTTGACGACAACGCCGGCGATCAGCGGGCCGGCGAGCACGCCGGCAACCAGCCGCAGTGCGACAAACTGCCACAGCTCCGTGACAAGCGCGGTGGCCAGCAGCGTCACGCCAAAGACCAGCGAACCAAACAACATCAGCGGTCGAGCACCGCGACGGTCGACCATGGGCCCGACCACCAGCCCGGAGAAGGCAGCAAGGATGGAGGCAATCGTATTGGCGAACGTGAACTCCGAGCGCGTCCAACCGAATTCGTCGGTCATCGGCCGGAGCACCACCGACTGGAGCACGCCACCGAAGGCGGAAGAGACGAACGTCGCCACGCCGGCCGCGAGCACGATCCACCAGCCATAGAAGAAGCGCGGCCGGATCATGCTGAGCACTGGCACGTCGCCGCCTCGGTTTCCAGCAGTACACCCGCACACAAGGGCTACTAGGACGTAGCCTTGGGCGGTTCCTCGCGCCGCCGCAGGCCCCTACTTGCGGAGTGCGGGGTCGGGTCGTCGCGTCTCGATGGTGTCGTTAGTCGTAGGAACGCCGCAGCTCGTCAAGACTCGTCCAGCTCCCGTGACCGAGCACATCCAGCCGCAACCCCCTGGCTTGCAGTGCCTTGCCCGGCTCCGGCGGCCTCACCTGCACCGAGGGCGACCGCCTGACCACTATCACATTGCTGTCGCCTACGACCTCGGCGTCGCCACCCGG
Organism: Chloroflexi bacterium HGW-Chloroflexi-9; assembly: GCA_002840675.1. Taxonomy (GTDB): domain Bacteria; phylum Chloroflexota; class Dehalococcoidia; order UBA2979; family UBA2979; genus W-Chloroflexi-9. The sequence continues at coordinate 41,175 of PHBR01000002.1, forward strand.
GTAGACCACGAGCGCGGTGCGCTCGTCCAGACCGATCCACGTGAGGTCGGGGCGCAATGCCCCCATGAGCAGCAGGTGCCCGTAGCGGTTCCATTCGGCGAGGTGAGCGTCGAGCCCGAAGCCCGGCATCCAGTTGAAGCCCGGCCAGACCTGGAGAACTGTCTTCTGATCGAGCGGCAGTCCGTCACTCGCGCGTGGAGGACCCTCGTCCAGTCCTCCGCGTAGCCCCACCGGTCCGTTCGCCGGGGCGATGACGAGCTCCCCTGCGACGCGTGCTCCGGCGCTCGTTCCCGCGAGGACCGCACCGTCGCGGTAGGCCTCTTCGATTGCCGTATGGACGGGTGTGTTCGTAATCACCTGCTGTATACGGGTGTCGCTGCCCCAGCCGATGTAGATGAGCCCGGCGTCCCTGAGCAGTCGGGCGTTCTTCTCGTTGTTGGCGTCCTCCGGTTCGTAGACAGGCGCGACCCGGACGTTGCGCGCTCCGAGCGACTGGTAGTACTCGGTGAATCTCTCGCCCATGCGAATAGATGGACGCGCCGTGGGCAGGAAGACGACCGGTGTGTCAGGCCCACCCGCAAGGTCAAGCAGGAACCGATCGACCCGCTCGGACGCCTCGTAGTCCCCTCCGCCGATCAGCGCCAGCGTTCCTGTTGCATCGTCAGCGGTCACGCGCTCGTGCACTGAATCGTCCCCTCAGTTCGGCTCACGCCTGCGGCCATCCGATGCCGGAACCACGCAAACCCCGGGACACGGTAACCCGCGCGCCGTCCCGCGCTGTCGCAGCATCGGTTTGCTCATCCTCCGGTCGCTGTCGCTGGTTCACCCTCCGGGCTCAGAGGAGTGAGAATAGTTCTTGGCCAAAATTGCCGTCACGACAGATCCGGACAAGTTCCGGCACACTCTGCAGGGATGTCCGAAACTGTCCGATCGCTCGAGCCCTGAGGCGTACATTTGGAACATGAGCACCCCCACCGACGCCTACTCCGCCGTCGTCACCACTGGGATCTATTGCCGCCCAGGCTGCACCGCCAGGCCCACCGCCGCGAACGTTCGCCGTTACTGGGTCGCTGCGGCTGCCGAAGCCGCCGGCTTCCGCGCCTGCCTGCGCTGCCGCCCGTACCGGCGCCGCCAGCTCGTGAGATGGGACGGCCCCGAGCTTATTTGCCGCGCCGTACAACTCATCCTCGAGGGTGCCCTCGAAGGTCAAACCGAGGACGCCCTCGCGTCGCGACTCAACATGTCTGCCCGCAACCTTCGTCGTCTTTTCAATCAGCACGTCGGCGTCACCCCAGCACAATTGGCTCGCTCCAGCCGTACCCATTTCGCACGTCGCCTTCTGGATGACACCGACCTCTCCGTCACCGATATCGCCTTCGCTGCCGGGTTCGGAAGCACCCGCCAGTTCAATCGCGCCGTGCGGGACATCTTCCGCGCCACTCCTGGCGAGCTGCGCGCCCGCCGCCGCAAGGCCGACCGCCTCGTCGCCGACGGCGGCCTCCTGCTGCGGCTGCCCTATGACCGCCCGCTCGACTGGCCCCACACGCTCGCCTATCTCGCGGCCCGCGCCACCCCCGGTGTCGAGTCCGTCGCGAACGGTGTCTACCGCCGCACGGTTGTCATCGACGGCGATCCCGGTGTGATCGAGCTCTTCGAGGGTGATCGGGAACGCGGCGTGGCTGCTGGCAGCCACCTGCTCCTCCGCGCTCACCTCCCGCACTGGGGAGGACTCATCCACTTCGTCGAACGCGTCCGCCGCATCGCCGCGCTGGACTTCCCGATCGCCGAAGCGAATGCAGCCCTCTCGAGTGACCCGCTCATCGGCCCGATCATCGTCGCCCGCCCTGGTGTCAGCCAGCCTGGCGCCTGGGACCCCTTCGAGGTCGGCGTCCGCACCATCCTCGGCCAACAGGCCTCCGTCGCCAGCGCCTCCACGACATCTGGCCGCCTTGTTCGGGCCCTCGGGATCCCCGTGCGCGGACTCACTGCATTCGGTCTTACCCACACCTTCCCTACAGCCGAGACTCTTGCATTTGCCGATCTGTCCGACCTCGGCCTCACCCGTGCTCGGGCCGCCGCCGTGCAGTCCTTCGCGAGCGCTGTCGCCGAGGGGCGGCTACCGCTCGACAATAGTCAGCCGCTCGATGATTTCGCTACCGCTGTCATGGCCCTGCCCGGTCTGGGCCCCTGGACTGCCCACGTCCTCGCATTCCGCCTCGGCGAACGCGACGCCTTCCCTTCCTCCGACCTCGGCCTTCGTCGCGCTTACGAGCGTCTCAAGTCCGGGCCAACCCCTTCCCTTGAGGAGCGATCGGAAGCCTGGCGTCCGTGGCGCGCGCACGCTGCGGCACACCTCTGGGCTGCAAACTGACAGCCAGGCTCACGACACCACCGATGAGCAGACTGGGCAGGCAGAGCGGCCCGGCGTGCCTTCCCCAGCGCTTGGGGCTGTGCTCGTGCTGGCGAGGAAGCGACGGCGCATGAGGTTTCGGGAAAGGAAAGGACGAGGCGGCGTGGTAATCGACGTTCGTCGCGGGATCAGCCTCGAGTGAGGCCGCAATGTGCGGGACGCCCTCATCGATGCGCGAACGGCAGGCTGAGCACGCTGTTGAACGAGAAGGCCGCGTCCGCCTGGTCGCCGAGCAGGAAGTGCCGGCCCTCCTGTGCGACGGGCAGTGTCGAGTAGCTTGGGTGCTGAAGGATGGCGCCTGCGCCGCCCGCGTAGAGCACCTGCATCCACGCGACCACGTCGCCCGAGTCCAGCAGGTCGATCTGTTCGGCGCTGATGTTCGCGCAGGAGGAATCACCGAAGAGGCCGGCAAGTTCGTCAGGCAACTCGAAGCTGAGTTTCGTGAAGAAGCACACGCGCCCGTCCTGCTCCGCGAAGAGGCCAACCTGCCCATCCGCGCGCAGCGCGGCAAGGATCAACGCCTTGCCGGCGAACTCGGGATACGCTGCCGCCGCCTCCTCGAACTTCTCCTCCACGCGAGCAATGATCTCCTCCATCGCATCGACCTCGCCGAACGCCTGCGCCCCCGGGGCATACCGTAGTCGATGTTAGTCCGGGGACTGGGCTACGACCGGCGCGATCACAGAGAGCAAGGCGTACTCGTTCCTCAGCCGTGATGCCGGAGTAGATGCCGACGATGAGGTCGGGCTGCAGAGCGGTGATCTTCTCGAAGTCAAGTTCGCCGGGGGCCGTTCCAGGACCTCGGGGGCTCGCCCGCGAGGTTGTCGCTCGTCCACGCCCCCGGCTTCTCACCGAACCAGTACCGCGTAGTGATGGGGGTTACGCCCAGCACCAGGATGGCGTTCTGGTCGTTGGAGGCCAGCGAAAGCACGCGCTCCGGCTTCGAGGCGATATCGGTGGCGCCGTACTTGTGCTCGATGGTGACCGGGAAGGCCGCCGTAGATGCCGGCGTGCTCCCACCAGTAGCCGTGCCAGTGGACGTTACCGTGCCGGTCGCGGCGGTCGCCGTCGCCGGATCCTCGCTGCCGTCGCCGCAGGCGGGGAGGAACACGCCAGTAAAGGCGGCTGATCCGAGACCTCCCAGGAAGGGGCGGCGACTGACCTGGCTGACCGCAAATATAACGTGGTGTGGTTCATTCATGCGTGTTCCCCATCGGTACGACATCACCCGGTGGCCCAATGCTGATGTCGACCCGGTCCCGTGCGCAATTTTGGCCGAGGAGCACTGGCAGGCCAAGGGCAGCCCGAACGTCGACGTTCACGCGATGTTCACGCAGGCGGACGTCAATGGCCGCCGCCGGTCACTATGATCAGGTCGTACGTAATACCCCTCCTGACGGGCTTGCCCCGCACCACGTCACAGCCAACGCACCTCTGCCCTGACGGGGCAAACCGATCCGTGCGTTCCCTTGAAAGGGGGACGGTTATGTCTTCGCAGCCTCGTGAAGCCGCCCGCCAGGACGTCACTACCCCACCCCGCCCCGTGCCCATGCAGGCGCAGGTGTACGTGCGCCTGCGCCACCGCCTCCGCGAGATCGAGGCGATCCTGAGTAAGTTGCGCGCTGACAGCCTGGATGAGGACGGCGAGCCGAGGCACGTTGCGGAGCATGCCGTGCTGAAAGCCCAGGCGGCGAGCCTCCGGGCGATCATCGATGTGGCCGAGGTCGTCCCGATCGGCTCGCGCGTCATCGTCGGCAGCACGGTGCACGTACGCACGGAGGATCAGTCGATCGAGTGCTACGAGATCGTGATCCCCACCGAGGCCGATCCCGCCGCCGGTAAGGTGTCGTTCGACTCACCCATCGGGGCAGCGCTGCTGGGCGACGAGGTGGGCGACGTCGCCGTTGTCGCGACGCCTCGTGGGGATCGCCGGCTACGCGTTATGGTGGTTCGACACGGCTGATCACCTGCACACTGCAGGGTCAGGGCGGAGGCCGCCGCACTATGACAACGAAATCGACTACACCGGGTGCCGGTACGGGGGCCGGCACTGCCACCGGTGCTGACACCGGATCGAGCGCTAACCGGGATCTGCAGCAAGTGCTCGCATTATGGCTCGTGGAGGGACACTCCTCCGCCACGGATCTCGTCGGGCGCCTCCGAAGTGTGGCCGACTCTTTCGACCACGATGCTGCCGAGGGCGCCCTGCGGGATCTCGCGGACGCCGGGTTGGTGCGCGCCACGTCTCGCAGTGGAGGTGAACTGGACTACGTGCGGACCTCGCTTGGGCACGAATACGTCGCGCACGAGTTTGCCTCGGACTCCCCGGTTGCCGCGCGGCTCGCGGAATTGGAGCGTCTGCGTACGGACTTCGTGGCCACGATCGCGCATGAACTTAAGACCCCACTGACCGCTATCCGTACCTGCGTGGGCCTCCTCGTCGACTCGGAAGCCCATGCGGACGCGGAGGTGCGTCAGCGGCTGCTCACCCGCGTGGCAAGCAGTACGGACACGATGCAGCACCTGATCGCCAATCTGTTGGATCTGGCGCGCTATCGGTCGGGAACGGTGCAACTAGAACTTCGATGGGTGGACGCGGCGCAACTCGCTCGCGAGGCCGCCCAGCAACTGGCCCCCCTCGCCGAGCAGCGCCAGCAAGAGGTCCGCTTCGCTGAGCCGGCCGAACCCCTGCTGGCCTACGTCGACCGACGGCGGCTTGAGCACGCGCTTAGCAACGTACTGTCGAACGCCCTCAAGTTCTCGCCCAGCGGCGCCGTGGTAGCGGTGACGGTCAGGCGGGACGGTGACCACGCCGCCTGGGATATCCGGGACGAGGGTAAAGGGATCGGCGAGTCTGATCAGCGACACCTATTCGAGCGGTTCTTCCGCGGCCGTGGCGACCAGGAGGGCGGTACGGGCCTGGGGCTCCCCATCGCGCTCGCGGCCGTGCAGGCACACGGCGGGTCCATCGCCGTCCAGAGCGAACCCGGGCGTGGAAGCACCTTCACCGTGCTCGTGCCCCTCTCCGGCCCAGACGAGCCGCAGGACCAGGCGTGAGATTGCTCATCGTCGACGACGCGCCTGAGGTGGTGGAGTCCGTCCAACTGGACTTCATGCTGATGTGGCCCGGAACGGAGGTCCTCTCCGCAGGGGACGGCCAGACGGCACTCGACCTGGTGCGACGGGAGTTGGTCGACCTCGTCATGCTCGACATTGGGCTGCCAGAGATGGATGGGTTCGAGGTGCTCCAGCGCATTCGTGATGTATCGAGTGTCCCCGTCGTGATGTTGACCGCCCGCGATGCAACCGACGAGAAGATCCGTGGCCTCCAGTTGGGTGCAGACGACTATGTCACGAAGCCGTTCAACCACCTGGAATTGATCGAGCGGGTCCGCGCCGTGCTTCGCCGCGTCGAGTTCACACGCTCCGGCGGCCCCACCGTACGCTTCCAGGACTTCGCGATGGACTTCGAACGGCAGGAGGTGAGGATTGCTGGCAACCTCATCCACCTCACGCCCACGGAATACAACGTCCTCCACTACCTCGTCTCCCACCGGGGCGTCGTGCAGGGGCACGAGACCCTGCTGAAGCATGTCTGGGGCCCGGAGTACCGCGATGAAGTGGAGTACCTGCGTGTCTACGTCCGGCGGCTCCGCGAGAAACTGGGGGACGATCCGGAGCGACCGCGCTACATCGCGACGGTCCGTGGTTACGGCTATTGCTTTGATCCACCAAAGTCAGTAGTGGTCACCTGATCCCCAGAGTGTGGGTATATGTCCGGGTCACGACCGACGGTGGGCACGCCGTGGATGGTCGCGGAGGGACCGCGAGTGAGCCCTCGCTCTCAGCAGGTTTCTTGCGACGTGAACACCGGAGGTCCGAACGTGGTAGCAGCCGCAAGCACCGTACGTGGCGTTGTGCGTCCTCGGCTGAGGCCGCCCAATTGATCCAGGAGAAAGACGACATCACTGGCGGAGACCTTCGCCGCGTGATCCGCCTGCTTAAATTCTTGCGTGACGGCCGAGGCACCTTCGCAATCAAGTCCATCCTGCTCACAACGCTTGTCGGACAGGTCGTGGAGTCGTGGAAATCTGATTCGAGTGGCTCTCATTTACCGGGACGTTCCGACAACGTTGCTGAATGTTATTGACGATGTCGACGCTTGGCTGCAACTTCGACCGTTGAAACCCCTCCTTCTCGCCGGCTCCCGAGACGTGCCGGCGCTCCGTGTCGACGGTGGTGACCTCGCCGAGCAGGACGCGCACGTTCTGCTGACGGCGCAAGAGGCCACGCAGCGGTGCCGCGATATTGGCAGGCGACAGCAGACCGGTCGCGACCTGGTACAACAACGGCTGAAAGAGGTGGTGGTTGAGACGGTCGACCAGAGTGATGCGGACCGGCGCACCGCGGAGTGCACGCACTGCCGCCAGCCCCCCGAACCCGCCACCAATGACCACCACGTGTGGCAGCGTTGGATGCGCACGACGCGCGGCATCGCTCTCTGCTGGTGTCGGAGGGCGCATCATAACGGGGGCCAGCGAGTTGAGTTGGAGCAGTGGGCACCCACTTTGATCCACATCAGCGTGTTGTGAATCTAGACGAGCGCGTGCCGCTGTGCCCGGCGATGACCTATCGATTGCATCGAGTGCGTCTCGCGTCGCGCCCGCTTCTGCCGTCGCACAACGGGCAGCTGTCAGCACGGCTCGCCAGCGCGTGTTCTTGCATATTCGTAGCGATTCGCCGAGGTGGGCGCATGGCCCCGCGGCGATGCCTATCATCGGATCAGTGATCGGACAGCCATTGTGCCTCCCGATCATCGAAGCCACCTGCACGGCAGTCGGGGAACGATCTGCCCCGCGAAGCCAGGTGGACTGAGGAGCTTGAGATGACCACAGAGCACCCGTCGACGTATGCGCGTACGCACGAATTGCAGGCTGACGTCCTGCCCTTTGTCCTTGGGCCGGAGGTCGACGCAGTGCTTAAGCACGCGCGCGCTGCCAGTGATGGACACGCAGCAAAGACGCTCGTAAAGGATGGGCCGTTACGCGTCACGCTCGTCGGGCTACGTGCTGGTGCCCAGCTCGAGGAGCATGAGGTGGCCGGTCCGGTGCTCGTGCAGGGGTTGAGCGGAGTCGCTCGACTCATGGCGAGCGAGCATGAGGTGGACCTGGGCCCGGGGGCGCTCGTGGCGCTCAACCTGGGTGTCGCGCATGTCGTGCAGGCGGTTCAAGACTGTGCCTTCCTCATCACTATCGCTCTGACTCCGGTCGCCGAGGAGTCGCCACGTCAGGAAGCTCAGTGAATCCGACTGTCAACAATGCCAGCAACACGCTCGATCAGACGCCTCGAGTCCCCTGCCTGCAGGCGTTAGCGGTCGGCGAATCCGTCGTCCTCGCCGGAGACACGATCTACTGCCGCGCCTGCTATGACCATCTGGCTTCGTCGCGACCCACGCTGGTGAGCGCGGTGAGCCCGTTCACGCTTCAACGCGGCGTGACCTGCGGTGGGGGCTACGCGAAGGACTGATCACGGAGGTGAAGGGGTGACGACACCCACCGCCGAGGCTCACCCATCGAGCTTAAATGAGATCGGCACAAAAGCGAGGGGACCGTGTTCAGAAACGTGCTGCTGGCGCTCACCAGGGAACGCACGCGCACCACGCCTGCACAGGATCGACGGTAAGGGCATGACAAACCGCTCACACAACGTGGTCCAACAGGAGTTGGCGGAGGCGCGCGGTGACTTATCGCGCCTTCAAGCGAAGGGGCCGAGCAACGCTCTGGATGCGCGTGCCGCGCTGGAACGCGTGATCGCATTGCAGAAGGAACTGGACGGCCTGAGCAACGCAGAAAGCTAGGTTCTCTGGAACGAGACTCTTTGTCGAAATCAGCATCAAGGGTGGCGAAGCCCTAACTTCACGTCGTCCCACGTCGCGGCGGCGAGCTAGGCGGAAGGCGTGCAGGATGGCGAGCCCCTCGTCTGGGTCGTCCCGGTGTGTTCGACGCTGATCTGGAAACGTACCTCGTCCACTTCACCCGCAACATGGTCTTCGTCGCGATCGCTCGCGGCGTGCAGAGCCTGCCACCGATGCTGATCTGCACAGTGGGGCACTCCATTCGGACGCTCGAAGTCTTCGTGGAGATCCTACGGACGGCCGAGGTCACGCTGCTCGTCGATATCCGGTCCGTGCCGCGCTCCAGGCGGATGCCACAGTTCAACGCAGAAGCACTTGAAGTGAGCCTCCCGTCATACGGGATCCGCTACGTGCGAGAACCACGGCTTGGCGGATTTCGTCGGGCGACGTCCGAGCGCTCCCCGAACATCGGATGGCGTCACAAGAGCTTCCGCGCGTACGCGGACTACATGCAGACGGCACCCTTCCGGGCTGCGATCAATGACCTGATGGACCTGGCGATCTCCGATCGCGTGGTGCTGATGTGCGCGGAAGCTGTGCCATGGCGCTGCCATCGCACACTCGTCGCTGACGCGTTAACCGTGCGTGGGGTCGAGGTTCGTGATCTGATGGACCGCGATCGTTGGCAGTTGCACCACTTGACCCCCTTTCGCTCACGCCGAAGGCAATGAGCTCACCTACCCGGCCTATGCACCGCCCTCACAGTAGTGCCGCGTGCTCGCGCACACACACCAATGTGACTTCCGGCCAGGTCCTGAAAGCGGTGTGGTGCGAAGTTGACCTTGGCCTCTACAGCAGAGCAGAACCGACACTCGAAAGTGATCGGTACCCACGCCGGTGACTCGTCTGACTCCAGCAGATCCAGGAAGTAGTTGAAGTGGTCGATGAACTCGGTGTCGATTGCCGATGAACGGATCGTGGATGAAGTCCCGTCCTCGTATCGCACCTGCCCGCTGACCTTCATATTCTGGAGTGGCGGAAGCGCACGGGGGCCGATACTTGCACCATCGAAGCTCTCGCGGGGAGCGACGCGCCGCCAATTTGTTCAGCAAGCACTCGACGCTGACGAAGAACTGTCAGCAGAGACACGGGCACGGCTGCTCGTCCTCCTCGCCGGATACGAATCAACGCCCGACGCTACGGCAGCGGCACGCCTCGCACGACAGCTTGCCGTGAGACACCGGCTTTCCGAACTGTGTATCGGCGTCCCGGACCACGACCATTACGAAGCAGTGGCGGCGGGCGATCTCGAACTAGCCCGATCGGTCGCTGAGTGGGCCGCTAATCTCGCTACGCGGGCGGGAGACCGTGTCGCCGAGACGCGCTTCATGAACCGTGGAGGGGAACTGGCCGGTCGCACCGGACACCTCGGCGAGGAGTGGGGTATTGCGGAACAGTCGCTCGCGCTCGTGGAGCGGTCCCACGTGCTGGGCATGGCGGATCACGCCCGTTTCACCCTCATAGCGATCACGCTGGTGCAAGGTCGCTTCGACGAGTTCGACTGGCTCTCCCGCGAGGTCGCCGACTCGCCATTCGCGTGGCAAGTACGTGCACGCCGGTCGGAGCTGATGGGCGATCACGAGGTCGTGCTGCGACGGCTGATGGCGTCCGATGGACTCCGGACGGGGCATCCGCGTGTTGCGTGGGACTTGCACGGGGATGCGCCACGGAGACGCAGCCCTTGCTCGCGCGGATGTTGCGGCGACGGGCGTTGGGGTTTGGGAGCGGGCCGCGCTCACCCATCGGAGTAGCTCACAGTCGCTAGGCGGGGCGGCAGAGCCGTTCGGCGTTCGCGGCGTGGTGCTCCAGCTGCTTCTCGGCCACGAAGCTCTTGCCGCAGGCGTCGCACTTGGGCCGCGCGGCCTTCGCCGCGGTCTGCTTCTCCGGCTTTGCAGTGGGGCTCGCACCGGCGACGCTCCAGAAGCGCCAGCCGTTGCAGGCGGTCCCGCCCATCACCGCGCTGCCCGCCGATGAGGGCGACTTGAACTCGCGCCCGTCTGCGAGGCGGAAGCGGCGCTTGCCGTCCTCGCCGGTCACCACCTCGCAGCGGTGCTCGGTGCCTTTGTACTTGGCGACAAACTCCGTGCCCGTCGCCAGCTTGTCCCGCAGTCCTGCGTCGATCGGCATCGTGAATATTCCTTTCGTGCCGTTCCTGGTGGACTGCATCACTCACTCTGGGCGCGCACGAAGTCAACGACTCGGCGGGGTGAGTCGATCCGAGAAGCACCTCAGTCCTCCCGCTCGGCCTTGAGGCCGGTGAACGCTTCCCATCGCTCGATCGCGACCTGCACGAACTTCGGCTCAATCTCCATCGCGAAGCAGCGGCGGCCCTGTTGCTCGGCGGCGATGATCTGGGTGCCGCTGCCTGAGAAGGGCTCGGCGCAGATCCCGCCCGGGCCGGTGTGGTACTGGATCGGCCGCGCGAAGATCTCGACCGGCTTCTGGGTGGGGTGGATGCCGTCCTGCTCGCCCTGCTGATTGATCTCCCAGACCGTCGAGGCGTTGGCGGGCGGCTTCCGCGCGGGTACGGTGACCTTCGGGCCACCCGTAGAAGCAGGGCTCGTGCTGCCACATGTAGTCGGAGCGCGTCAGGGACGGGCGGGCCTTCACCCAGATGACCGTCTGGTGGACGAGCAGTCCGTTCTTGCGCCACGCGTCCTCGACGAGCGCCTGGCGGCGCGTGGCGTGCCACTGGTAGACCGGCACGCCCTCGACGGAGTGCGCGAGCCAGACGCGGAGGAAGTCGGTAAAGAACCCCGAGGCCGCGTCCGGGTCGCGGTAATCGTCCCAGTGCTTGTCCTTCACGTCCGGCTTGTTGTGCCATGACTGCGGGTGGTTGCCGCCCTGGTAGTCCACGAGGTACGGCGGGTCCGTCGCCAGGAGCGTCGCGCGCTCGCCGACCATCAGCCGGGCCACGTCGTCGGGACTCGTAGAGTCGCCGCACATTAACCGGTGCTCGCCGAGGACGTAGACCTCGCCGCGCTGGACGGTGGACTGCTCCGGCACGTCGGGGACGGCATCGGGGTCGGTGTTGCCGCCGTTCCGATTGCCCGGCGAGACCTTCTCGAACATCGCGAGCAGCGCGTCGTCGTCGACGCTGATCTCGGCCAAGAGCTCGCGGATCGCGTCATGGTCGGTGGCGGCCATCGCTGACAGCGGGTCGAGCGACGCGAGGATCAGCCGCTCCTCATCCTCGTCGAGGTCGACGTAGACGACGGGGATGCCCGGCTCCTGCTTCGAGATGGCGAGGGCGATACGAGCGTGGCCGTCGACGACGTGGCCAGTGCGCTGGTTGACGATGACGTCCTGAACCCAGCCGACCTGGTCCAGGACGGCGGCGAGGGCGTCTTGCTGCGCCCTCGGATGCACCCGCCAGTTGCGCGGGTTGGCGAGGGGCTGGTCGGGGACTTCCTCGCCGTGCGCGGTGACGCGGTTACGCCATTCGGAGGTGTGCTGGGTCCTGTCGTTGCGGCTCATGGCTCCATCGTGGAGAACCGACGGCGCCTCGGGTAAGGCTTCCTGTTAGCGTCGAACCGAGTGTTGGCCGTCGCTGCACAGAGGTGCCGGTCGAGCGAGTGCCACCCCGGCGGTCATCCACTGCTCCGGAGATGCGCCAACGAGAATGCCAGACAGACTATGACGGTCACCCTCGTCCTGCAGCAACAAGCAGCTACGCGAGCGGCACCGCGACCGTCATAGCCCAAGTGTGTGTGAGCATCAGCGTGCCGTCGTCGGCATGGAATGGATACAGGCCCGTAGGTGTTCCCCCTGCCAGCTCTGCGGCGAAGCGGCCTCGGATCTCATTTCGCACGGCCGGTGGGGTGGCCGTGCGCTCCATCCAGTCCTCTACATCGACCGGTTGTTCCCGGCTCACGCGGTGGATGACACGGGCGCCTGCCTCCGTCAGTAATTCCTCGGTCTCCGCGAGTGTCAGCGTGCGACCGTGACTGGGGTCACGCAGTCGTTCGAGGCGGTTCATCTCCGCCGCGACCGGCGGCGCATCAACGGCCACCATGTCGATGATCGCGATCCGACCGTCTATCCGCGTCACTCGCACCATCTCGCGCACGACGGCACGTGGGTCAGCGACCTGGTGCAGGGTGAGTCGACAGGCCGTCAGGTCGAACTGCCGGTCGATCCACGGCAGAGACATCGCGTCACCCTGCAGGAATATGATGTTGCGTAGCCCGTTGGCCGTGGCGAGCCGCTGGCCCTGCGCGAGCATCTCCGGCGTCAGGTCCAGGGCGCTCACGTGCGCAACCCGCGGGGCTAGCGCCCGTCCAAGGTGTGCCGCACCGGCCGCGACATCCAGGACCTGGTCCGTGGCCGCCGGGGCCAACTCCGCCACGATCCAGTCGAGGCCGCGGACAGCAAATCCGCTCTCGGAAAAGCTGGCCGCCTGCAGCCGGAACTGCTCGCGAACCGCGTCGTTATGCTCGCTGACCATATCTCGCCTCCCTCGACCTGTGGGGAGTGCCAGTGTAGTTGTGGCACCACACCTTCTTAGGGGCCGGAACAGGCGACGGTCGCTAGGACTTGGGTGGCCTCCTCGGATCGGATTGTTCCTGCCGCCGAACTACTCGACGATTCGCCGGGCTGGCCTGGTAGCGTGAATTGCAGTCAGCCTGCAGACGATCGGCGTACTCGGAATGACAGGATGCGGGCTTCACAGCCCGCCTCTCACTAGGTCGTCGATGCTGGTGCTCTTGAGCCTGCCCCGGTTTCCCGGAGTGGTTGGGTGTAGAGGGCATCATGCCGCATTGGTCGTCGGGACGGGCCTCCTCTCGTAGTCGACGGGGCTGAGGTTGCCGATCGAGGTGTGCCGTCGCGCGGGTTGTACCAGCCCTCGATCCACTCGAAGATCGCCCGCGCCAGCTCGGCCCGCGTCGTTCAGGGCTGCCGGTCCAGCAGCTCGAGCTGCAGCGTCCCGAAAAACGACTCCATCATGGAGTTGTCGAGCGCCGAGGCGACGCGCCCCATCGAGCCCAGCAGTCCCGCCGAACGCAGCCGCTGACCAAACGCCCACGCCGTGTATTGCGAGCCCTGGTCCGAGTGGACGACGGTCTGCCCGGGCTGCGGCCGGCGACGCCAGCGGGCCATCTCGATCGCGTCCACGACGAGCTCGGCGCGCAGGTGGTCGGCGATCGACCACCCGACGATGCGCCGCGAGTACACGTCGAGCACCGCGGCGCAGTACACCTTCCCCTCGCGGGTCGGGTGCTCGGTGATGTCGGTGAGCCACAGCCGGTCAGGGGCGTCGGCGACGAAGTGACGACGCACGAGGTCGTCGTGCACCGCGGGCGCTGGACGGCGATGCTTCCCGTGCCGGCGGTAGATCCCGTGCAGTCGAGCGGCGCGCATCAGCCGCGCGACGCGCTTGCGACCGCAGCGGACGCCGCGTCCCAACCGGAGTTCGGCGTGCACCCGCGGCACACCGTAGGTCCCGAGCGACATGGCGTGGATCTCGACGATCTGCGCGCTGAGCGATGCATCGACGACGGCGCGCGCCGAGAACGGGCGACCCCGCCACTCGTAGTACCCGGACTCCGACACACCCAGCACCCGGCAGGCCACCGCGACGGATGTCCCGTCAGCGGCAAGCTCGTGGACCAGCCGGTTCTTCATGTTGGGAGCACGTTCTCGCGAGCGAAGAAGGCAGCCGCACGCTTGAGGATCTCGTTCTCCAGCTCGAGCACGCGGTTGGCACGGCGCAGGCGCACTAGCTCGGCGTGCTCGTCGGTCGTCAGGCCGTCGTGCCGCTGGCCGGCGTCGATATCGGCCTGCCTGACCCAGCGGTTCAGCACCGACTGGGCGATGCCGAGGTCAGCGGCGATCTGGCTGACGGGTTTCGCACGCTGCCGTGCGAGCTCGACGGCTCGCTGACGGAACTCCTCGGGGTAGGCGCGGGGCATCCTGGACTCCTTCCGGGGCGACATCGTCGCCTCAGGCTAGGACTCCGGGAAAGTGGGGCAGGCTCACAACAGCGATATCACCATCGCCGCGAATGCACCGACATCACTGATGGACACACGGGCCCCCTTTTGTCCCAATCTTCCGATTGGACTCACAGATGTGGCTCACCTATGATGGATAGTTGATATCCATGGTCTGTTCGCCAGGGTTCAGCGGCGCGAATGACGCTCGCGACGTTCTGCACCAGACATGGCTCAGGCGCATGCCGCCCCGAATGCGAAACCCATCGACCGATCGGATCGGGGAGTCCAGCGCAGTCTCGAAGCTCGGGAAACGAAGGACTACCACATTCCACTTTCGGCGGACGACTCCGGTGAGGGGGACCCGGAACTCGTCCAATGGCGTGCCAGAGAACCCCCACTGACCGAAGTTCGTCGAAACGTAGAGCTTGATCGCTCGACCGTCGGTCAGTGTGCAGGCCAGATAGAAATGCACATCGTCGACCGGCATCACGCGAAACCCGACCGCACCAGCCCTCGCGTCCAAGGTGTCGCTCGGAGGAAATCGATACCCCTCGTCATAGGACGCGGCCGCGACGTAGCGCCTCGCAATCTGCAATTGGCCAGATCCCGCATACCGCACCCACCCGACGTCGAGCGCAAGGCGTCGGTCGCCGAGGTAAACACCTGCCTCCGACTGCTCGGGGCCGCGGTTCTGCTCGACGGCCACAACTGTGCCCGCGGTCGCGAACGTCGGGCTCGCGATCCCGGTCGCCTCCGATAGAGCGGCGATTAACACCCCGGCGTCTGTTTCACACGAGATCGCCATGTTAAATGAAAAGGGCGGGGGAATGCTGTCGGGAGAAAGGCCATCCAGCAGCACTGGAATGACGGGCTTACCCAGTGCCCAGGCAGCACCGCCTTCGAAGAACAACCAGGGGCGACTTACGGATCGTCGCGAGAACGCGACGACGACGACCTGCGCGCTCCGCAGGTTCTCCTGAATCGATTGCCACCAATCAGCACCGGGCGCGATTTCCGAGCCAGATACATAGATTGTGAGTCCGGGCAAGCGCGAGCGAAGGTGGTCGGCGAGACGGTTAACCTCGTCCGCATCTTCTACGGCATGACTCATGAAGACATGCATCAGTAGGCGCGCCTCTGCGCCGGAGTATAGGTTGGTTGGCGGCGCCACGCCGATCCCCTGCTGGCGCGCTCGCCAGATGGCGGCGAGCGTGGGAGCACCATCGCCCTCTGGGCCGGCAGGCTAGTGGCCTCCTGACGCCCCTCTAGTGATTCCAGCGCGACACGAATCCCCAGTCATTTCAACGGGTTCCTAGCTGCAGCCGCTCGTCGCGCCGCAGTTCATGCACTTCAGGCACGTGCCGTTGCGCACCATCATCAACTGCCCGCACTCGCCACACGGGTCGCCCTCGAAGCCCTTCTGACGCGCCTCGTCGCGGGCGGTGATGGCGCGCGGGGCCGCGGACGCGACCGCGACCGCACCGTTCGAGGCGGCGACCGCCTCCGCTCCGTTCGAGGAAGCGGCGAAGGCCAGGGCGATCGGCTGCGGCTGCGGGGCCGGCGCGACGGGAGCAACGACGGTCGGGGCGGCGACCGCCGC
>PHBR01000111.1 GCA_002840675.1 Chloroflexi bacterium HGW-Chloroflexi-9
GACCTGCACTCGGGCCATCAACTCGCGCACGGAGAACGGCTTCGTCATGTAGTCGTCTGCGCCCAGGTCAAAGCCGGTGATGCGGTCCGGCTCCGAGTCGCGCGCGCTGATCACGATGACCGGGACGGATGCCTCGTCCCGCACGATCCGCAAGAAGTCGAGCCCGGGGAGTCCGGGCAGCATCAGGTCGAGGATGATCAGGTCAGGGTCGGAGGCGCGAAAGTGCTCCAGCGCCGCCACACCATCGCCCACCGCATCAACACGGTGCCCGGCGCGCGTCAGCTGGTACGAGACCACCTCCCGGATCGCGGTGTCGTCCTCGACCACCATCACATCAGCCACTGGCACACTCCACCTCGATCGAGTTGCATCGATCTGAGTGAAGGGGCCCCCGGTTAGAGCACGGTTAAGGATGGCTGACTGTCTCTCAGGCAGCCAATGCCGTGCCTACCCGCCCGACAGTGATCGTGACTGCACCGCGTCAGCCACCCGTTACCGCTCGTCCGTCTGAATCGCGTACAGCGTGCCATCGCGCCCGCCGAAGAAGGCTCGGCCCGCGGGAGCATCGACCAGAGGCGTCGCAAGCACCGGGGCGTTCGTCCGAAACCGCCAGAGCCGCTCGCCCGTGGCGAGGTCGATCCCGTGTACCTCGCCCGTGTGTACGCCCGCGAGCACGAACGACCCTCCGGCGCCAAACGAGACGACCAGCGCCTGCGCGGTGTACCGCCACCGCACCTCGCCCGTCTCGACATCCACGGCGAGGAGGTCCGGGCTGGCGTCTGCCAGCAGGACGCCGCCGAGGTGCAGCATCGGAAGCCGCGTTGGCTGCCCGGTCTCCACGCTCCACAGTTCACGCCCGACGGGATCGAGCGCGACGAGCCCGGACCGCGGCCCCGCGAACACCGTGCCGCCTGACTCGAGGATCGGCCCCACGAAGTCACCGCCGCGCGACACCTGCTCAAGGATCGCGCCGGTGCGTGGCTCCAGCGTGATCATCCGCCCGCCGATGTCCCCGGCCACGATCAGGCCGTCCAGATCAGCCAGGTCCGCCTGCACCAGCGCGGGCATCGCCGTTCGCCAGCGCTCCCGACCGGTGGTCGCCTCGAAGGCAACGACCTCGCTGTCGCGGGTGGTCAGGATCACCAGGCCGTCCACCAAGAGCGGCGCGGTGTTCACGCGCGCGGGCCCGGTGGACCAGGCCGGCTCGCCCGTCCGCCCATCACGCGCGGAGAGTGCGCCGTCATCCGTGCGGACGTACGCGCGATCCTGATCGACCCGGATCTCACCACGCGGCGCGGCCTGGAGGAGGGCACGCCACATCACCGTGCCGTCGATTCGATCCACCGCGAGCAGTTCACCCGCCTCCGTGCCGGCGAGGACCGCGTCCCCGTGCATCGTCAGCCCGGCGGTGACCGGGCTTCCGAGGTCCAGTCGCCAGGCCGTCGGCGGGGCACCGTCACGTGACAACACGATCGCGGTCGCGAGCATGGCGATGCACAGCACCGCCACCACAATCACGGTCTCTCGGATGCTGACCTGTCCCATCTGCTGAGCATCCCGGCACGTGTCGGCGGCGTCCTTAACGGCGCGAGAACGTGCGGTGCCGTTCCTTAACCAGCCTTTGCCGTCGCCCTGACCTCGCGTTGATCTGGCGACGGCTGCGCCGTGCCATCTTCAACACGTCGGGTGCGGCCGGCATCGGATCGCGCCCCTCCCCGCTCAAGCAAGCACGAGTCGCGCATGCCCATCGGGCGGCGACGAGAGGCACAGCCCATGCTGAAGATCCGGAATCTGAGCCACGTCTACCCGAATGGCTACCAGGCGCTGAAGTCCGTGGACTTCTCGCTGAAGCAGGGCGAGGTGGTCGCGATCATCGGGCGCTCCGGCGCCGGGAAGTCCACCCTCCTGCGGTGCATCAACGGCCTGGAGCGCGCCGCGTCCGGCACGCTGGAGGTTGACGGCGTCGACCTGATAAACGCGGGCGGCGCTGAAATTCGCGCCCTGCAGTCCCGCATCGGCTTCATCTGGCAGGAATACAACCTCATCGAGCGCATCTCGGTGATGAACAACGTGCTGGCGGGACGCCTCGGCCGGAACCAGAGCCAGGCGACGTGGGCCTTCCACTTCACGAAGGAGGACCGGGAGATCGCGGTCGAAGCGCTGGAGCGGGTGAACATGCTCCACCGCGCGCACTTCCGCGCCGACCGGCTGTCGGGCGGCGAGAAGCAGCGAGTCGGCATCGCCCGCGCGATCGCCCAGCAGCCCTCGCTCATCCTCGCGGATGAGCCGGTCGCCAGCCTGGACCCCGAACTGGCGGAGCAGGTGATGGCGGACCTGGTCCGCGTCGCCCGCGAGACGGGCGTCGCGACGCTCATCAACATCCACGATGTGGAACTCGCAACGCAATTCTGCGACCGCATCGTCGGCATCGCGCAGGGCACGGTGGTCTACGACGGCCCGGCGGACGGCCTCACCGACGAGGTCCTGAACCGCACCTACCGCTTCGACCGGGCCCCGAAGGTGTACGGCCGCACCATCCTGCGGGAGGCCGCCCGCGCCGCCACCCACATGGACGAGGAAGCCGAGCGCCTGCTGCGGCAGGCGAAGCGCCGCGTGGAGACGAACGTCTAATGGCAGCCACTCCGACCGCCAACCGTCCACTCACAACGACGCCCGAGGTCGACCGTGACGACCTCCTCCGCATGTGGCCGAAGGTCACCGGGGGCATGATCGGCACCGCCGCCGTGCTCCTGCTGGTCTACCTCTGGGGAGTCGCCGGGACGAACGCGTCCCCGGGCACCCTCATCGGCGGCATTCCGAACATCTGGGACTTCGTCACCAGGATGTTCCCGCCGGCGTTCGAGACGCAGCAGGAAGTCCTCAAGACGCCGCCGATCGACCTAGTCTTCTTCACGATCCCGCGTGTGGGCGTCGACAGCGTCACCTTCCCGATGCCGACGATCATCTTCGCCATCGTCGAGACCATCCAGATGGCCATCATCGGTACAACCCTGGCGATCGTGATCTCGATCCCCTTCGCGCTCCTAGCCGCGCGAAACGTGGCGCCGCACCCGGTCATCTACCAGGTCTCGCGCATGCTCCTGAACTGGAACCGCGCGATCCCGGACATCATCTTCGCGCTGGTGTTCGTCGCGGCAGTCGGCCTCGGCCCGTTCGGCGGCGTGCTGGCGCTCGCCATCGGCTCCATCGGCTTCATGGGCAAGGTCTATGCCGAGTCGATCGAGGCGATCGACCCGCAGCAGGTGAAAGCGATCCAGGCGACCGGCGCCAACCGGGTGCAGACCATCTTCTACGCGATCCTCCCGCAGGCCATGCCCATGGTCACGTCCTACTCGTTGCTGCTCTTCGAGTCGAACGTGCGGTCGGCCACCATCCTCGGCCTCGTGGGCGCCGGCGGCGTCGGCTTCACGATCACCAAGTACATGGCGTTGTTCCAGTACGACAAATTGCTGGGCGCGCTCATCTTCATCGTCCTGATGGTCACGATCGTGGACCGCTTCAGCGACTGGGCGCGCAGCCGCCTGATCTAACACAACCTGCCGGGGCCGCCCTCCCCAGGGCGCGTGTCCCGTGACGGTCAGAGGGAATCAAGAGTCTCGTTTCAATGGGAGAACACAGCATGAAGCATCGCTGGAAGGGCACCCTCCTGGCCCTCGCCGTCGGCGCCACCCTTGCCTTCGGGGCCGCCTGCGCCTCCGACGAGGAGACCACGACCGCCACTCCGGCCGCGGGCGGTGGCTCGGCCGCGGTGGCCGCCACGGCCGCGGCGACAGAGGACCCACGTGCCGACTGGCCGGAGAAGTTCGTCCTGGGCTTCTTTGGTGGTGACGACGCCGAGGCTGTCCTGGAACGGCAGCAGCCATTCATCGACTACCTGACGGCCGAGCTCGGCGTCGAGATCGAGGCGTTCACCGGCACCTCGTACGGCGCGGTGATCGAGGCGATGCGCGCCGACCGTGTCGACGCGATGGTCGTCGGCCCGTTCTCGTACGTCCTGGCGGTGCAGGAAGCCGACGCCGAGGCGCTCGCGATCTACACGTCATGCTCCTCCTCGGTGGAGGTCTGCACATACAACCCGAACGCCAAACCCTTCTACCAGTCCGTGATTATCACGAAGAAGGGCAACGGGATCGAGACGATCGAGGACCTGCGGGGTCAGTCGTACGCGTTCGTTGACCCGGCCTCCACGTCCGGCCACCTGGCGCCCAAAACGCTGCTGATCAAGAGGGGCCTCGACCCGGATGCGGAGATGAAGACCGTCTTCGCCGGGAGCCACCCGACGGCGGCGCTGGCCGTCTACAACGGCACTACGACCGGTGGCGGTACCAACGAAGGCAACCTGCAGCGTCTCGCGAAGGAAGGCCAGATCCAGGTGTGCCTCTGGTCGGACGGCGAGATCTCCCAGCCTCGCACGGAGGAGGAAATCCGCTCCACCTTCGAAGCGTGCCCGGACGGCAACATCGCCATCCTCGGCGTGACCGACCCCATCCCGTCCACGCCGTTCGCGATCCGCTCCGAACTGCCGCAATCCTTCAAGGACGCGGTCAAGGCCGCCCTGCTGGCCATGAAGGATGACGCTGAGCTGGTGAAGACGGCCCGCTACTGGTACCAGGACCCGTCCGGAGACCTGGGCCTGGAGCACCTCGACCACTTCTTCAACTCGCTCCGCGACATCGCCAAGCTGCTTGACCTGGACCTCAAGAGCATGGAGTAACCCCATCTGCATCCCGAACGGCGAGCCACCCTCCGCAACGGCCGCCAACGGATCAGAAGAGGCCCGGCGCCCCCCGCCGGGCCTCTTCGCGTCTCCACCCGATGCCCATCCCGCGCACCGGGATGATCCGATCTGGTGCTCTTGAACTGCTCCTAACCCGCCCCTAATCGCTTCGGATCGTCCCGTCCATACGGTGTCCTCACACGAGATCTGGCGGCCCCATTTCGGCCGCTCGCACCTCCCCAGGGAGCATTCATGGAACGAGAGGCACGCTTCGAGGCGATCGCCTGCGCCGACCCGGAACGCCTGGTCGTGATCGCGGACGAGGTCCTGGAGACGTTGGACGTTGAAGTCACGCGCGGCCCGACCGTGGGCCTGCTGATGGTGCGGGTGGAAGAGCCGCTGGAGCGGCTGCCCTTCAACTTCGCGGAGGTCACCGTCTCCGAGGCGGAGGTCGCCGTGGGGGCGCACCGCGGCTACGCGATGGTGATGGGCAAGTCGCTGGAGCGCGCACTCGCGGGCGCCGTCGTGGATGCCGCACTCGAGGCCGGGCACCCGCTGTCCCCGCGCATCGAGGCGTTCCTGGCGGAGGCGCAGATTGCCGCCGACCAGGCGTGGGCCGACCGCTGGTCCGTCATTGCCCCCACCCGCGTGCGATTCGAGGACGTGACATGACATCTGTGCCCCCGATCACCCAGACCGCGGACCTGGAGCAGCGCACCTTCCGCGCGATGCTCTCCGCGATGTCGATGCCCGGCACCGTGGAGCAGGTCAGCGTCGCGCGTGCGGAGGACGGCCCCTGGGCCGCCGCCATCGCCGTCGCGCAGTCCTTGCTCGACCACGAAGTGACGTTCCACATGGCCGCGAGCAACGGGCCGGAGGAGACCATCCTCCGGCGCACCGGCTCGCGCACAGCACCCCCCGACCGGGCCGCTTACGTCTTCGCGGACGCCGCGCACGCCCTCGCGGCCATCGAGGCCGCCTACGAGGGCCCGCTCGAGGAGCCGGAGCGGTCCTCCACCGTCGTCGTCCTCTGTGATGCGGTGGGCGAAGGCGACCTGGCGCTGACCCTGTCCGGCCCCGGCGTGGACGGCGAGACCACGCTGCGGGTCGGCGGGCTCGACCCTGCGGTGCTGAAGGCACGCACCGAGCGCAACTGGCCCTTCCCCACCGGCATCGACCTCCTACTCGTTGACCCGCGCGGGCGCCTCGCGGCCCTGCCCCGCAGCACCACGGCCACGATCGCCGCACCGCAGGAGGTGTCCTGATGGGTTACTCATCCGTCCGCGGCGGGCTCGACGCGATCGAGCACGCCGAGCGGCTCATCCACAACCAGGTGACCGAGGGTGGCGACATCCTGGAGGTCTCACAGGTCGCGGATCACCTGCAGCTGATCACCGACCAAGTGATGGGCGAAGGCGGCGTCTACGACGTTGAACTGGGCGCCCTGGCCGTGAAGCAGGCGGAGGGCGACCCGATTGAGGCGGCCTTCCTGCTGCGGGCCTACCGCACCACCCTTCCGCGCGTGGGCTACTCGCTGGCCTCATCCGGCCGCGAACTGCGCATCACGCGCCGCATCTCCTCTGCGTTCCGGGACATCCCGGGCGGACAGGTGCTGGGCCGCACGCGCGACTACACGCAGCGCCTCATGGACTTCTCCCTGCTGGACGGCGGCGAGCCGATGCCCCTCGGCCCGATCGCGCAGGCCGACGCACCGGACGACGACGAGTTCCCGCTGGTGATCGACGTGCTGCGCGCGCAGGAGCTGATGCCGGCGGCGCCCGAACGGCCCGCGGACATCGAGCCGTTCGACGTGACCCGCGAGCCGCTGCGCTTCCCCGCGACGCGGTCCGCGCGCCTGCAGGGCCTCGCGCGCGCCGAGACCGGCGCGCTGCTGTCGATTTTTACCGTGGATTCACTTTCATCGGGGGCCAGAGCCACTTCAATTGATCCGGCTGGAGAGGAAACGATTTCCGTAATAAAGTCCAGCAGACTGCGTGCGCCGGAACCGCGCAGGGCACAGCCCGCAAAGGCCGGTACGATGCGGTTGTCGCGGATGGCCATACGCAGGCCGCGTACGATATCAGCGTCGGAAAGTCCGGCTTCATCGATGAATTTAACGAGTAATTCCTCATCGCCCTCAGCGGCCGCTCCGGCCAGGACTTCCCGGGCCCGGGTGTATTCTTCGGCATACTCCGGCGGTATGGCTGTTTCCTTCTCGCCGCCGTTTCCGTCCGGTTCCCAGGCCTTGCCGGTCAGTACGTTGATTATGCCCTTAAAGGCGCTGCCTGTGCCCATTGGAATGGTCACCG
>PHBR01000112.1 GCA_002840675.1 Chloroflexi bacterium HGW-Chloroflexi-9
GGCGGCGCTGGCGCCGCGCTTCGACGCGCTGACGCGCACCCTCGGCGAGGCGGCCGCCCGCCAGCCCGGCGAGTCGATGGTGACCGCCGTCCGCTGATTGAGCGGCGCACGCCGGGTGTCTGGACAGACGTGATGAGCCCCATAACATGCACACGCGTGGCGTCCGGTCGCCGCGCGCGGGGGAGGAACGCCGGATGCCCGGAGTATTCGATGGAATCCGAGTCGTTGATCTGAGCAGCGGCCCTGCCGGCGGCATCGCCACGATGGTGCTCGCCGACTTCGGCGCCGACGTCATCAAGGTGGAGCGCCCGGGCGGCGACCCGTTCCGCAGCACCGCGAGCGCGCCCATGTGGCTGCGCGGCAAGCGGAGCGTGGTCCTGGACCTGCGTGACGCGGGCGAGCGGGAGCGCCTCCATCGCCTCGTCGCGACCGTGGACGTCGTTGTCGCCTCCTACCGAGGCGAGTCCGGCAAGGCGCTGGGCGCGGATGCGGAGACGCTGACCGCGCTCAACCCCGGCCTGGTCTACTGCCGCATCACCGGCTTCGGCCCCAGCGGCCCGCTCGCCTCCGTGCCGGGGTACGAGGGCGTCATCGCCGCGAAGTCCGGGCGCATGATGGCGTTCGCCGGGAGCCACCCGCGCCCGGGACCGCAGTTCGCCGCGCTCCAGGTGGGCACCCACGCCGCCTCGCAGGCCGCGGTTACCGGCATCATCGCCGCGCTGATCGCGCGCGACCGTGATGGCCGAGGGCAGGTCGTGGACACGAGCATCCTGCAGGGGATGCTCCCGTACGACATGGGTGGCCTGCTGAATCTGTCGCTGGCCACGTGGAATCCGGGTAAGTGGGTCTTGCCCGCCCTGCCGGCGAACCGCATGCCCACCATCAACTACCAGCCGGTGCTGGCCGGTGACGGGCGCTGGATCCAGCTCGGCAACCTGCTCCAGCACCTCTTCGACAACTACCTGTCCGCGGTCGACCTCATGGATATCTACGCGGACGGGGAGCACGAAGGCTCGCCTGCCACGTGGAAGGAGGAGGTGCGGGAGGCGTTCCGCGACCGGATGCTCCAGCACATGCGCACGAAGTCATCCGCGGAGTGGATGGAGATCTTCGTGGAGCAGGGTGGCGTGGTTGCCACGCCCTTCCAGACCACGCAGGACGCCCTCAGCGACCCCGACCTGGTGCTGAACGGCCACGTGATCGAGACGCCCGGCCCCAACGGCGGCACGATGAAGCAGATCGGTCCGGTCGCCCGGCTGACGGAGACGCCGGCAGCCATCCGGCACGCCGTCCCGAACCTCGGCGAGCACGGCGAGGCGATCCTCGGATCGCTGCTGCCGGTGCCGGCGCTGCCCGCGTCGGACGCGGCGCCCAGGCTGGCGCTGGAAGGCCTCACCATCCTGGACTTCTCCACGATCATTGCCGCGCCCCTCGGTGCGTCGCACCTCGCCGACCTCGGCGCGCGCGTGATCAAGGTGGAGCAGTCCGGCGGCGACCCGTGGCGGTGGATGGGGAACGGCTCCCTCGGTGCGCTCAAGACGAACGCAAGCAAAGAGAGCATCTGCGTCGACCTGAAGGCGCCGGAGGGCCAGGCCGTCGTGCACGCCCTGATCGCGAAGGCGGACGTGATCATCCACAACTACCGCCCCGGCGTTCCGGAGCGCCTCGCGATCTCCTACAAGGATGCCAGCGCGATCAACCCCGGCATTGTCTACGTGAACGTGAACGGCTACGGCACGCTCGGCCCGAGCGCGCACCGGCCAGCGACGCACCCGATCCCCGGCGCCGCCCTCGGCGGGGCCACGTGGCAGTCGGGCGGTCTGCCGGTCGCCGATTCAGTCGCCGAGATGCGGGAGGGCGCCCGCCGCCTGTTCCGCGCGAACGAGGTGAACCCGGACCCGAACACCTCCGCCGTGGTCGCGACGACGGCACTGCTCGGCGTGTGGGCGCGCCGCGCGACCGGGCGTGGGCAGGAGATCTTCATCGATATGATGGGGGCCAACGCCTACGCCAACCACGACGACTTCTTCGCCTACGAGGGCCGGGAGCCGAGGCCCGCGATCAACGCGGAGTTGCACGGCACGGGGCCGGTCTACCGGCTCTACCCGGCGTCCGAGGGCTGGGTGTTCCTGGGCATTGGCCGCGACGTGGAGTGGGCGCGGTTCTGCGAGGCGACCGGCCGCGCCGACCTCGGCGGTGACGCGCGCTACGCCACGCGCGACGGACGACGTGAGCACGC
Source organism: Chloroflexi bacterium HGW-Chloroflexi-9 (assembly GCA_002840675.1). Lineage (GTDB taxonomy): Bacteria > Chloroflexota > Dehalococcoidia > UBA2979 > UBA2979 > W-Chloroflexi-9. The sequence goes on from PHBR01000112.1 coordinate 2,240, forward strand.
CGCCGCGCTGACCGAGGCGCTCGCCGCGCTGTTCGGCACCCGCACCGCGGACGAGTGGGAGTCGCTGCTCGCGCCTCGTGGCGTCGGCTGCGTGCGGGCGGATGGCCCCGGGCCGGCGGAGTACTTCTTCACGAGCCCGCAGATCGAGGCGAACCAGTTCGCCGCGCGGGTGCACCACACCGGCCACGGTGACTACCAGCGCCACGGTGCGATCGTGCAGATGGGACGCTCCGGCAACCGCCTGGCCGCCGGGCCGATGGCCGGCGAGCACACGGACGCGCTGTTGCGCGAGATCGGACGCACCGATGCAGAGATCGCGGCGCTCCGCGCTGCGGGCGTCGTGTGGTCAGAGCCGGGCGCGCCCGTGCTCGCGAGCCCGTAGGGCGCGTCGAGGCAACTCCACGCACGCTTCAGGCGTTCACGAATCATGGACACGGGCCGCACCAGCGGCCCGTGTCGCGTCCGAGGGAGTGCGGCTCATGGCCATCGAGATTCGGTCGGTCACCACGGAGGAACTCGGCGCGTTCCAGGGGAACGTCGCCTATGCCTTCGCGATCAGCCGCGAGTCGTACGAGCAGTACCTGGCGGACGGCGCCGAGTCATTCTTCGGGCCCTTGGGGACGCGCGCGGCGTTCGTGGACGGCGAACTCGCCACCACGCTCGCATGGCATCGCTTCCGGGTCGCCTTCAACGGGCCGCTTGTCCCGATCGGCGCGGTCACCGGCGTCGGCACGCTGCCCCAGCACCGGCGGCAGGGGTTGCTGCGCCAGGTGATGACGCGCTCGCTCTCCGACCTTCGCGACGAGGGCCGCCCGCTGGCGATGCTGTGGGCCTCGTTCGGCGCGATCTACCAGCGCTTCGGTTACGGCCTCGCGTCGCTGGAGGTGGGCTACCGCTTCGATCCTCGTGGCGTCGCGCTGCGGGAGCCGCGCACCTACGCCGGCGCAATCCGCGTGCTGCGGCCGGAGGCGGCCCGTGGCGCGATGGAGCGGCTGTACCAGCGCGGGCTGGAGGGCCGCACGCTGCTCCTGGAGCGCCCCGTGTCCTGGTGGGACCACCAACTGCTGGAGGCGTCCCGGCACGCGAGCCGGACGCACGTTGCGGTCGCCCTCGATGCCGACGAGGAGCCGCGCGGCTACGTCCGCTATCGCACGGCGGAGGACATGCACGTCGACTTCGAGCCGGGCGGCGACCAGTCGATGGAGATCAGCGACTTCGTCGCGCTGGACCTGGACGCGCACCTGGCGCTGTGGGAGTTCATCCGCGCGCACGACCTGGTGAAGCAGGTGAAGTTCGCCCATGCGCCGGAGGACGACCCGATCCTCGACCTACTGCTCGAGCCGCGCGAGTTGCGACGCGCCACCGGCGACGCGATGTGGCTGCGCGTCATCGACGTTGCCGCCGCCCTGGCCGCGCGCGGGTATGACGAGGACGGCGCGGTCACCCTGGCCGTCCGCGACGACGTGTGTCCGTGGAACGACGGGTCGTACCGGCTGCGGGTGACGGATGGCGTCGCCCGCGTCGACCGGATCGAGGCGGCGGGCGAACTCACGATGCCCGTGGCCGCGCTCGCCTCGCTGCTCTCCGGATTCCGGAGCGCGACTCACCTCGCACGCTCGGGCCGCATCGAGGGTGACGCGGATGCGCTGCGTCGCGCCGACCGGCTCTTCGCGACGGCCCGCCGGCCGCATGTGATGGACGGGTTCTAGGCCCACGAGGGGCGCGGAATCCGCTCGTCCTGAGCCTGTCGAAGGACGGCCGCAGGCCGCGGATTCCGAGCCCTTCGACTACTTCAGGCCGAGGCGGCGTGAGACGTAGGCGTCCAGTTCGGCGGCGAACGCCTGCGGGTTGTCGCCTTGCACGGAGTGGCCCGCGTTCGGAATCACCACCAGTTCGCAGTCCTTCATCCCGGCCTTCATCGCCTCCGCGGACTCGGGGGCGAGGATCTTCGAGATCGCGCCCCGCATCAGCAGCGTCTGTGTGGAGATCGCCTTCACGTCCGCCCAGAGCGCTTCCGAGCGCGCCTTGCGCTCGGCCTGCTGCTCCGCCTCCGGCTTCTCCAGTTGCGGGCGGTGGCGGGAGGAATCCTGCTTCCAGGTCCAGCCGTCCTCCACCTGCTTCAGGGAGTGGAGCAGGGAGTACTTGAGGTGGGCCGGCTTGCGCTGCGGGTTGAACTTCACCGCGCGCTCCAGGAAGTCATCGAAATTCCGCATCGTCTCGGTCTCTTTGCGGAACGCCTCCATCTCCATCTGGCCTTCCTGCATGGTGACGGGCGCGATGTCCACGATCACCAGCGCATCCAGGCGGTTGGGGTGGCGGGCGGCGTAGCGGATCGAGTTCATCCCGCCCATGGACATGCCGCAGAGGATGATGCGCGGGTACGCGAGGTAGTCGATGAACGCCTCGGTGTCCTGGAGCATCAGGTCGCCGTTGTCCTCGGCCAGCTTCTCCTCCGGGGTCCAGCCCGTGTCGCCGTGGCCGCGCTGGTCGAGCGCGATCACGTGGTAGCGGTCGCGGAGGATCAGCGCGGCCATGTCCCAGGTGTGCGCGGTCAGGCTGCCGCCGTGCAGCAGCACCAGCGGCGGCAGGTGCGGGTTGCCCCAGTCCACGTAATGGAACTGGATGCCGTTCAGCGTGACCCAGTGGTCCTCCGGCTGGACGAACTCGCGCGGCTTGAGGCCGATCGCCTCCGCGCACGCCTTCATGTCTTCGAGGTATGAGATGCCGGTCGCCGTCATGGAGCCCTCCCGCTCGCTGGTCGCGTTCGACGCCGCGCGCAGTCTACGACACCGGTCGAGGCGGGGGAGTGGCAACGCCTCAGTCCAGCCGGGGCAGGTCCAGTGTGCGCTCGAGCCAGCGTGAGAGGTCGGTCAGGCTCTCCGGGCCTATCTGGTGGCCCATGCCGTACTCTCGGTAGTCCGGGCGCGCGCCCAGTTCCTCCAGGCGGTCGCGCGACTGCCGTGCCCGGGCGACCTCGATCGCGGGGTCGCTGCTGCCGTGCTGCACGAGCACGGGGAGCGTCTCGAGGCCGGTGGGGTCGGCGGCTGTGACCGCCTCGTCCGGGAGCCAGGTGGAGAGCGCCGCGAGACCGCGCCAGCGCCGGGGCTCGGCAAGGCCGAGGCGGTAGGCGAGCGAGCCGCCCTGCGAGAAGCCCAGCAGCACCACGCGGCCGGGGTCGCCACCGGCGGCGGTCACGGCGCGGTCGATGTGGGCATGGAGGGCGGCGGCGACGCGCTCGAACTCCTCGGGCGACCGCTGCGCCTGGTCGTCGCGCCGGAACCAGGTGTAGGAGGGCATGCCGGGCTGCAACTGGAACTCCGCCTCCGGGCAGATCACGAGCAGCCGGCCCCCCGCGAGCATGGGGCCGAGACCGAGGAGGTCCTGGCCGTTGGCGCCGTGGCCGTGGATCGCGATCACGGTCGGGAGCGGGCCGGGCGTGGCGGGGCGGTAGGTGTACTGGACGAAGGTCACGAGCGGCGTACCGACTTTCCGAAGATCGCGATGGCCGCGATCCCGCACAGGCAGATGAACTGGGAGATCGCCACTCCATTCTGGATCCCGAAGTGGGTGACGAGGAAGCCCATCGACAGCGCGCCCAGCGGCATCAGGCCGGAGCCCATCTGGAAGGCGGCCATCCCGCGCCCTCGCATCTCCGGCCGCAGACTGGATTGAAACAGCGTGTTGTTCAGCGTGGTCGCCAGGCCGTGGAACAGCCCCGCGGTCGCGAGGGTGGCGAGCGCGACATAGAAGATGTCGATGCGGGTGAACGTCAGCACGAGCACCAGGTAGATGAGGAACGCGGCGAGGAGAATCGGCCCCTTGCGGCGGATGTCGCCCATCCACGCCAGCCCCATCAGCCCGAGGATCGATCCCACCGCCAGCATCGAGACGAGCAGGCCGTACGCCTCAGCACCGCGCCCGAAGATCTCCTCCGCGAAGATCGGCATGAAGTTGATGTACGGGTACACGAAAATCGAGGGCAGGCCGTTCGCGATCAGGAGCAGCAGCAGCATCCGGTCGCGCCCCAGGTAACTGAAGCCATCGATCACCTCGCGGAACGGGTTGCGGCGGGCGTGCGCCTCCTGCTCTCGGCGCGCCATCGCCATCGCCGCCAGCGCGGCGATCCCGCGCGTTGCGGCGACCCAGACGAAGGCGGCGCCCACGTTCCACGCGACGATCACCCCGGTCATCGGCGGGCCGATCAACCTCGAGGCGTTCTGCGCGATCGAGTTCATCGCGATCGCGTTGCCCAGCGTCTCTCTCGTGGAGACGTCGTTTACATACGCCTGCCGTGCCGGCTGATTCACGGTCATGGTGACGGACGAGATCAGCGCGAACACGTACACATGCCACAGTTCGATGGTGTCTGTGATCACCAGCGCCGCCACGATCGCCGCCTGCAGAGCGCCGAAGCCGTTCGAGATGATGATGATCGCGCGCCGCGGGTAACGGTCGGCGAGCAGCCCGGCGAACGGCCCAAGCACCAGCGACAGGATGCCGCTGGCGAAGGAGACCGCGCCCAGTTGCAGCGCGGAACCGGTGATCACGTAAACCAGCCAGTTCATGCCGATCTGCTGGCCCCACTGGCCGAAGCCCGCGGAGACGGTGCCGATCCACAGCAGCCGGAAGTCGCGGTTCTTGAGCGACTCGAAGGTGCCGCTTCCGCCTCGACGGTTGCCGCCACCGGTGGGCGCCGCGGGCGCGGCGCCGGACGGGGGCGCGGGCGGTGGGGTCGA
>PHBR01000113.1:0-6940 GCA_002840675.1 Chloroflexi bacterium HGW-Chloroflexi-9
GCGGCGCCGGACGGGGGCGCGGGCGGTGGGGTCGAGGGCGTCGGGGGTGCGGCGGCGGCGTGCACCGTGGCGTCTCGTCCGAGCGGGGGATGCTCTGCCATGGCGCTGTCCTCGCTACCGCCCGCTCGGGTGCGGCGCATGTGGCGCGCATTATCCACCCGCGCGCCAGCCCCGGCGGTAGGCCGGGGCGCCGCGGCCCGGACGCTTGCGTGGAGGGCCGATACTCCATCCGTGATGGCGTGCCGGAGCCTCAGGAGCGTGTCGCGATGGAGTACCGAGACCTGATCCTCACCTGCGAAGACGGGGTGACCTGCGTCACGCTGAACCGGCCGGATCGCCTCAACGCGATCGGCCCCCGGCTGGTGCATGAACTGCTGCACGTCGTCGAGTCGACCGCCAACGACGACGAGACACGGGTGCTGGTGATCACCGGGACGGGGCGCGGCTTCTGTGCCGGCGCCGACCTCGCCGCGAGTGCTGAGGAGCGCGAGGCGGACAAGACGTACGACCAGGCAGACGGTTACCGCCGCATGCTCATGGGGCCGATCGGCCACTGGGGTGTGCTGTATTCCGCGCTCGGCCATTACCCGAAGCCGATGATCGCCGCGGTGAACGGCGTGTCGGCTGGCGCGGGGCTGTCGCTGGCGCTGGCGGCCGACATCCGTGTCGCCTCCACCGCTGCGCGCTTCATCGCCGTCTTCGCGCGCCGCGGCATCGTGCCGGACACGGGGAGCACCTACCACCTGACGCAGTTGATCGGCCGGGGGCGTGCGATCGAGATGATGCTCACCGGCGACGAAGTCGACGCGGAGACGGCGCATCGCTGGGGCCTCGCGAACCACGTCGTGGAGCCGGAGGCGCTCATGGACACGACGATGACGCTGGCGCGCCGCCTGGCGAGCGGGCCGAGCATCATGGTGGAGATCACCAAGCGCATCGTGAACGACATCACGCGCGAAGGCCTGGACCGCCAGCTCCAGAACGAGGCATGGGCGGGCACCCGCGTCGCACTCTCCGAGGATGCCGGTGAGGGCCGCGACGCGTTCCTCGAGGGCCGCGCACCGAAGTGGACCGGCCGCTAGCGCGCGCGGTCGCGCTCGGACGCCGGGCGGCGCACCGGCAGGAACATCATCCCGGCGGCGATCAGGCGACCGAGCGACGAGATCGCCATCGCGGCGCGGATGCCCCACACCGCCACGATCGCCGTGCCGATCGTCGGGCCCAGGAATGACGCGACGAGCACCGTCATCTGGTGCGTGGCGGCGTACCTCGGGATGTTCCGGGGCGGCGCGTACTCCATGAGCAGGTTGAACGAGACCACGTTGTACACCGCCCACGAGGCGCCGCCGATGATGTGCGGGAACACGGCGTGCCACGGGTTCTGCGCGAACAACCACACGAACGGGATCAGTGGGGACGTGAACATCACGATCCGCACGAGGCGTTCGGTGGGGTAGCGGGCGACCACGAACCCCAGCCCCAGTTGCGCCGTCACCGCCGCCACCAGGTCCACCGTCCCCAGCAGCCCCACCTCGGCGGTGGTCGCGCCGAGGTCGCGCACGAGGTACGCCGCGAAGAACGGGCCCACGATCATCGTCGTGGTGTGGAGCATGAAGGTGGCCGTGAGGTACCGGACGAACGCGCCGTCCGCGAGCATCTCTCGCATCGAACCGCGTGGCCGGTCGGCCTCGCTCGGGCGGGGCGGCTCCGGGATCCGCGAGTAGCAGAAGGTGCTCGCGATGCCGAGGGCGAACGCGGCCGCAAACACCCACTGGAACCCCTCGATCCCGCCGATGGCGCGGATGCTGAAGCCGGCGGCGGGAGCGGCGAACGCGCCGACGATGGTCATGCCGAGCATCCGCTGCGACACGTAGAAGCGGCGGATGTCGATCGGGATGATGTCGGCGAGGAGCGAGACCCACGCGGGGTGGCTCAGGCTGCCGCCCAGCCAGCGCAGGAAGGTGAGCGCCACGAGGCCGTAGACCGCGTGCCTCGGCTCGCGCAGGAGCAGCGGCGTGAGCGCCATCGCGAGGACGGTGAGCCGCCCGATCCCCGCCGCGCCGAGGAGCACCACGCGCTTCCGGGAGCGCACCCGTTCCGCGATGCGCGCGCCGGGGTAGAGGGCCAGCGCGCCCGCGAGGCCGTTCGCGATCGCGATCAGGCCGACCTCGGTGTTGGTCGCGCCCAGGGCGATCGCGTAGATGGAGAGGAACTGGACGACCACGGTGTCGGAGGCGTTGGCGGTGAGGCCGTCCGCGAAGAACCAGCGCTGGGCGGGCGTGCCGAAGACACGGGTCTGGTAGGACGTGCGAGGGTGGTCGGTGGGCGGGCCGCCTGGAATGCGCCACCGCCGCCGGAGGTTGGTCCCGATCGGGAGCCGCAGACGCCTGAGCACCCGCATCCCTTCCCGCCGAAGCGGCTGGTGCTGGCGAGCATAGGGGACGCGCGGCCGGCGCTGATGAAGATTCTTTGCCGTCGCTCTACCCATACCCCCCGGGGAGGGGTATGATGGCTCCGTTCACCCGCTCCGAGATCGCCTCACAGGAGGACTGCCATGCCCCAGATGACCCTGTTCGCGCCCGACATCACCTGCGACCACTGCATCGCGACCATTCGCAAGGCGGTCGATGGTGTCGAGGGTGCCCACTTCGTCTCCGGCGACCCGGACACCCGCGCCTTCGTCGTCGACCTCGAGCGGGGCTCCGTGCTGGACCAGGTGGCCGAGGTCCTCGCTGGCGAGGGCTACCCCCTGGGCGACGCCGCCGCCGCGGCGGCGTCCGCCGCATCTGCCGCGCCGGCCATGTCGCGCACGATGACGCCGCTCGGCATGATGCATGTGGCGCCCTCGGCGGCGGCGGCGAAGGCGTTCGTCCCCACCTACCGGGCGGAGCGCACGGACGCCGGTGCGGACGTCGTCTACTCGTGCCCGTGCGGCAGCACGACCGAGGTCTTCCACTACGACCGCTCGAAGGCAGAGCAGGAGCCCCATTCCTGCTGCAACCACAAGGTCCTGGTCGCGGCCGGCGCGGCGGACCGGTTGCGCGCGCTCGCGCCCGGCTTCGAGGTGATCAATGTCCAGTCGGTGCAGATGCCCTGGGGCCAGCCCCTGGAGGCCGCCATGGCCGTCGCGAAGTAACGACGACCCCGCCGAGCGACCGAGGAGGCCGCCGATGGACCACGACAGCAAGGCCGACGTGCTGAAGCGCCTCTCGTACATCGAGGGACACATCAGCGGCATCAAGAGGATGGTGGAGGAGGACACGTACTGCGTGGACGTCCTCAAGCAGATGTACGCCGTCCGCCGCGCGGTCGAGAAGGCCGAGTCGAAGATCCTCGACGGCCACCTCCACCACTGCGTGCTGGAGGCCGTGACCGAAGGCCGCCAGGCCGAGGTGTTCGACGAACTGGTCGAGTTGTACGCGCTCAAGAACCGGTAGGCGATAGCGGTGGCACTGACCCGAGACCTGAACCCGATGCCGGACGATGTCCGCGCGGATCTCGAGGTGCGCGGTCTGATGGCCGCGTACCGCGCCCGGCCGGCGTATCAACAGAACGACTACCTCGGCTGGATCGCGCGGGCGAAGCGTCCCGCGACCCGGGCGAAGCGACTCGCGCAAATGCTCGATGAACTGGAACGCGGGGACGCCTACATGAATATGACGTATCGAGGACCGCGATCATGACGACCGCACCAGCCACGACCGACCGCCTCCGCTTCGGCGTGCGCGGCATGACCTGTGCCTCCTGCGTCCGGCGCGTCGAGAAGGCGCTCACGGGCGTCGAGGGGGTTTCGACGGCCGCCGTCAACCTCGCGACCGAGCAGGCCACCGTCGAGGCGGCGGCAGTCGTGGACCTGGAGGCGCTGCGCGCTGCCGTGGACCGCGCCGGCTACGAGCTGCTGCTCCCGGACGCCTCCGAGGACGAGGACGCGCAGCAGGACTCGCTGGAGCGCGAACGCCGCGCGGAGGAGTCGCGGCTGCGCGTGCGCATGATCTTCGCGCTCGGCGTGGCCGCGCTGACGATGACCTGGATGCTGCTGCGGCACGGCGGCATGACCGTGGGCCTCGAGGTCGGCTGGGTGCAGGATGTCCCGCTCCGCATCGCCAACCCGTTGCAGTTCCTGGTGACGCTGCCGGTGCAGGTCTGGGCGGGCGCGCAGTTCTACCGGGGCGCGTGGAAGATCGGGCGCCACGGCTCCACGGACATGAATACGCTGATCGCCGTCGGCACCTCGGCCGCGTTCCTCTACTCCACGGTCGCGACGTTCGCGCCGGGCGTGTTCTCGGAGGTGCATGGCCTGGAGCCGGAGGTCTACTTCGACACCTCCGCCGCGATCATCGGGCTCGTGCTCCTCGGGCGGTGGCTGGAGGCGCGCGCGAAGGGACAGACGTCCGAGGCGGTGCGCGCGCTGATCGCGCTGCGGCCGCAACTGGCGCGGGTAATCGAGGACGGCACCGAGTACGAGATTCCGGTCCGCGCCGTGCAGGCGGGCGACATCGTCGTGGTGCGGCCGAGCGAGCAGATCCCGGTCGACGGCGAGGTGATCGAGGGCGGTTCCGCCGTCGACGAGTCGATGCTGACCGGCGAGTCAGTGCCCGTGACGAAGACGCCGGGGACGACGGTGTACGGCGCGACGATGAACACGACCGGCCTGCTGAAGGTGCGCGCGACCGCCGTAGGCGCAGACTCCGCGCTGGCGCGGATCATCGGGCTGGTCGAGGAGGCACAGACCTCGAAAGCGCCCGTGCAGGCGCTGGCCGACCGCATCTCCTCCGTCTTCGTGCCGGTGGTGCTGCTGATCGCGCTCGGCGTGCTGGGTGCGTGGTGGGCGTTCGGCCCGGAACCGCGGCTGACGCTGGCGATCCTGAACGCGGTCACCGTCGTGATCATCGCGTGCCCGTGCGCGCTCGGCCTCGCGACGCCGACCGCGATCATGGTGGGCCTCGGGCGGGCGGCGCAGCGCGGCGTCCTGATCCGCAACGCCGAGGCGCTCCAGCGCGCCCGCCAGGTGGACACGGTCGTACTCGACAAGACCGGCACGATCACCGAAGGCCGCCCGGAGGTCACGACGATCGAACTGGTCCCCGGCGCCACCGTGGACGCCGACACGTTGCTGCGCGTGGTCGCCTCGGCGGAGCGTGGGTCGGAGCACCCCTACGCGGAGGCGATGACGCGCGCGGCGGAGCGGCGCGGCCTGGCGCTCGAATGGCCGCTCACGTTCCTGGCCGTGCCCGGTGGTGGTGTGGTCGCGTCGGTCGTGCTGGATGGCGTGACGCGCGAGGTGCTCGTCGGCAACGCCGACCTGCTCCGCGAGCGCGGCATCGACGGCACCACGCGTGGCGGTCTGCGGCTCCCGTTCCTGGCTGAGCAGGCGCAGACGCGTGGGGAGACCGCGATCCTCGTCGCCGTCGATGGCGTCGCCGCTGGCGTCGTCGGCCTCGCCGACCGCGTCCGCGCCACGGCGCGTGACGGCGTCGCGCGTCTGCAGACGATGGGCGTGCACGTGGTCATGCTCACCGGCGACGGCGAACTGACGGCGCGTGCCGTGGCCGCCCAGGTCGGTATCGACCAGGTTGAGGCGAACGTGAAGCCGGAGGGGAAGGCGGCCGTGGTACAGGCGCTCCAACGCCAGGGCCGCGTCGTCGCGATGGTCGGCGACGGCATCAACGACGCCCCGGCCCTCGCCGCGGCCGATGTCGGCATCGCGATCGGGACCGGCACGGACGTGGCGATGGAGACGGCGCCGGTCACGCTGATGCGCGCCGACCTCCTGGGCGTCGCGCACGCGATCAGCATCTCCCGCGCCACGATGCGGACGATGTGGCAGAACCTGGCGTGGGCCTTCGGCTACAACGTGGTGCTGATCCCCGTCGCTGCCGGTCTCGGCTACGTGATCTTCCAGGAGGTGCTCGGGATGCACGAGGTGCCGCGGCTGCTGCAGCCGATCTTCGGGCACGCGGGCTTCCTCAACCCGATCGTCGCCGCCGGCGCGATGGCGCTCTCCAGCGTCAGCGTCATGGCGAACAGCCTGCGGCTGCGGCGCGTGCGCATCGACTGACGCTCCGGCGGCGAGGGGACGCTTGACGCGCCCCCTCGCCGTCGTCAGAGTGCCCCCATCGAGCGACCTCGTTCCGATGGGATGGACCATGACGGCATACCTCTTCGCCATCAACGTCGTCCCCGTCTCGCGCGCGTAGCAGCCCCTCGCTGACTTCGGGCGCGGGCACGGAGATCGGCCGGATCTGACCGGCGCGCTGTGGCGCGCCCCCGGCCGTGCGAGGGGTTCCCGTGGCTCAATCGTCGTGGTTTCAACGGCAGCCTACGCTGCTGCCGGGGCGTCCCGCGGACGCCAGCCGTGTCTACCTGCTGGTCGTGGCATTCGGCGGCGCGATGCAGGCGCTCGTCGTCGTGCTGTATGCCCTCTACGTCGTCCGTGACGTGGGGCTGTCTCCGTTCCAACTGATGATCATCGGGACGGGGATGGAGGCTGCCGCCCTGCTGTTCGAGGTGCCGACCGGGGTGGTCGCCGACCTGGTGAGCCGGCGCTTGTCGGTGATCCTCGGCTACTTCGTCATCGCCATCGGGTTCGTGTTCATGGCGATCCCGGAGTTCTGGTCGGTCGCCCTCGGCCAGATCCTCTGGGGCCTCGGCTTCACCTTCATCTCCGGCGCGCGCGAGGCCTGGCTCGCGGACGAAGTGGGCGAGGACCGTGCGGGCGCGCTCTACCCGCGGGGCGCCCGCTGGCGCCTCACGGCGATGATCGCGGCCGCGCTCGCGGGCGGCGTGATCGGACTGGTCGCGCCGCAGTGGACGTTCCTCGTGGCCGGCATCGGCCTCGGGGGGATGGTGGCCGTGCTGCTGTTCGTGATGCCGGAGCGCGGCTGGCAGCCCGCCCCGCGCGGCGAGCGGTCCTCGTGGGCGGCGGTGCGAGGCACGGCGG
>PHBR01000113.1:7145-11510 GCA_002840675.1 Chloroflexi bacterium HGW-Chloroflexi-9
GAGTCCTTCGACCGGCTGTGGGGCTTCCTGCTGATCGAGGAGGTCGGCGTGCCGGGCATGCTGAACGACGTGGTCGTGTTCACCGGCCTCTACGTCATTTCGCAACTGGGCGGTATCGCAATCATCCGGCTGGTCGAGCTCCGCACCGCCCTCGGCCGGGAGCGGTCGGTGACCACGGCGCTGCTGCTGCTCAACGGCACGATCGTGCTGGCGATGCTCGCGTTCGGGCTCGCGCCGGTGTTCGGCGTCGCCCTCGCGGCGTACTGGGTGACGGTCTGGGCGAGGAACGCCGAGGAGCCGTTCTTCACGGCGTGGGTGAACCGCGGGCTGGACCCGGCGACGCGGGCGACGGTGCTCTCCACCGTGGGGCAGGCGAACGCCATCGGCCAGATCGCGGGCGGGCCGGCGTTCGGCCTGATCGCACAACTGGCGACGGTGCGCGCCGCCATCGCCGCCGCGGCGCTCGTGCTGCTGCCGGCGCTGCCGCTGTACGCGCGGGAGCGTCGCCGCGCGGATGGCGAGGTATCCGAGGGCTAACGGTCCGCCTCGGCGGGTGGTGACGCGGGATATTTCTGCTTCGCGGTACGATTCCGCAGAGCACGAGCACCTCGCGTCGCCACCCCCCGGGTGGCCTCGCCCGCGCCGATGGAGCCGCAGATGGACTTCTCCTGGAACCCAGAGCACCAGAACTTCCGGCAGGAAGTGCGCGCGTTCATCGAGCGCGAATGGATCGCCCCCGGCTACGGGCGCGTCGGTGGCGAGGAGTCCGGTGGTGGCCCGGCCGCGACCTACCAGAAGGCACTCGCACAGCACGGCTGGCTGACGATGGCCTGGCCGAAGCAGTACGGCGGCGGGGGCGCCTCCTACTGGGAGCAGTTGATCTTCGCGGAGGAGTCCGCGTTCGCCTCCGCGCCCACGGGCGGGCAGGGCGCGGACCGCGTGGGACCCACGTTGATGATCCACGGCACCGAGGAACAGAAGCGGGAGCACCTGCCGAAGATCGCGGCAGGCGAGGTGGTGTGGTGCCAGGGCTTCTCCGAGCCGGGCTCCGGTTCCGACCTCGCGTCGCTCCAGACCCGCGCCGTGCGGGACGGGGACGACTTCGTGATCAACGGGCAGAAGATCTGGACCAGCGGCGCGGACCACGCCCAGTGGATCCATGTCCTCACGCGTACCGACCCGGAAGCCCCGAAGCACCGAGGCATCACGTACTTCATGCTGCGCATGGACACGCCCGGCATCTCGCTCCGCCCGATCGTGCAGATGCACGACGAGGCCGGGTTCAATGAGACGTTCTTCGAGGACGTGCGGGTGCCCGCGAAGAACATGATCGGTGACGAAAACCGGGGCTGGTACGTGGCGGCGACCGCGCTCGACTTCGAGCGGAGCGGCATCAACCGCATGGCGGAAGCGGTGGCGCCGTTCCAGCGGCTGCTCGCCCACGCGCAGCAGCCGGACTCCGCGGGCGAGGGCCGGCGCATTGCCGACCACGGCCTGCACCGCCTGGCGCTGGCGGACACGCACCTGGAGATGGAGATCGCGCGGCTGCTCGGCTACCGCGTGACATGGATGCAGGACCGCCACCTGGTGCCGAACATGGAATCCTCCATGTCCAAGATGGCCGGCTCCGAACTCCAGCAGCGGAGCGCGCGTCGAGGCATCAACATGCTCGGCTTGGCCGGGGCGCTGCGCCCGGGGCAGGCGCGCGCGCCGCTCGGCGGGGAGTTCTGCGTGCTCTACCTCTCCACGGTGTCCCGCACGATTGCCGCCGGCACCAGCGAGATTCAGCGCAACATCATCGCGACGCGCGGACTTGGACTTCCGCGCGGCTAGCCGCACTCGCTAGTAGTAGATCGCGCGAGGCACCCCGCCGCCGGCGGCAATGGCGTCGCCGTTGATCGCGATCGATCGAGGCGAAGCGAGCATCGTCACGACATAGGCGATGTCGTCCGCGTCGATGATGCGGCGGACGGTGTTGCCCTCCGCCATGCGCGCCTCTGCCTCCTCCACCGTGATCCCCTGCGACTGCGCGCGCCGCTCCAGGACGCCCGCCGTCGCCTCCGTGCGGGTGAGGCCGGGGTGGATGACCGTGACGGTGATGCCGTGCGGCCCGAGTTCGTCCGCCAGGTTCTTCGTCAGGGCCGCCACGGCCACGTTCCGCATCGAGCCGGTCGCCGAGCCGGCGGAGCGGGCGGCGAGGCCGGAGATGTTGATGATGCGGCCCCAGCCCTGCGCCTTCATATGCGGCGCCACCGCCTGCGCCGTGCGCAGGTAGCCGAAGACCTTCACGTTCATGTCCGGCCAGATGTGGCCCTCGGTGGTGAGCGCCTCGAAGCCGGGGACCGCGCCCTGGCCGCCGGGCTGCGCGGCGCAGTTCACGAGGATGTCGACGCCGCCGAGCGCCGCGACCGCCTGCCGGCCCATGCCCCGGACCGACTCGTCGTCGGAGGTGTCCGCCTTGATCGGGACGATCGTGCGGCCGGTCTCGCGCGCGAGTTCCTCGGCGGCGGCCTCCAGCGTCGCGCGCGTGCGGGCGACGAGGGCCACGTCCACGCCCTCCAGCGCGAGGGCGCGTGCGATCGCCTTGCCGATGCCGCGGCTGCCGCCGGTCACGATCGCGCGCTTGCCCGCCAGTTGCAGGTCCATCGGTGCCTCCTCGACCCCGCCCGAGGCGGGATGACACGACTTCATCGGTTCGTCAGGTGGCGAGAGTAGACTGCGCCTCCCCACCACCGAAATCGGAAGGGAATCCTGTGATGGAATCACCGAACCCCGTCGTCCACTACGAGATCATGTGCGGCCCGGGCCAGGATGTCGCCGCGCACCGCAAGTTCTACGCGGACACCTTCGGCTGGAAGTACGACATCGTGCCGGAGATGGACTACGCGATGGTGAACGTGGCGCCCGGCTCCGGGATCGGTGGCTCGGTCGGCATGAGCCCCTCCGGCCCGTACGCCGCCATCTACATCACCGTAGACGACCCGGTCGCCTACCTCGCGAAGGCGGTCGCCAACGGCGCCGAGAAGTTGATGGACGTCGAGACGATCCCGGGCATGGTCACGTTCGCGATGTTCCGCGACCTTGCCGGTAACGTCATCGGCATCGTCGCCAACGAGATGCCGCCCGCGCCGTAGTCAGCCGGCCGGGCCGCCCGGCTACAGCCGCGCCAGTGCCGCCTCGATGAGGTCGGCGGCGAGGCGCGGCGACTCCAGCGCGAAGAAGTGGCCTCGGCCGGCGACGAGTTCGTCCGTGCCGTGCCGGAAGTAGTCGACGACGCCCGGCCACGTCTGAGAGGGCGTGAAGCCGGCCGGCTGGTCGGCCGTCCGAGGTTCCGCGCGGGCGAGGTGCACCGGCATTTCGAGCGCCTCGATCGCGTCGTAGAGGCCCGGCGCCATCCCGCCCCAGATCGTCGCCTCCAGCGTGGGCGGGCAGGCGAGGGCGAACCGATCGCCGGCCGGCACCAGGCCGAAGTCGCAGTAAGCACGGAGCGCCGCGGGGTGCCACGCCTGGAACGGCGGTCGGCCCGCGAAGCGCTCGTACATCTCGTCCGCGGAGGCCCAGTCGTTTCGCCGCCGGCCGACTGCCGCGTCCGCCTCCAGCGGCTCCGGGATCCTCGCGCGCTCCGGGTCGCCGATGGTGGGGTCGAGCAGCAGCAGCGAGGCGAAGCGCTCGGGCACCGCGGCGGCAGAGAAGATCATCGCGTGGCCACCCATCGAGTGCCCCACGCCGAGGACCGGCGGCAGGTCGAGCGCCGTCAGCAGCGCCGCCGTGTCGATGCCGAACGTGTCCCAGTACAGGTGGTCGTCCCGGACCGGCGGCACCTGGGAACGTCCGTGCCCGCGCAGGTCCGGCGCGATCACGCGCGTCGAGGCCGGGAGTTCGTCCACGAGCGGATCCCACGTCCGCCCGTGCATGCCGATGCCGTGCAGCAGCAGGACGGGCGTGCCCTCGCCGGGCCACTCCCAGTACGCGAGGTCGTAGCCCTCCACCTGGACGTGGTGCTCGATCGGTATGCGGCGGGCCATCGACGTGCCTCTCCGGTGCGCCCCGGAGCCTAGCGTGTCGAGGCGACCGGTGTGGGCGTGGCGGCCTCCGGCAGGCCGTCGACGAACGTGACGGTGCGTCCGCGCTGGGCGGGGACGCGCTCATCAGGGAGGAGCGAGCCGGTGAGGTTGACGGGGTCGACCGCGCTGACCGTGACGCGCTGGCCCGTGTGCGGCTCGTTGCGGATCGCGCGCAGCAGCGTCACCGCCTCCGGGAGGGCATACTGCTCCCCGGCCACAGCCAGGACGAAGCGGCCGCCTCGGACGGTGCCGCGCGCCTCCATCCGGCGGAGGGCGCGCATCACCAGTCGCCAGGGCATCG
>PHBR01000114.1 GCA_002840675.1 Chloroflexi bacterium HGW-Chloroflexi-9
TGCCGCGCCGGCGGCGCTGGCGTGCTTCGTCGTCAGTGGTTTCGCCGGGGCCGGAGGCCGGGCGGGGGGCGGCCGGTCGGGCCGCACGGTCGCCCGTGTCACGGGCGGTGGTCTGGGGTTGGTCTTCGGCTTGGCCGCCAAAGAGGCGGCGGAGGAAACCAGCGGGTGGCGTCACCGGGCATTACCCCCGGTGGTCGGAGCGGTGTTCATGAACAGTCCTGAGGGGAGCGGGGTGTCCGCGCCAGGGGGGCGCGGGAAGTGTGGATCATTACCCATATGGTACTCCGCCACCCCCCGCGAGGGAACCCGGGGGTCAGACGGCCGCTTCTGCGAGCCCCAGGGAGCCCTCGGCCGGCCCCCCCGCGAGGTCTTCGCGGGCCCGGCGCATCAGCACCACGAACACGCCAATGCCCAGGAGCGCCAGGCCGCCGGCCATGTAGAAGACGGACTCGATCCCGAACTGCGTCTTCACTAGCGCGCCCACCAGCGACCCGGAGAGGAAGCCCAGGGACGAGCCCATCGAGTTCAGCCCCATCAGCGAGGACATTCCCACGCGGCGGCCCACCTGCACGAAGATCGCCTGCTGTGCCGGGAACGCCAGCGCCTCGCCGAACCCGGCGACCAGCATCGCCGCCAGCACCCACGGCGCCATCACGAGCGCCGACCCGAAGATCGAGGTGTCCACCAGGATGTGCGGCACGAGCGGGATCGCGACCTGGGCGACACCACCGATCGCCAGCCCCGCCACCACCAGGCCCATCCGGCTGACGCGGTCCGCAAGTTGCCCGGTATACGGCTGGAGCGCCGCGTTCAGGAGTGAGCGGCTGGAGAGCAGGATGCCGACGAACAGCGCACTGTCCGTACCCAGTCCCTCCTCCGAGATGACGTAGACCGCCAGCCAGGTGGAGGCGGAGCCCCACCCGAGCGCCGTCAGCATTACGAGCAGCGTGGAGGCCTGCACGGCGGGCCGGCGGAGCAGCGCGCGGAACGACTGCACCGGCAGGCGGACCTCCGGCTCCTCGCCCTCTTTCGCCGCCTGGGGCGCGTCCGAAGGGAGGAACAGAAACGTGGAGAGCGCCGTAGCGGCGAGCAACAGCGCCATCGAGCCGAAGGCGGCGTCCGAACCAAACGCGTCCCGCATGCCGCCGCCGAACAGCGGACCGAGGCCGAAGCCGCCGATCTGGGCGACGGAGAACCAGCCCATGTAGCGGCCCTCGCGCCCCTCCGGGGAGAGCCGGCCGACGTAGGCCAGGGTCATGGGAAAGACGCCGGCGGCGCCGATGCCGGACAGGATACGGAAACCGACCACCATGCCCCAGTGGGTCGCGAACAGGTAGCCGATCGCACCGGCCGCGTAGATCGTGAAGCCCATGACGATGAACCGCTTCGCCCCGAAGCGGTCGCCGAGGCGTCCGACGAGCGGCGCCGCGATGATCTGGGCGATCGCGAGGCCGGAGAAGGAGAGCGCCACCGCCACGGCGGGCCCGCCCAGTTCGTCCTGCACATAGAGGGGAAGCAGCGGCGACACCATGGAGATGCCGGCCATGGCGACCAGCATGGCGAACCAGAGCGTCACGAAGCCACGAGACAGCACGCAGGGTCACCATCCGGCCAGCCGCGATCGGTCCGCGGCCGCGACCATGACAACAGACGCCGAGGATAACGCCGGACGCCGGTCTGGTCTGTTGGGGGCTGGTGAAGGTAGAAGCGGACGCAGCCCACTTCAACCTCTAGCCGGGCGGGATCCGCCCATCTGCCTCAGCCCACGCCCAGCCGCTCAGATCGGGCGGCTCCAAACGCAGTCCCGACATGATGGTGCATACCTGCCCGCGGTGTTCCGTGCTGTGGTTCAACGCCTGCACCAGGACGACTTCGTTGTCGGGCTCCCCGCCCGCTGGTTCGGCGACCGCAGCGGCCTGCGCCGCACGTGCCCGGCCCAGAAGCCCCGCCGCGCTTGCCCGCACCGCAGCCTCCAGCGCATCAAACCCCGGCCACGGCCCACCCTCAGGGATCTCGGGTCCGGCGTAATCGCCGCCAAGCCGTCGCACGTAGTACGTCTCGGAGTTCAGAAAGTGCGCGAGCGTCTGCCGGATCGACCTGTACGAACCGATGGCCGCCGTGTCCATTTGCGTATCGGTCAAGCCACGACAGACCTGCAGCAGCTTCAGGTTCGCCCACTCGTTTTGCCGGTAGAGGTCCGCGATGAGATCACCCATGCGACGGATCGTAGCGGACTGGCGGCGGATCCCCGAACCAGCCTGTCGCCCGCACATGACGGCACATCGACCTCGCCACCTCATGCCTGACCTGTTGCGCCAGTCCGAAGGGGTGACGCTGCTTGCCGGCGCGCCGCGCTACTACCGCGCCTCCGGGGGGAATGATCGAGGGGGCCATGTTGATTCCCCGGGGCAGATCGGTGCAGAGCGATGCGGCGCAATGCGCTCGCCTCTGTTCTCTCCCTGGACACAGCCCGAGGTCTAGCGGAAGACCACCGTGCGGTTGCCGTACACCGAGACGCGGTCCTCGATGTGCCACTGCACGGCGCGGGCGAGCACGGAGCGCTCCACCTCGCGGCCGAGGCGCACGAGGTCCTCGCGCGCGTCGCGGTGGGTCACCCGCACCACGTCCTGTTCGATGATCGGGCCCTCGTCCAGGTCCTCGGTCGCGTAGTGCGCCGTCGCGCCGATGATCTTCACGCCCCGGTCAAAGGCGCGGCCGTACGGGTCGGCGCCGGCGAAGGCGGGCAGGAACGAGTGGTGGATGTTGATGATCCGCCCCGGGTAGGCGTCCACGAACTCCGCGCTCAGGATCTGCATGTAGCGCGCGAGGACGACCACGTCGATCTGGTGCTCGGTCAGCAGGGCACGCACGGCCGCCTCCTGCTCCGGTCGCATCGTCGGGTTGACCGGCAGGTGATGGAACGGGATGCCGAACGCCTCCACGTCCGCGCGAAGGTCGGCGTGGTTCGAGATCACCAGCGGGATGTCGACCTCGAGCTCCTTGCGGCGCCAGCGCCAGAGCAACTCCATCAGGCAGTGCTCCGTACGGGACACCATCAGCGCCACGCGCTGGCGGCGCTCGCCGGCGAGCCGCCACTCCATCTCGAACGGCGCGGCGATCTCCTCCGCGAACCGCGCCGCGAGCGCCTCGCGCGCGAGGTCGAGGCCGGCGGTCTGGAACTCGATGCGGAGGAAGAAGCGGCCGCTGCCACCGGCGGTGGAGAACTGGTCCGCCTGCATGATGTTCGCGCCATGCTCGAACAGGAACCGCGACACGGCGGCCACGATCCCGGGGCGGTCCGGGCATTGCACGATCAGACGGAGGACGGGGGCTTCGGCCATACCGCGATCCTAACCGGCCTCGCGGTAGCGGTCGCGATCCCTCACTCGACCGGCGCCGCCTTCACCAGCGGCTCCAGCGGCGCCTCCACGCGAAGCGTGCGCGTCTGCGGGAGGAAGCACTGGCGGTCGTCGCACGCCTGGAAGCGCACCGTCACGTCGAGCGCGAACGGGCCGCCCTCCCGCACCGTCGCCCAGACGGGCACCTCGAACTCCACCCGCCCCTCGAAGACATGGAAGGTCTCGTCGAGGCCTTCCATGCGGAACGGGTGCGTCGGCGGCACTGCCGTAGCGGCCGTCTCGATGCCCTCGGGCGTCGCAACCTCCACGGTGGTGGCGATGTACCCGTCCGGGATCGGCTCCCCGTACAGGTGCAGCCCCTCGTCCAGGTCGAACCGCACGAGGATCGGGACGCGGCGCATGAAGGCCAGCGCGTCGGCGCCCAGCACCGCGCTCACACGGACGCCGGTGCTCTCCGCCTCCGCGCGCGGGTTGTCGTGTACCTCGAAGTCCACGCCGAAGGCGTCGCGCAGGACGGACTGCGCGGAGGGGCGCACCTGGTACTGCTGGAAGAAGGACTTCTCCTGCACGCGACCGTCCGGACCCAGGACGTAGGAGCCGGGGAACGGAATGCCGTAGTTCTTGTGGTCCTCCTCTAGCGTCGTGTTCAGGATGCCGTAACGGCGGATGACCTCCGACCCGCGGTCTGAGAGCAGCGCGTAGGTGATGCCGTAGGCACGCGAGAACGCCGCGAGTTCTTCGACGGTGTCGTAGGAGACGGCGAGGACGCGGATACCGGCGCGCTCAAATTCCGCCAGGTGCTGCTGCAGCTCCACGAGCTGCGTGCGGCAGTACGGTCACCAGCGGACGGAGCGGAAGAACAGGAGCAGCGCTCGCTGCCCGCCCAGCGCCTCCATCAGCGAAACGGAGCCGCCGTGCTGGTCCGGCAGGGTGAAGTCCGGGACCACCTGGCCCAGGTCCGGGCCGGTCGGGAAGTCCACGCCGTTCGGCTCGTTCAGCATCACTCTCCCCCGCCTGCCTTCACGCGTCGCACGCCATCGACAATGCCGAGGATGGCGTTCACCTCCACGACCTCGCCGGGCTGGAGGTCCGCATCGACCATGTCCCAGGAGAGGCGGGCCTGCTGGGGCGCGCCGCCCTCGGGGAGGTACACCACCTGGTAGTAGCGCGTGCCGTGGAGTTCGTAGGGCATGATCGCCTGCAACGTCGCCCGCATGCCACCTCCAGCCTGTCCTCGCCGAGAGGCTTCCAGCCTACCAGCGGCTACCATTCCTGCATGGACACGGCCCCGGGACTCTGCGGCAGGTGCGAGCACGTCCGCACGGTGGCCAGCGCGAAGGGCTCCGTCTTCTTCCGCTGCGCCCGCCACGAGCAGGATCCCGCCTTCCCGAAGTACCCTCGGCTGCCGGTGATGCGATGCGCCGGGTTCGAGGCACGCGCGCTGCCTGTGGAGATCGCCATGACGTCACAGCCCTCGCCCGCCTCGCCTGATGCGCCGATTCCGCCCCGGGAGCGCGCCGCGCGGCAGGAGAACCTCTTCGAGCGCATCGGCGGTCGCGAGGTCGTGGAGCGCGTGGTGCGGGAGTTCTACGACCGAGTGGCGGCCGACCCGGAGTTGCGCGCGCTGTTCCCGGAGGACCTGGAGCACGGCCGCGAGAAGCAGACGCTGTTCATGGAGCAGTGGCTCGGCGGCGAGGCCCGCTACTCGACGCTGTACGGCCACCCGCGGCTGCGCATCCGGCACTTCCCGTTCGTGATCGACCAGAAGGCGGCCGGGCGGTGGCTCCGACACTTCGGCGAGGCACTCCGCGCCGCCGGTGTCGGCGAGCCGGAGATCGCGGAGATCCTCGCCGGCCTGGGGCCCATGGCCCGTCACATGATCAACAACGACCAGGACGTGCCGCGCGACCCGATCGGCGACGTCTTCCTCACCTGAGCCGAGGCCACTCGATGCCAGAGCCGTACCGCGACCTGGCGCCCGGCATCGTCCGTCAGCGGCTGCTGCTGGAGGGCTACTGGGGCGTCGAGGTCGACGCGGATGTCGTCCGGCGCTTCCTGCTCGGGCTCGCGGCGCACCTCGACCTGCACACCTACGGCGACCCGGTCGTGTTCGTGCCGGCGAGCGGGATGGGCCGCGACGAGAACGCGGGCTGGGACGCCTTCGTCCCGCTGATCGACAGCGGCATCTCCGGCTACTTCTGGGCCGGGCCGCGCTTCTTTTCGGTCGTCCTCTACACCTGCAAGCACTTCGACCCCGACGCCGCCGAGGCATTCACGCGCTCGGTCCTCGGCGGGACGGGCGACCTCGCGCGGCTGGAGTTCTAACGCTTGACGGCGATGTGCATGGCGACGGTGTGGAACATCAGCATCCGCACCTGCGTCACCTCGAAGCCGTGGGAGCGGAGGCGCTGCGTGAACTCGCGGGGCGTCAGGAAGTGGTCGACTGAGACCGGCAGGTAGGTGTAGGCGGTGCGGTGGCCTGAGATCAGCCGGCCGAGGCGCGGCACGACCTGGTTGAAGTGCACGCGCGCGAACGGCCGCAGCAGGCCGCGCTCCATCTTCGGAATCTCCAGGACGGCCAGGCGGCCACCCGGGCGCAGGACCCGGTGCGCCTCAGCCAGCGCGGCGTCCAGGTCGGGGATGTTGCGCACGACAAACGCCGAGCACCACACGTCCGCGCTCGCGTCCGGCAGCGGCAACTTCGTGGCGTCGCCCAGCGCGAACTCCGTGCGGTCGGCCAGGCCTCGGTCGTGCGCCTTCCGACGCGCGCCCGCGAGCATGCCGCCGGCGAAGTCGAAGCCGGTGACGCGCGCCGCGCCGGCATCGAGGCAGGCGAAGGCGAGGTCGCCGGTGCCCGTGCCCGCGTCCACGACCACGTCACCCGGGCGCACGGCGGCCTGCGCAGCGCGTCGACGCCAGGACTGGTCGCGGCCCAGGGTCATGAGCCGGTTCATCAGGTCGTAGCGGCCGGATATCTCCGTGAACATGGTCTGCACGTAGCCGGCGCGGTCCGCGTCCGCTTCGAACAGCCGCTCGGGGTCACCGGGGGTCGTCATGCTGCGAGCGTACCCGAGGCGTGGCGTGCGCGCCTCGGCGGTGGCGCCCGGTAAACTGCCCGGCATGGCTGCACCCGCCGGACACGTCGCCGCGCTCTACCGCTACCCGGTGAAGTCCTTCACCCCGGAGCCGCGCACCTCGCTCCACATCTCCGAGCGCGGACGGGTCGAGGGCGACCGGTTGTTCGGGCTGCTCCTCGGCGACGCCGGCGCACCGGATCTCACCGTCACGGACGGCGACTGGTGGCCGAAGACCGCGTTCGTCACGCTCATGACCGCGCCCGGCCTCGCCCGCCTGGACCTCCGGTACGACGACGCGGCGCAGCGCCTGCGGGTCGCGCTCGACGACACCGTGCTCGCCGAGTGCGGGGTGGACGAGGCGGGACGGCGCGCCTTCGCGGACGCGCTGCTGGCGTACCTGCGCACGCTGGACGAGTTGCCCGACCTCGACCGGCCGGGGCGCACGCCGCTGCGGCTGGCCGGCGACGCCTCGGA
>PHBR01000115.1 GCA_002840675.1 Chloroflexi bacterium HGW-Chloroflexi-9
TGGACGGGATCTGCGGGAACGTGCCGCCGCTCATCGATGCCGTGATCGGCCGCACGCCGGGGGTCACCTCGTGGTGATGGGCTGAATTGGCGGGTCGGGGGAGGGGGCGGCTGACGCTTTCCCCATGCGGAAACCCGTTGCTACACTGGGTCTTCGCGTAGGAGTGTAGCTCAGCTGGTAGAGCAGCGGTCTCCAAAACCGCTGGCCGGGGGTTCGAGTCCCTCCACTCCTGCCACTCGTATCGGAGCCCAGGTGGCGGAATCGGCAGACGCGCTGTCTTGAGGGGGCAGTGTCCGTAAGGGCGTATGAGTTCAAGTCTCATCCTGGGCACCATCATCCGGTATCGTTCGAGTCAGGCCGGTCCGACCGGCAGTCGGTAGCCACGCGGAAGTAGCTCAGTGGCAGAGCGCCTCCTTGCCAAGGAGGAGGTCGCGAGTTCGACCCTCGTCTTCCGCTCCACGATCCTCCCGAGGGCCACACCCTCGCCCCGGGGCCACGTAGCCAAGTGGCAAGGCAGAGGTCTGCAAAACCTCCATCGCGGGTTCGATTCCCGCCGTGGCCTCCAGAACATACAGGAACGGCGGCGCTCACGCGCCGCCGTTCCGTTGTCTGCGAACCGTGCGAGGTGTGACCCTACTCGCCACCCATCTCCCGCATGGCGGATGGGAGTTCGCCGTCCATCCACCGAAGCGGCAGCGCGCCGTTCTGCTCAATCACGATTGGCCCCGGGATCACGACCGGATAGACGGTGCCGCTGTCGTGCTCCGGCCGGATGCTGAACGGGCCGCCCGAGGGCGGGAGCAGGTCGCCATCTGCCGTGAACGACCGGAGTTCGCCTCGAAGCCCCGGGGCCTGGTCGCCCACCGGAAACACAGCGTCTGGATCGACGCGGGCGGTGCCGTTCGCCGTCGGGTCCGGTTTCACACCCGGCCAGATCATCAGGTGGCCCCGGCCGTAGCGGACGGTGGCGTCGCGGCTCAGCAGCTCCGCCCAGCCCGAGTCGTGCGGCGCGATGCTCGATTCGCCACCGGGAACCACCTCGCTGCTGGCATCCGGCGCTGACGCCCGGTGGAGGATGTGCGTGGCGCCCTGCAGGATCCTGCTCACCATGGGCTGTTCGGTCGTCATCTGGTCCTCCTGACCACCTCGCGCCGGCCCGAGGCTCGGACAGACGGCACTAAGGCATGCTCTCCGTATCCAGCAGCAGCCGTCACAGATGTGTGACAGCCGCCGCGGGCGCGACAGATACGGGAGGAGCCGGGTGACGCTATTCGTGGCCGCGGTACAGGTCGCGGCGCAGCCAATCGCGCAGGATCGCCTCGTGGCGCTCGCTCCAGGCAGGGGTGAGCAGGCCGGCCGCAGCGCGCTGGCGGTGCGCCTCCGCGAGGATGATCGCGGCCGAGACGGAGACGTTGAACGACTGCGCGAAGCCCTGCATGGGGATGACCACGTTCGCGTCCGCGCGCTCGATCACCTCGGGCGTGCAGCCCCGGTGTTCGTTCCCGAAGACCACCGCCGAAGGCTGCGTCCAGTCGACCTCGCGGAAGTCGAGCGCGTCCCCGGCCAGGTTCGTCGCATACACGCGCATACCGTCCGCATGTAGCGTGGAGACCAGCGTGTCGGCGTCCTCGAAGCGGCGTATCTCCAGCCACTTCTTCGTGTACGCGGAGACGGGGTTGGAAATCTCCGGGAACTCCTCACGCGCGTATAGCAGGTTCACGGTGTGGAGGCCGAAGCCGTCCGCCGAGCGCAGGATCGCGGCGGCGTTGTGGGGGTCATGGACGTGGTCGACGACGACCTGCAGGTCGAACTGGCGGCGCTCCAGCACCGCGCGCATCCGCGCCTCACGCTCCTCGGTGGCCATGTGCTTACGCCTCGACCGGCCCGAGCGAGCGGAGCAGCGCGGCGCCACGAGGGCTGAGGCGGTAGCCCACCTCCAGGCTCTCGGTGAGCCCGAGCGCCTTCAGCCGGCGCACGTCCGCCTTGAAACGCACCGTCTCGCGCCCGACGCGCTTCGCCAGGTTCTCCGCGCGCACGCCCTCGTTCGCGCCGATCAGGCGCAGCAGGTCCAGCGTCCATTCGCCGCGCCCGCCGCCGTCCATCTTCGCGAGGCGCGCGAGGATCTCCTCCTGCTCGCCCTCCTCGATGTCATCGTCCGCGGCCAGCGCCGCGCGCTCGTCCGGCAGGTCGCCCACATAGCGGAACTCGACGCGGTACAGGTCACCCTCGAACCGCTCGAGGCCGGCGAGCGCCTCGTCCGGCGAGTCGAAGCCAGCGGCCCAGGCGTCCGCGGGCGTCACGTCTTCGCGCGCGACCACGCGCACGTCCGTGACCTCGATCACGCCGTGGGTGTGCAGACGATAACGGCCGCCCGCCTTCGCCTGCGGTCGCTTCCAGCGGCGGAGGGTGAGGGTCACCTGCCCCTGGCGGATCGGCTCGTGGACGCTCGTGGAGAACAGCATCTACCCAGTCTACGAGCAGATGCCGCCACGAGCGCCCGGCCTCGCCCTTCCCCCTACGGAAGGGCGTCCAGGAGCGCCTGCGCCAGCAGCGAGTAGCCGATCGCGTTCGGGTGGATGTCTGGCGGCGACTGGAGCATCAGCGTGGTCGCGGCGGTGGTGCCTCGGAGCGGCGTCGCGCCATCAGCCACCAGCACGCCATATGTGCCCGCCACCTCCTGCGCGACCGCGTTCAGCGCCACGGTCGCCTCGTTCGATGCCACCTCCAGCGTGAGGTCACCCCCGAAGCCGAGCGAGAACGGGTTGTACGTTGTCAGCAGGACCACCGTCGCGCCATCCGCCGCGCCGTCCAGGTCGCGCAGGATGCGGTCGAGGTTCGCGCGGTACGTCTGCAGCGTCGGCTGCAGACGCGCCTGGCAGGCCGGCGCCTGCAGGCTCTCCGAGCAGTCGCCGGACCCGAGGTGGCCGAGCAGGTCGTTCGCCCCGATGTCGATGATGACGTACGCCACGTCGTTCGCGCGGATGAAGGACAGCGCCTCCTCCAGTTGCCCGCCGCGGATCAGCGAGCCGGAGGTCTCACCCGAGATGCCGAAGTTGCGGAGGCCGTAGGTGGTGCCGTCGCGCTCGGACACCTCGCGGTGGAAGCGCGACACGTAGCCCTGGGCCGCGGCGCTCACACCGACGTTCGCGGCGAGCGAGTCGCCGAGCGCGACGACGTAGCGCGCGCCCTCGGCGGTCGTGCCGTTCACGGTGCCCGCCGCCACCGTCTCAGCCGGCGGCGTGACGGCCCCGGCGAGACTCTCCGCGTTCTGCGCGATCGCGGAGAGCAGCGATCCGGAGGTCAGCACCGCACCGCCGCCGGTGGTGCCCACCACCAGCACGCGTCCGCTGCCGATCTCCACCGCCTGCACGTCCGCGCGCGACTCGGCGAGCCGGTCGTTCAGGTCGAGCACGGTCTGGATCAGTTCCTCCATCGCGCCGGTGGCGACGCCCGGCAACGAGAGGCGTCCCAGCGAGACCTCGTGCACCTCGATCTGGAGTTCGCCCGCGTCCAGATTCGCGCCCACGCGCCCGTCACCGGAGAGCGACCCGTTCTTGAACGTAACGGCGAAGTCGATGGCGCCCGGTTCGCCGTCCTCACCATCGACGACCGTCAGGTCCACGCGGCGGATCGGGTTGTCCTCCGCGGACACGAGCGCGTCCTGCAGGACGGCCCCCAGTTCCTCCTGGGTCAGTTCGACGCGGAAGCCGGCCTCTGCCTTCGCGGCATCCATCTTCGCCGTCGCGGAGGCGAGGGCGGCCGGGTCCGCCGCGTCGGCCTCGCCATCGAAGTTCCCGAGGGCGCTGTACAGCTGGTAGGCGCTCAGGCCGCCGAAGCCGAGCGCCGCCACCAGCACGATGCCGAGCGCGGCGAGGGCGATGGTGCGGATCGTCTGCACAACGAACAGCGCCACCCCGACCAGCGCGAGGATGGCGATCACTCCGACGACGGCCGCGACGGTCCCGACGGTGAACAGGAGCACCGCTCCGGCAGCCACCGCCGCCAGCAGCCCGACCAGGACAACGAGGATCGCCATGACTTGCCTCCGCGCTCCTGCCGAGCGCGCACGATGGCTCGGCTTCGCGCGCATCCTACCCGTTCCACAGCCGCGCGGGCGGCCGACGAGCCGCCTCGGACACCCGACCGCGGGCACGTCCTCCGCGCGCCGACCGCCTAGAATCGAGGTCGCGCGAGGCGCCTCGTGCCGGGGTGGCGAAATGGCAGACGCAGCGGGCTTAAACCCCGCGGCTCGGAAGAGCGTGAGGGTTCGACCCCCTCCCCCGGCACCAAGTAAATACAGGGCTTTCTGGTTGATTGTGACGGAGGGAACAAAGAGCGGAGAGGCCCCGGGAGCCACACCGGGAGCCAACGCAGGTAGTCCGGCCCATTACCGGGCTCCGAACAGCGTCCGCCCGATCGCCTCACCGGCTGCCCGGTTCGACTCGTCGAGCAGATGCCCATAGATGTCGGCCGTGATCGCGATCGTGCTGTGACCCAGCACGTCCGAGACATGCTTGAGCGGGATCCCCGCAGCGATCAGGAAGGTCGCGGCCGAGTGACGCAGGTCGTGGAAGCGGAACCTCGGCAGTCCAGCCGCCTGCAGCGCCGCCTGGAAGGCGTGCGTCACCGTCTCGCCGGCCAGCGGACGGCCGCAGTCGTCCGTGAACGCGAGGTTCCACCGGTCCTCCCATGCCGCACCCCGCGCGAGGCGGGACTCGACCTGGCGGGCACGACGCATCCGCAGCAGGCGCACCACCGGCGCCGGCAGTGTGACGGTGCGGTAGCTCTTACGGGACTTCGGCGTGTCCAGGTGGTACGCACCGCCGTAGCGGTACAGTGCCCGCTGCACACGCAGGGTGCCCTCGTCGAGGTCCACCGCATCCCACGTCACGCCCAGCACCTCGCCACGCCGCAGGCCCGTCGACGCCGCCAGGACGAACAGTGACTCGAGCGGATGGCCGACGATCGAGGCCACGAACGCGCGGGCCTGCTCCTCGTCCATCCACTTCCCCGCCTGGCCGTTCCCGCTTGGCGGGGTCACCACCCGCGCCACGTTGCGGTGCACGTAGCCGTACTCCTCGGCCTTGCGAAGGGCCCGACGCAGCACGGCGTGATGGTGCTGACAGGTCTTCGGCGACAGCTTCTCCGACTTCACCTGTAGGTACCCGGCCACGTCCGCAGGCGTGAGCCGGTCCAGCCGGTGCCGACCGAGCGCTGGCACGAGATGCTGCCTCACGATCTGCTCGTACGTCCGGTACGTATTCGGACGCGTCGTGACCCGGGCGTGGTCCCGGAGCCACTCCTCCAGCCACGTCGCGACCGTGACACGGGTCGTGACCGCGAGCCCGTCATCGCGGTCCCGGCGCAACGCCGCAAGCGCTTCGACGGCAGCGGTCTTCGTGCGCACGGACACTTTCCGTCGTGTCCGTTTGCCTCCCGGGCCGTAGCCGAACGAGAGTGCCGCGACCCAGCGTCCATCCGGACGCTGGTAGACGGAGCCCTCACCGGCGGCCCGCCGATGCTTTTCACGCATCCTCCTTCGCTCCTCACCTAGCTCTGCCCTGTCTAGGTGCCGCCGCCAGTGTGCCTCACGCGTGCCCGGCCTGTCCCCTGATTCCGTCACGTCGCAGCCGGTTCAGTCACCGTGCTCCACCTCGTCACGCGCGGCGCGGGCCGCCCACGCCTCCAGGCCTGCGACGGGCACGAGGCGTCGGCGCCCCACCTTGAAGGAGGGGATGTCGCCCGACATCACGAGCGGGTAGAGCGCCGCCCGTGACACCCCCACGAGCCTGGCGGCCGTGGCCACGTTCACGGTGATGGGTTCGTGCATGATCAGTGCTCCTGTTCCGGGCGACCGCTGGTTTCAACGCCCGCCCCGAGCCGGCGAGGGCGCTCGTACACCCCGCCACCGGACTTCCTGGTTGCGCCTGCTGCGTCGGAATCCACCGGCAGCGGAACGAGTGATCGCCTCGGCCCACCGCCCGATGCGGCCTGCCAGATCTGCCCCAGTGCTCCCGCGGGGTTGGCGGGATCGCGTGCGAATCGCCACTCCGCGGTCGCGAAGACGGGAGCAGCGATGGCCGCCGCGCTGACGGCTTCGATCACACGGCGCTCGGCACGGTCGTCACTGCAGACGAACAGCAGCACAGGCTCGCGCGCCAACGCCACGCGCCACGCCTCGCTCGCGTAGTACCGCCGGTAGCCCTCGAACTTGCCGGAGTAGTCGCCGCCGTCCAGCGTCCCGCGGTCGTACTCGACCAGGAACGGCACGCGCTCGTCACCGATGCCGACCAGGCCGGAGGCGTCGGGCCGGATCCATGCCGGCCGGCCCGTCTGGTCGACGAAGCGGCAGGTCGACTCGGCCTCGTTGCGCCACTCGGCAAGCAGCCACCCGCGTGCCCGCGCGTCCCGCGCCAGGCCGACCATGAAGCGGTTGAGGCCGAGCGTGTGCTCCACGTGGCGCACGGCGCGCTCGGGGTGGCCCTGATCCGCCTCCTTCACATACGTCACCGCCCCGTGCTCCCCGAACATGGACAAAGGGACGCCGGCACGGGCGGCGAGGAAACGCATCCCCTGCTCGGTGAGGACGTAGCGGACGTCGTCGTCGGGGCTCATACAGTCTTTCCTTCGGTCGTCATGGGTTGATGCGGAGGCACCGGCGCGACCACGCGGCAGCGCAGGAGCCACTCCAGCCGCCGCTCGACGAGCGCCGCGGGCTCGCGGAGCAACTCGGCCAGGTCAGACGCCGCGAGCAGCGGGTGCCGTGCGATCCAGCCGAGGAGCGTCTGCTCGCCGGGGCGGGTGGCCAGCGCGACGGCGGAGGCGTGCTGCCAGCGCACGCGGGCGTGCTCTGTCGTCGCGTGCTGCGCCGC
>PHBR01000116.1 GCA_002840675.1 Chloroflexi bacterium HGW-Chloroflexi-9
CTCCTCTGCGTGCACTGCGGAGCAGCTGCACCTGGCGGGGGCGAAGCCTCGATGGGGGTGCAACCCCCATCGAAACTCATCCCCCTCTCCCACCGGGAGAGGGGGCAGGGGGTGAGGGCGGGCGCGCAGCGCCCGATGCGGCCCCACTCGCCGCCTCAAGCCCCCGACGAGCCGCGCCGCGCGGGCCGCGAGCACGCAGAGAGGGGGACGCTCTCGCGCCCCCCTCGTGGAATCGTCGACCCGGCTCGCCGCCCTCGACCCTGCGCAGACGACGGCGGCAGCCCCCGGCGGTCGCGCCGAGCGACTAGGCGCCGGTGCGGAGGAGATCGCCGGACGGCGGCTCCAGGCCTCGGAAGATCGACTTCGGTGCCAGCTCGAACAGCCGGTCGAGGTCCCACGGGCCGTCGTTGTAGATCTCCCGCTCGATCTCCATGTCGCTGTAGAGGCTCACGCGGTACCCCGACGCACCGATGGTGCGGCCGGACACGTTCGCCGCCTCGTCCGAGCACAGGTACACCACGATCGGCGCCACGTTCTCCGGGTCACGCTCGCTGCCGGCGACGCGCGCGCTCTCCGCGTTGCCGGAACGCGTCGCGTCCGCGTTCGCCCGGCCTCGGTCCGTCATGCGCGTCGCCGCGCCCGGCGCGATCGCGTTCGAGGTGACCCCGTAGCGGCCGAGGGCGTTCGCGCACGACTTCGTGAAGCCGATCAGGCCGGCCTTCGCCGCCGCGTAGTTCGGCTGGCCCGGCGAGCCGTTGATGCCAGCCGTGGACGTGAAGTTGATCAGCCGCCCACCACGACGCTCCGAGCGCCAGTGGATGGAGGCGAAGTGGGTCGTGTTGTACGTGCCCTTCAGGTGCACGCGGACCACGGCGTCCCACTCCTCCTCCGTCATGTTGAAGATCATGCGCTCGCGGAGGATGCCCGCGACGTTGACGAGGATGTCCAGGTGCCCCCAGGTGTTGATCGCCTGGCCCACGAGCGCCTCGGCGGCGCGGTGGTCGGAGACGTCCGCGTAGTTCGGCTCTGCGATGCCGCCGCGCTGCTTGATCTCGTAGACCACGTCGTTGGCGGGCGACTCGTCCGTGCCCGTGCCCTCCACGTTGCCGCCGAAGTCATTGACGATGACGCGCGCGCCCTGCCCGGCCAGCGCGAGGGCGATGCCCCGCCCGATGCCGCGCCCGCCGCCGGTCACAATCGCCGTCTTCCCATCCAGGTGGTTCGGCATCAGCCGTCTCCTCTTCCCCGTCGATCACCCTCGGGCAGTCCGCCCGCGGGCGGGATGATAACAGCCGTGGTCAGCCTTGCCCCGCGGCCCGCTCGAGGTTCAGCGCGAGGAGCGCCGCCAGCATCGGCTCCTCCTCGATCTCCTCCGGCCAGCCGTAGGCGGCCAGGACGGCGCGGTCGAGGTCGGCGTGGAGGTTGGCGAGCCATGCCGGGCGGGCGTTGTAGAGGTTGGTCAGGGTGCGCTTCGCGAGTTCCTTCGCGGCGTCCTCGTCCACCGGGATCAGGCGGGGCGGGAGCGAGGGGACGACGTCCGGCTCCTCCCGCACGAGTTCCGGCGGGTTCAGCCAGCGCGAGCGTGCCTCGTCCAGCGCCTTCGCCGCGGCACCGATGGCGTCTCGGTGCGCCGCCTGCTCCGGCGTCAGCGCGGCGTCGGGCGTGTTCAGCGGCCACGGGAACGGGAAGGTCTCGAACGTCGTGGTCGGCGTGTAGCGGGGGCGATCCTCCAGGCTCGTCCCCGTGCGCAGCGACCACCGCTCGTGCACGCGCGAGTGCAGCACGCCGAACGCGTAGTCATCCTCGCGTGCGACGACGAGTGTCTGCTGATTGCAGAGGTAGTCCGTCACCAGCCACACGAATACCCGATGCTTGGCAAGTGCTGGGGTTACGAGGTGCCGTGGCAGGCTCGATACCGCCGCCCTTAGGCCCGGTCGCGGTTCAGCGTACCGCCACCAGTTCTGCGCGTAGGACGATCGCCGGTTCGCGGTCCGAACTGGAAACACGTGCGCCTTCGCGTACTCGAAGGGCTTCTCGTACTGTGCGGCACTCTGTTCCGTTTTGAGTCCGAAGTCGATAGTCCAGAGGTCGCGGCTCCGACGAACCAGATCTGTTCCGCTCACCACTGGGCGGACAACATCACTGTTGGGCCGCCCGTTCGGGTTCCCGTGCGTACGGAGCATGTCTTCGGCGATGTCGCGTGTGATGTCGAACGGCCCCTTGGGTGAGGGGCCCATGAAACAGACACCAGTGTTCTCGATGAGTTGCGCGGCCTTGGTGAGGTCAGCGCTTGCCGTGAGGTCGGGGTTGATCTCCCCTACGAGACGTCCGTTGAGGGCTGCATTGGCCTCAACGCCAGCATCTTGTCCAATGATCGAGACCCGGACGGCCGCGCCTTCGACAATCCATGGCTCGTCGGACCACGCCATGAAGATGTCTCCAGTCTCCTTGATCCTTTCAAGCACTCGACGGTTCACACCACCACGGATCGAGTTGGTCGCGAGGAGCCCGGCACGCTTCGACTTTCCGGTGTCGATCTGCTCCCGTGCCTTCTCGTGCCAGTAGCAGACGAGATCCGAGAACGGAGGGACTTGGTCGCTCCACGTTTCGAACAAGGCCTCCACATACGCGTCACCGAGGCCTGCCCGGATGAAGTTGCCGCCCAGGAAGGGCGGGTTGCCGACGATGAAGTCGGCGGCGGGCCACTCGGCGGGTACGGGGCGGCCCCGGTCGTCGCGGGCGAGGATGGCGTCGCGGAGTTCGATGTTGTCGAGCGGGCGGAGGACGGGGTCGTTGGGGAAGGCGTAGCCGTTCTCCAGCATCCACTGGATGTGGCCGATCCAGATGGAGACGCCGGCGAGTTCCTTCGCGTAGGGATTGATCTCGATCCCCAGCACGTTCTGCGGCCCCACGTCCGGGAAGTCGCCGGTGAGGCGGAGCCGTTCCGAGCCCCACTGGAGCGCCTGCTGCTCCAGGTCCTTCAACTTGCGGAGCGTCACGTACAGGAAGTTGCCGGAGCCGCAGGCCGGGTCCAGCACGCGCACGGCGCGCAGCCGCGCCAGGAACGTGCGCCACGCCGCCTCGGCCTCCCGCTCCCACGTGGGGAGGTTCGCGCGGCGCGTGCCCTCGCGCGTGAGGGGGCTGGGCGTGCGCCCGGCCATCAGCGCATCCACGCGCTCCTTCATCGCCTCGAACTCGCGGAGCAGCGGGGTCATCACGACCGGGTCGACAACCATGTCGATCTTCGCGCGGTCGGTGTAGTGCGCGCCCAGTTGTCCGCGCTTCGCGGGGTCCAGGCCGCGCTCGAACAGCGTGCCGAGGATGGCGGGCTCCACCTGCGACCAGTCCAGGTTCGCCGCCTCGCGCACGGAGACGATCTCCTCGCGCGTGAACGGGATCACCGGGGCGCCGTCGAACAGTCCGCCGTTGAACCAGGCGATGCGGTGCGTGCCGAAGTGCCGGTCGGGGCCGGCGACGGACATCTTCCCGAAGAGTTCGCGCAGCCCCTCGTTCAACTCGACCGGGCTGGCGGCGCGGTTGCGCACGAGTTCGGTCATCAGGCCCGTCGGGAGCAGTCCCACGTCCTCCGCGAACAGGCAGAACAGCACGCGGTTCAGGAAGTGCGCCACCGCCAGCGGCTCATGCCCCCGCTCGCTCATCGACCGCGCGATCGAGGCGAAGTGGTCGGCGGCCGCCTTCGTCACCACCTCGGGCGAGCGGTCGGGGCGGAGGGCCTCGGGGCTCGTGAAGATCAGGCGGAGGACGCGCAACGCCTCGGCCGGTGCGTCGCGGAGGTCCGCGAGGGTGAACTCCCAGACCCTCGTCTTGGTGTTGTTGAAGTTGGTCCGGATGATGATCCGGTCCATGTCGGAGACCACCAGGATCGGCGGGTTCTCCAGCGCCTCGCGGTACTCCAGCAACTGCCCGTAGGCCGCGCCCAGATCCTTGTGCGCACCCTTGTATTCCCAGGCGAAACAGGCGCGGCGCCAGACATCTGCGAACCCGTCGCGGCCATCCGTCTTCTCGGCGCCCTTCTCGAAGGCGTACCAGTCCGGGGTCGAGCCCGGGTCGTTCGGCGTCGAGAAGCCGAGCATCCGGCAGAGGTCGATGAAGTGCTCCTGCGAGGACGCGCGCTCGCGTCGTTCGCTCGCCAGCCACTTCTCAGCGAACTGCGCCGGGGTGATGCGATGGGCGTTGGTCATTCGACACTTCTACCGGTCACCGATCCGCGCCGCAAGCGCGCGCGTCATCGGCGCGGTGTGTGATGTGGTTGCTCGATAGTGGGGCGGCCCACTCCCTCCAGCCGGGTATCCCGGCTACGCCGGGGGGCTGCCCCCTCGCCCGGCGCGGGCGAGGGGGATGGTTACTGATGGGGGTTTCACCCCCATCAGGTTCTTCGCCCCCGTTCCGGGCATCTGTGCGCGCGTGGCGACGCATCGCCCGCCGGTCGCGGCGAGCGACCCGGGGCAAAGCCGTGATGGGGGTGGAACCCCCATCACAATGCATCCCCTCTCCCACCGGGAGAGGGGGCAGGGGGTGAGGGCGGGCGCGCCGCGCCCGCGACAGGCTGTCGGGATGCCCTCGGGCCGTCGGGGGTTCATCCGGGCCTCGCGGGACGGCGGCTGCGGTTCGACAGGCTCACCGCGAGCGGATCCGAATAGCAAGAAGCCCCGGGTAACCGGGGCTTCTCGTTGTCTGCGGGGCGCCCGAGGCGCCTCGGTCACTTCTTGGAGGCGCGCGAGCGGTCGTTCTGGTTCAGGATGACTTTGCGCAGGCGGATCGAGTGCGGGGTGACCTCCAGGCATTCGTCCTGGCGGAGCATCTCCAGCGCCTGCTCCAGCGAGAAGGCCCGAGGCGGGATCAGCTTCTCGGTGGCGTCCGAGTTGGACGAGCGCATGTTGGTGAGCTTCTTCTCACGCGTGATGTTCACGTCCATGTCGTCCGCGCGGGCGTTCTCGCCGACGATCATCCCCTCGTAGACCTCGATGCCAGGGCCGATGTAGAGGGCGCCGCGGTCCTGCAGGCTCATGATCGCGTAGCCGGTGGACGGACCGGGGCGGTCCGCGACCATCGACCCGTTGGTGCGGGTGCGGATCTCGCCGTACCAGGGCTCGTAGCCGTGGAAGACGTGGTGCGCCAGGCCCGTGCCGCGCGTCTCCGTCAGGAACTCCGTGTGGAAGCCGATGAGGCCTCGTGACGGGACGATGTAGTCCAGGCGGATGCGGCCGGAGCCGTGGTTCACGGTGCGCTGCAACTGGCCCTTGCGGAGCGCCATCACCTGCGTGATCACGCCCAGGAACTCCTCGGGCGCGTCGATCGTCATCTGCTCAACCGGCTCGTGCGTCTTGCCATCGACCTGCTTCGTCACCACCTCGGGGCGGCCGACGGTGAGCTCGAAGCCCTCGCGGCGCAGCGTCTCGACGAGCACGGCCAGCTGCAGTTCGCCACGGCCCTGCACGATCCAGGCGTCCGGGCGGTCGGAGGGCAGCACGCGGATGGAGACGTTGCCGATGACCTCCGCGTCCAGCCGGTTCTTCAGCAGGCGTGCGGTGAGCAACTTGCCCTCGCGGCCGGCGAGCGGCGAGGTGTTGATGCCGATCGTCATCGACAGGCTCGGCTCGTCCACGCGGATCACGGGCAGCGGGCGCGGCTGGTCCGGGTCCGCCAGCGTCTCGCCGATGGTGATCTCCGACATGCCGGCGACGGCGATGATCTCGCCCGGGCCCGCCTCCGCCGCCTCGACGCGCTCGAGGGACTCTGTGACGTAGAGCTCGGTGACGCGGGTGGCCTGGATGCTGCCGTCCTGGCGGCACCAGGAGACCATCTGGCCCTTGCGGATCGTGCCGTTCATGACACGGCAGATCGCCAGGCGGCCCAGGTAGGGGGAGGCGTCCAGGTTCGTGACCAGCGCCTGCAGGCCGTGGCCCTCCTCGTAAGACGGGGGCGGGATGCGCTGCAGCAGCAGGTCGAAGAGCGGCTTCAGGTCCGTGCCGGGCACGTCCTTGTCCAGCGAAGCCTGACCGGCGCGGGCGTTGCAGTAGACGATCGGGAAGTCGAACTGCTCCTCGGTCGCGTCCAGGTCCAGGAAGAGCTCGTAGACCTCGTTCAGGACCTCGTCGATGCGGGCGTCCGGGCGGTCGATCTTGTTGACGACGAGGATGACCGGGAGGTGGTTGGCGAGCGCCTTGCGGAGGACGAAGCGGGTCTGGGGCAGGGGGCCCTCGGACGCGTCGACGAGCAGAAGGACGCCGTCCACCATCGTGAGGCCGCGCTCCACCTCGCCACCGAAGTCGGCGTGGCCGGGGGTGTCGATGATGTTGATCTTCACGCCGTTGTAGGTGACGGCGGTGTTCTTCGCGAGAATGGTGATGCCCTTCTCGCGCTCCAGGTCAGTGGAGTCCATCACGCGGTCGGCCATCTCGACGCGCTGGTCGATGTGGCCGGACTGCTTGAGCATGCCGTCCACCAGGGTGGTCTTGCCGTGGTCGACGTGCGCGATGATGGCGACGTTGCGCAGGTCGGTGCGCTCCGCGCGAGGGCCCTCGACGCGCCCGGTATCAGAGGCCAGGGCATCGGCGGTGACGGTGGTGGACTGGTCCATGGGGACTCCCGGCGAGGCGTGCCGCCTCGCGATTTCAGACGAGATCGCGTGTGTGGTGAGGGAACAACCGTACCAGCCCGAACCCTCAGGGCCGAGGGGGTGCCTCGGGCGTTTGATGGTGCGGGAGAGAGAAGAAGAAGGCCCCGGCGCATTGCGCCGGGGCCTTCCATTCGCTCGGGGGGCCATCCGATGCGTCTTGCGACGCTGCCCGGACGAGCGGGTTAGTCAGAACTAGTAGCGGCTG
>PHBR01000117.1 GCA_002840675.1 Chloroflexi bacterium HGW-Chloroflexi-9
GCGGGCAACGCGGGCAGGGCGCGGATAATCGCGCAGGTGTGCTCGATCGGCACCGCCATAAGCACCAGCCCGGCATTCGCAAACCAGGCCGGTGCCTGCGCCCAGTCGTCCTTCTCCAGCACCTGCACCGGATAACCCGAGCGCTCGAAAAAGCTGCTCAGCAATTGGCCCAGCGCGCCGCCGCCGCCGTTGTCCGCGACGCGATCGACGCGCGGGAGGGGCAGGGCATCCTGCTCTGGGGCGTCACCGGGAGCGGCAAGACGGAGGTGTACCTCGAGGCGCTCCGGCACACGATCGAGCGGGGACGCCGGGCGATCGTGCTGGTGCCGGAGATCGCGCTGACGCCGCAGACCGTGCGTCGGTTCGCGGAGCGGTTCCCGGGCCGCGTGGGCGTCCTGCACTCCGGCCTGTCGCTGGGTGAGGCGTACGACCAGTGGCACGCCATCGCAGACGGCCGCTACGACGTGGTGATCGGCTCCCGATCCGCCGTCTTCGCCCCCCAGCCAGACCTCGGGTTGATCGTGATCGACGAGGCCCACGAGTGGAGTTACAAGCAGCACGAGCCGGCGCCGCGGTACGACGCGCGCACGGTGGCGCTGGAACTGGGGCGCCGGGTGGGTGCGGCCGTGGTGCTGGGGACGGCGACGCCGGACGCCGAGTCCTGGCTGGCCGCCGCCGAGGGCCGGCTGGAGCGGGTCGACCTGCCCCGGCGGATCCGTGCCGTGGAGGACCCTCAGACGGGCGAGGTGCGCCTGTGGCCGGTGTCCGACCTCCCGGAGGTCGAACTGGTGGACATGCACGGCGTGAATCGCCTGTTCTCACCCCGCCTCGTGGAGGCGCTGGGCGAGGTGCTGGACCGGGACGAGCAGGCGATCCTGTTCCTGAACCGGCGCGGCTTCGCCGGTTATCTCCTCTGCGCACGGGGCCACTCGCCCACCTGCTCCTCGTGCGATGTCTCGATGTCACTGCACGATGACGGGCGGCTGATCTGCCACCAGTGTGGGCGCTCCCGCCGGCTCCCACCCGCCTGCCAGGAGGCCGGCTGCGGGCTGCCCCTGCGTCCGCTGCGCGCCGGTACCCAGCAGGTGGAGTCGGAGGTGCGCCGGAACTTCCCCACGGCGCGCGTCCTGCGCTGGGACCGCGACACCGCGCGCACGCGCGAACAGCACGAGGCGATCCTCGGCGCCTTCCAGCGGCGGGAGGCGGACGTGCTGGTGGGGACGCAGATGATCGCGAAGGGCCTGGACCTGCCGCTCGTCACGCTGGTGGGGGTGGTGCTGGCCGACTACTCGCTGCGCGAGGGCGACTTCCGCTCCCGGGAGCGGACCTTCCAGTTGCTGGTGCAGGTCGCGGGGCGCGCCGGGCGCGCCGAGCGCAACGGCCGGGTGATCGTGCAGACGCTACGGCCGGAGGAGGACGCGATCGCCTTCGCGGCGGTGCATGACGTGGACGGCTTCTTCGAGCGTGAACTGGCCTGGCGCCTGGAGCGTGGCTACCCGCCCTTCAAGCGCATGGTGCGCCTGCTCTTCCAGCACACCAACGCCGCCTACGCGGTCGAGGAGGCGAGGCGCATGGTGACGGAGTTGCGGACGCTCGCCGTCGACCGCCCCGGCATTGAGGTCACCGGGCCGACACCGCCGCAGGTAGCACGCGTCCGCGGGCGAAACCGGTGGTCGATCCTGGTGCGGGGCGACGATCCCTCCGCGCTCCTGCGCGACCTTGACGAACTGCCCCCGGGGTGGGTGGTGGATGTCGACCCGCTGGTGGTGAATTGACGTTTCGGAGACGCTCCCCGGGGCGGACGATACAATCGGCCGACGCCTGAACAGCCCCGGAAGAACGTATGACGGTCCGGCCGATCCGCTACCTCGGTGACCCCGCGCTGCGCAAGCCCGCGCGCAAGGTGTCGCGCATCGACGACTCGATCAGGCGGCTGATCGAGGACATGACGGAGTCGATGTACGCGGCGCACGGCGTGGGGCTCGCGGCGCCGCAGATCGGCGTGCCGCTGCGCGTGGTGGTCATTGGCCTGCCGGACGAGCCGCCGTTCGCCCTCATCAACCCGGAGGTCACAAAGCGCTCC
Source organism: Chloroflexi bacterium HGW-Chloroflexi-9 (assembly GCA_002840675.1). Lineage (GTDB taxonomy): Bacteria > Chloroflexota > Dehalococcoidia > UBA2979 > UBA2979 > W-Chloroflexi-9. The sequence goes on from PHBR01000117.1 coordinate 2,084, forward strand.
GGGGAGCGCCGTCTGGACGAGGGCTGCCTTTCCGTGCCGGGGTACCGGGGCAACATCACGCGTTCGGTCGCGGTCGCCGTGAAGGCGCTGGACGAGCATGGCCGGGAGATCCGGATCAGGTCGGAGGACGACCTGCTGGCACAGGCGCTGGAGCACGAGGTTGACCACGTCAACGGGACGCTGTACGTGGACCACCTGGACTCGAAGGACGACCTGATCAAACTGGACGCCGTGTCCACGCGGGACGAGGACCAGTAGTGGAGTACATCACCGTCCTGCTGGCGGTCGTCGCGGCCTTCTACTTCATCCTCCTGCGGCCCGTGATGGCGCAGCAGCGCCGCCACCGTCGTGATATCTCCACGCTGGCGATCGGTGACGAGGTGCTGACCACCGCCGGGTTCTATGCGACCGTGGTGGAGATCAACACGTACGAGGATCGCCCGATGGAGATCCTGCTGGAGGTGGCGCCCGGCGTGATCCTCCGGGGGACGCCTACCGCGGTGGAGTCAATCGCGCGTCGGCCGGAAGCATCAGACACTGATCCCTCGGCGTTCTCGACCGTGGACACCAGCGCCCAGACCGCAGAGGATGCCGCCGACGCGGCTTCGCACGCCGACCGATGATGGACCGCAAGATCGCCGCAGCGCGCACGCGCAGTCAGACGCCAGCACCAGTACGCAGCCACGAGGGTCGTTCCATGCAGATGCTGTCCTCCGCCGCCCCGGTCGCCATCACGCGCGAGTCCGCATCGGTCCGCGTCTTTGCACGCCCCGCGAGCATCGCGCTCGCCGGCGGGGATGCGGTCCTCGCCGCCGAAGCCATCGTTGCCCGTCGCCGTCTCTCGGACGAAGAGCCCGACACCTGGGAGCGCGCCGACAACGAAGAGGGCGGCGACGACGATGACGAAGAGGACGAAGACGACTGGGACGACGACGACGAAGATGACGACGACTGGGACGATGACGACGAGGATGACGACGACTGGGACGATGACGACGACGAGGATGACGACGACGACTGGGACGACGATGACGAGGACGAAGAAGACGACTGGGAAGACGATGACGAGGACGACGACTAGTGCGTCCTGCATTGCCCCGTCACTCCGTCCGCGCGGCCGTTCCTGGACGGGCCGGTAACTCGTGAGCCGACTTCGCCGGTTCCTTCCGGTCGCCGGCATCCTGGTGCTGACGCTCGCTGCGCTCTACTTCATCTGGCCGTCCCAGCCGGATCGGTTCTTCCCGGCAGGCGTCTCCTGGCCCGCGGGCCGCGGCCTGACGATCGGCGACTTCGAGCGTGAGCGGATGCGCCTGGGCCTCGACCTCCAGGGCGGCACCCGTCTGCTCCTGAACGCCGAGGTGCCCGAGGACTTCGACGGCGAGATCGAGAGCGCGATCGACGGCACCATCCGCGTGCTGCGCCGCCGCGTGGACGCCTCCGGCCTCACCGAGGCGGAGATCACGCGCCAGGGCCAGACCGGCATCTCCGTGCAGTTGCCCGGCATGACCCCGGAGGAAGCGCGCTCGCTCCTGGGGCGCACGGCGCAGCTGCTGTTCTGCGAGCCGGCCACGGCCGACATCGCCTCCGTTGGCGCGTGTGACGCGAACAACCAGTGGCAGCGCGCGACCGGCGTCATCAACGGCCAGCCAGTCGCCCTCACCGGCCGCTTCCTGCGCTCCAACGCCTTCGTCGGCTTCGACCAGCTCGGCAACCCGTACACGGGCTTCGAGTTCCAGGGCGACGGCGGGGAGTTGTTCCGGCAGATCACCACGCGGCGGCTGGGCAGTCAGATCGCGATCTTCCTGGACAGCGAACTCCTGTCTGCACCGGTGGTCCAGGCCGTGATCAGCGACTCCGGCACCATCACCGGGCTGACGCTGGAGCGCGCCCGTGAGCTGGTGATCCAGTTGAACGCCGGGGCCCTGCCGCTTGAGTTGTCGGTCCTGCAGGAGCAGTCCGTGGACGCGACGCTGGGCACCGACTCCGTGCAGCGTTCCGTGCTGGCCGGCGAGATCGGCCTGATGCTGGTCGTGCTGTTCATGACGCTGTACTACCGGCTGCCCGGGCTGGTCGCGTCCGGTGCGCTGGTCGTCTACACGGTGCTGACACTGGCCGTGTTCAAGATCGTCCCGGTCACCCTCACGCTCGCCGGCATCGGTGCGTTCGTGCTGTCCGTCGGCATGGCGGTGGACGCGAATATCCTGATCTTCGAGCGGATGAAGGAGGAGATGCGCGCCGGCCGGTCGTACGCGGCCGCCATCGACGCAGGCTTCGCGCGTGCATGGCCGTCGATCCGCGACTCCAACGTCACCACGCTGATCACCTGTCTCATCCTCTACGTCCTCGGCGGCGGCATTGAGGTGCCCCTGCTGGGTGCGTTCGATGCGCCGCTGGTGCAGGGCTTCGCGATTACGCTGGCCGCCGGCGTCCTCGTCTCGATGTTCTCGGCGATCGTCGTGACGCGGACGTTCATGCACGCGCTCGTCGGTACCGGCATCGCGCGGCGACATGACTGGTTCCTCCCGGAGCTCACCCCGGACACGACCGCCCGAGGGGAGTCACAGGCGTGAAGCAGATTGACCTCGTCGGTATCCGAAGTCGGTTCTTCCTCATCAGCGGGCTGGCGATCGTCGCCTCGCTGGTACTCCTGGCGATCCCACCGGCGCTGCGCCCGGGCATCGAGTTCACGTCCGGCACGACGATGCTGGTGCAGTTCGAGCAGTCGGTGCGCCAGGAGGACCTGCGCTCCGTCCTGACGGACCTGGGCCACGCGGAGGCGCGCATCCAGTCCACGTCCGGTTCCGTGGAGTACCTCATCCGCATGCGCGAGCTGGAGGTCCCGCCGGGTTCGTTCATGGAGGTGACACCGGAGCAGACGGTCACCCCGATTGGCCCATCCCCGGTGGAACCGATCGCCACACTGAAACTCGGTGCCACCGACGGTAGCGGCGAGGTTGCACTGCGGCGGCCCTCCGGCGACGACCCCTGTACGTTCGGCGATGTCGTCGGCCGGTTCCCATACGGGACGGCGGGCGAACTCATCGCGCCAATCCAGTGCGCGGACTCGCCGGTCTACCGGGTGATCGTGGACGGGGTGTCCGGGTACATCCGCTCGGAGGACGCGCACGATGTCGTGGACATCGTGCCGGAGTTCGGCGTGACTGAGAATGCCGGCGAGCGGACCGTGATCGAGCAGCGGCTCAGTGACGAGTTTGGCCCCTTCCGGGTGAAGGAGTTCGCAAGCGTCTCGCCGACCGTCTCTTCTGTGGCCGTCCGGAATGCCGGGATCGCGGTGGTCGTCGCCTCGATCTTCATCATGGGTTACATGGCGTTCGCCTTCGCGAGCGTGCCGCAGCCGTTCCGCTACGCCGCCTGCGCGATCTTCGCGCTGGCGCACGACGTGATCATTACGCTTGGCGTGTTCTCACTGCTCGGCAAGTTCTTCAACATCGAGGTCAACCTGATGTTCGTCACGGGACTGCTGACCGTGATCGGCTTCTCCGTGCACGACTCGATCGTGGTGTTCGACCGCATCCGCGAGAACGTGCGCGCCTACCCGGCGGCGGCGCTGAAGGAGAATGTGAACTCCGCGCTGGTCCAGACGATGGCGCGGTCGTTCAACACCTCGCTCACCCTCCTGCTGACCGCGGCCGCGATGCTGGTGCTGGGTGGCGCGACGATCCAGTCGTTCCTGCTCGTGATCGTCGTCGGCGTGATGGTGGGGACGTACTCCAGCGTCGCCATCGCGGCGCAGTTGCTGGTCTCCTGGGACGAGGGCGACTTCCGTCGCCTGCTGCGGCGTCAGCCGCCCGAGGCGGCGAAGGCGTCCTGAGCCGCCTCAGTCGGTCACGGCACCCGAGCGGATCAGGACGAGCCCCGCGAGCAGCGCCGCCACGCCGGCGACCCGGCTGACCGATAGCGGCTGCACGGTCGCCCCCAGCGCCCCGACGTGATCGAGGACCACCGCCGTGATCAGGGTGCCCGCGGTCAGTCCGCCGACGAACGCACCCACGCCGATCTTCGGGACCAGGAACGCGGAGCCGGCCAGGTACGCGAGCCCGAACAGGCCCACGCCCGCGTAGAACGCGGGCAGGCCTCGGACGCTTAACGCGAGCAGCACGAGCGCGACTACGGCCGCCGCCACGAACAGCGGAGCGCGGTCGAGCGGCGCCGGCAGCACGGCCTCCCCCGGCCGCATCGTCCGCCACGCCAGCACGAGACCGATCGCGCCGATACCCGCCAGTAGCGAAATCCACACCGCCTCCGCCGTGCCCCGACTGCGGGAAAGCGCCCCGAGCGCGGAGGATTGCATGGCGCCGCCGACGCCGATCACCGCCGCCAGCAGGATGTAGAGCACCGCCGTCATATCTGTGCCTCCCCGCCGCGCAGCACGCGCGTCTCCCCCTGCCGACGCGTGACCGCCAGCCGGTCCAGCGTCTCCAGGATCGCCTGTGTGTTCCGCCGATTGGTGTCCAGCAGGTCGCGGGCCTCGGCCAGGGTCAGGCTGCCCCGCGCGCCGAGCGCCGCGACGATCCGCTCGCGCGCCCCGGCGAACGCCTCCGCCGCCAGCAGCACGCCGTCCCCGCAGTCCACGATCCGGCCGGACGCTTCGAGGTAGGCCTGGATCTCCGGCTCCAGCGTGGGGCGGGGCGGCTGCAGGCCGCCAGCGGTAATCGCGCCCACGGCTGCCTCGATCGCCGCCTGCTGCGCCGCCGTCGGTGCCGG
>PHBR01000118.1 GCA_002840675.1 Chloroflexi bacterium HGW-Chloroflexi-9
TGATGCTGGAGGGCGGGCGCCCGCTGACGCTGTTCCACGACGACACCGGTTCCAGCGGCGGCGGCTGGTTCGAGCAGCCGTATTCCGCCGCGGAGCCGGGAGGGGCGCGATGAGCCCTCGTGGCGCTCCCACCGACTACTCCTGGCAGGCGTTCGAGGAACGTCGCCGCCACGTGGACCAGGCGGTGATGGCGGATACGCCGCGGTCGATGGCGAAGCGTGACCCCGCCGCGCCGGTGCCGCTGTCCGTGCTGGACGGCGTGCCGTACGTGGAACTGCACCTGCACTCCAACTACTCGCTGCTGGAGGGCGCTTCGAGCATCGACGAGCTGCTGGTGCAGGCGGTTGCGCAGGGGCACCGGGCGCTGGCGCTGACCGACCACGAGGGCATGTACGGGTCGATGGAGTTCGCGCGTTCCGCGAAGGAGATCGGCCTGCGCCCGATCACGGGGCTGGAACTGACCGTGGCGGAGGTGGACGGCACTCGCTCTCACCTCACCCTGCTCGCGGAGGACGGGCGCGGCTACGCGAACCTGTGCCGGCTCTCCAGCCGCGCCTTCGGGCTGTTCGAGGAGACGCAGGAGGGCCGGGAGACGCGCCGCCTCGACCCCGTCGTGCCGGTCGAGGCGCTGCGCGAGCACGCGTCCGGGCTGATCCTGCTGACCGGCTGTCGGGACGGCCTGCTGCCGCGGCTGATGCAGGAGGGCCGCGTGACGGAGGCGGAGGCGGTGCTCCGGCGCTGGGCGGAGTGGTTCGGCGCGGCGAGCGTCTTCGTCGAGTTGCAGGACAACCTGGTCTATGGCGACCGCCCGAGGAACCGCGCGCTGGTGGCGCTGGCGGAACGCCTCGGTGTTGGCGTCGTCGGCACGGGCGACGTCCACTACCACGAGCCGGACCGGCACCGGCTGCAGGACGTGCTGGTCTCCATCAAGCACCGCAAGACGCTGGACGAGTCGCACCGGGAGCGGCGACCAAACGCGGAGTTCTACCTGCGGTCGCCGGAGGAGCAGGCGCGGCGCTTCGCCATCTACCACCCGGACGCCGCCGCGAACTCCGTCCGCATCGCGCGCCGTTGCACCTTCGACCTGACCGAGGACCTGGGCTATCGCCTGCCCTCGCCCACCGTCGCGGACGGCCGGACGCCGATCGAGGAACTGCGGCGCATCTGCACGGAGCGCCTGGCGCGTCGCTACCTCCCGCACGAGCGGCCGGCAGCCCTCGAACGGCTGGAGACGGAACTGGGGCTGGTGGAGTTGAACCGGCTCGCCGGGTTCTTCCTCGTTTACTACGAGGTGATGCAACTGGCGGAGGTGGTGGCGGCAGAGGTGCGCGGCCCCAGTCGGGCGCGCAGCGTGACGGAACTGCCGCCGGGCCGCGGCCGGGGATCCTCGGTCGCCTCGATCATCTGCTACCTCATCGGCCTGTCGCACATCGACCCGCTGCGGAACCGGCTGCGGGTGGACCGCTTCCTGAACGACGGCATGCTGTCGCTGCCGGACATCGACCTCGACTTCCCGCGCGATATCCGCGAGCGGCTGATCGAGCGCGTCTACCAGCACTGGGGGAAGGAGCACGCGGCCCTCGTCGCGATCTTCCCGACCTACCGCCTGCGCAGCGCCGTCCGCGACATCGGCAAGGTGCTGGGCCTGCCCGAGACGGAGGTCGACCGCCTGGCGAAGCGCGCAAAGCCATACGACCGCGCCTCGGAGGCGGCGACGGAGGTGGATCGGCAGCGCGGCGTGGCGGACGGTGCGCTCCGCTACGAGTCGCCGGAGGAGCGGGCGTGGCGCCACCTCACGGAGATGTCCTCGCAACTCGCGGGGTTCCCTCGCCACCTGTCGCAGCACGTCGGCGGCATGGTGATCTCGTCCGAGCCGCTGATCGATTCCGTGCCGTGCCAGCCGGCGCGCTGGCCGAACCGCTACCTGGCGCACTGGGACAAGGACTCCATCGACGACGCGCGGATGGTGAAGATCGACTTCCTGGGGCTGGGCATGCTCTCCGTGGTGGAGGAGTGCGTGGACCTCGTGGAGCGGCACCGCCACCGCGTAGTCGACCTGTCGCGCATCAACATGCAGGACGATGTCGTCTTCGACGAGATCTGTCGAGGCGACACGGTGGGCGTCTTCCAGATCGAGTCGCGCGCGCAGATCGCCATGTTGCCGCGCACCCAGCCGCGGAGCCTGGACGACCTCACCGTGCAGGTCTCGATCGTGCGGCCCGGGCCGATCGTCGGCGGCGCGGTGAACCCGTACGTCCGGCGTCGGGAGGCGCGACGGCACGACCCGAACTACGTGGTGGAGATGCCGGAGTGCGTGCGGGACGCCCTGGACGAGACGCTCGGTGTGGTGCTGTTCCAGGACCAGGTGATCGAAGTGGCGAAGCGCATGGGCGGCTTCACGGCGGGGGAGGCGGAGACGTTCCGCCGGGCGATGAGCCGCAAGCGGTCGCTGCCGATCATGGAGCAGTACCGGCAGAAATTCTTGGAGTCCGCCGTCACGCACCCGGACGTGTCGGAGGAGGCTGCCACGAGAATGTTCGAGAACCTGCTGGGGTTCGCGGAGTTTGGCTTCCCCAAGTCGCACGGCGCCGCCTTCGGGCTGCTCGCTTACCAGTCCACGTGGCTGAAGCACTACTACGCGCCGGAGTACCTGTGCGCGCTGCTGAACGAGCAGCCCATGGGCTTCTACCCGCCGCACGTGCTGACGAAGGACGGGCAGCGCCACGGCGTCGCCATCCGCCGCCCCGACATCAACCTGAGCGACGCGCGCTGCACCGTGGAGGAGGCGACCCCGGACGACGTGCAGGCCGACCTGCGCGGGGCGGTGCGCGTGGGTCTGGGCTACGTGCGCGGGGTGGGGGAGGCGGGCGCGACTCGCATCGAGGTGGAGCTCGGCCGGGGCGGCGAGTACCGCTCGCTCTTCGACTTCGTGCAGCGCAGCGGGCTCTCGCAGGACGCGACAACGAACCTGATCCGCATCGGCGCGTTCGACGGCCTCGGGCTGAACCGTCGCGAACTGATCTGGCAGCTGGGCCTCTTCGCCGGCGGCTTCGAGCAGTCCGAGTTGCGCCGCCCGCGCGACCGCCAGTTGCGGCTGGCGCTCCCGACCGCGCAGGACCAGGTGGGCCTGGCGGACTTCAGCGCGTACCAGCGCATGGCCGGCGATTACGCCGTCCTGCACCTGTCGCCGGACAGCCACCCGATGCAGTTCCTGCGCCCGGCGCTGGGCGAGGGCGTGCTCTCCAGCAGCCACCTCCGCGCGCTGCCGGACGGGCGGCGCGTGGACCTCGCCGGGCTCGTGGTCTGCCGGCAGCAGCCGCTCACGGCGAAGGGGATCATCTTCCTGCTGCTGGAGGACGAGTACGGCATGGTGAACGTGCTCGTCAGCCGCGAACTGGTGGAGGCGCAGCGCGACATCGTGCGGACGGCGCCGTTCGTGCGCGTCACCGGCACGCTGGAGGAGCGTGCCGGCGAGCAGCGCACGCTGATCGCGGAGTCGATTGCGCAGATCTTCCCGGCGGAAGTGCTGTCGATGCCGGCAGGGAAGAGCTGGGGCTAGTCGGGAAGACCTAGCCGGCAGCCTAGTCCGGCAGGATCGTGATGAAGGCGCGGCTGCCCAACGTCACCCACCAGTCGTAGCCCTCGTCGCTGTGCATAAACCAGATGTCGCGGTGGTCGTTCAGCACGGAGCCGCCGGAGTCGGCGCAGGTGTAGAGGCGGTCCGTCGGGTCGCCCTCGATCGTGAAGCGCTGGCCGAGGAGGCCCGGGGCGCACGCCGCCGCACCCGCGTACACGCGCTCGCCGTTCGCCATCGTGCCGCAGTATCCGCCCGCGTCGCCGATGCTGTCCGGGTTCGTGCCGGGCACGCAGTAGTAGTAGGTGATCGAGGTCTCAAAGTAGGTGCTCGTGGTGGAGGTGGGCGGCGGGCTCGTCGCGTCCTCGCCGCGTCGCACGGTGACCACGCTGTCGACACGCAACTGGCCCTGGCGGAGCGAGTTCACGTAGTCCGGCGCGCCGGGGACGTACGCCAGCCAGCGCTGCGAGCCGGTGTGGAAGTAGTAGACGTTCTTCACGGTGAACGGCTGGGCCTGCACCAGGAACTTCGGATCGGTGGTGCCGCTCACCCCCTGCGTGAGCCCGTTGACCGGCGGCGTCCTCAGCACGCTGGGCGTGCCGGCCACCGTCAGCGAGGCGTCCGGCAGCGCGCCCGTCCCAGTGAGCGTGCCGGCGCGTCGCACGGTCACGACCGCGTCCGCGGGCAACGAGGCCAGCGAGTTCACGAAGGCGGGCGCCCCCGGGATGAACTGGCTCGTGGTCTGCGTGGCGATATCCAGGTACCAGATGCCGGCGACCTCGTAGCCCTGCGCGGCGGCCAGCGCTGCCGGGTCAGTCGCGGTCGCGATGCCCATCGTGACGCCGCCCACCGGCGGAACCGCGATGCCGGTCGCGGCGGGATCGACCGGCTCGAAGATCGTCTGGACGGCGTCCTCGTCCGTGGTGATGTAGTAGTTCGCGACCCAGCCGACCTGGCCCTCGTACTCCATCTCCTGCCAGGTGAACCCATCCAGGGGCTGCACGCCGACCAGCAGCGCGATCTGCGTGCCGTGGTCCAGGCAGCGGATGTTGGAGGAGTCCAGGCCCGGCGCGGTGCGCATCTGCAGGCAGTCGCCGCCGGTGTCCACCCACGCGACGGTCGCGGCGTTCGCCGTCCCGAACAGCGTCCCGAGCAGCACGACCGCCGCCAGGAGGGCGACCGCAAGCCCGGACAGCGAGGCGCGCGGGCGGCGACGGGCTGCGTGCGTGCGGGTATTCGTGCTCACTGGCGCCACCTGTCCTCGATCTACCGAACCTCACCGCGCCGCCGCGCACAAGGCAGCCGCCGTGGATGGAGGGGTACAGGTTCAACGCCGGCCGTCTCGTGGACGTTTGGCGACGCCTTCGGACGGACGCCACTCCCGAGGGTGTGCGTGTCCTCTACCATCGCGGCGGCGGCTCGATCATCAACATCTCCTCGGCCGCCGCATCGCACGCATACCCGTGGGTGGGCTACAAGACCTCGACGATGGCGGTGGTCGGTCGCCGCCCGCGCTCGCGAGGTGCAGGAGCGGTTCCGTCGGGTCCGGGGCCGGTATCCGCGCCGTCGCCGGCGGCGGCGTTACGCCGATGCGGTCCTCACGGCGTCGTAGCCCCGCAGCGCGGGACCCTCCTCGTAGAGGCGCTCCCACCTCGTGGGTTCGACGACGCGAGCATCGTCGGCCGCCGCGTCGTCGATGCCGCGGCGATACGCGCTCCCGCACTGCTCAGGTTCGCCGGCCGCACGATTTGACGACGTCGGTGCGCCTGGCCTCCATGATCGGCCGGGGCAGCGCGTCCGCAGCAAGGCGACGCGCGTGGTAATGGTCGCTCGGCCGCGTTGGCAGGAGCCGAGCTCGCACCCAGTCCCACTGCCTGGCCTCGTTGATCGCGATCAGCTCGCACCTCGCCTCCGAGGCGAGGCCGTCCAGCAACAGCCGGGACTCCCCTCGGGGACGCCGGTCGCGACCGGTTCGTCGACGCGATGCTCTCCGCCCTCGCCCCGTACATCTCGACAAGTGGCCTTGAGGTTCCCGTGAGCACGAAGGGTGCATCGCCGGTGGATTTGTCCCGGCCAGCCGAGGTCAGATGGTCGACGGAAGGCCGCGTGTGACTGACAAAGCAGAACCCGCCGAAAGGCGGGTTCAGTGGTCGGCTTGGTGGAGACGGGGGAGAATTGAACTCCCCGTCCAGAGCACGGCTGATACGAACGTCTACGAGCGTAGTCACCAGGGGAGTAGTTCTCATCGGCGCCCCTCCCGTGACGGCAAGGCTGGCCCGACCAGTCTCAGTTGGTCTTTCGCGTCGCGACCCTGAGACGCAGGTCGACGCGGCACCTCGACATTACGTCGCGGCCCGAGACCCATCGAGGGGAGATCCCGAGCCACGTCGCTACGTTAGTTTACGCAGCGAGGGCGAGTTGTCGTTCGCCAGTTACTTTTTTGCCACCTGATTTACGAGGGTGATGGCGCCTCGGCCCGCAATCCGCACCGGAACGTACCTGTCGAATCCTGTCGTCCCCAATGCCGGTGACCGACACGTCACCGTGCATTCACTATACACCGTTTCCCGGGCGATCCGAGGCGGGGTGTGGCGCCCTTCAGCGCGGCGCGGGCGACGTCATCGGGAAGCGCAGCGCGACCTCCGTGCCCTCGCCGAGGCGCGAGCGCGCCGTGACCTCGCCGCCGTGCGACTCCACCACGGCGGCGACCACTGCGAGGCCGATCCCGGCGCCGCCATCCGCCCGAGAGCGGGCGGGGTCGGCGCGGTAGAAGCGCTCCCAGATGCGGGGCAGGTCGGCCTCGCGGATGCCCTCGCCGGTGTCGCGGACGCGCACGGTCGCGCCTTCGCCGGCTGCCTCGACGACCTCGATGACGATGTGGCCGCCGCGCGGCGTGTGCTCGATGGCGTTGCGCAGCACGTTGCCGAGCGCGCGTTCCACGCGCGGCCCGTCCAGCGGGACCGGGGCGGGGGAGCCCTGAACGTCCACCGAGAGGTCGATGCCGGCGCGCGCCGCCTGGACCTGCATCGCATCGGCCCACGCCCGCGTCGAACCGCGCGAGGTCGAGCAGGTCGCCCACCATCCGGTCGAGGTGATCGACCTCGCGCCGTGCGATTGCCAGGTAGCGCGTCACCTCCTCCGGCTCGGAGACGACACCGTCGTCGATCGCCTCGATCACTGCGCGGATGCTGCCGAGGGGCGTGCGCAGGTCGTGCGAGATCGCGGTGGTGAGTTCGGTGCGTTCGCGTTCGATGCCGGCGCGTTCCTCGCGCGCCTCGCGCAGCCGCCGTTCGAGGTGTTCGAGCGCGAGCGAGAGGTGCGCGACCTCGTCGTCGCGGGGTGTGGGCGGAACCGCATCGAGGCGGTCTGGCTGCTCGGCGCGGGCGAGGTCTGAGACCGCCTCGGAGAGCGCGCGCAGCCGCCGTGCCGTGTCCAGCTGGACCGTCAGGACGATGCCGGCGCTGGCGATACCGCTACTCACCAGTAGCGCAACGAGCAGCGGGAGGTCGTGCTCCACGTTCACGAACATCAACCGCGCGAGGATGGCGACGCCCACCGCCGGGACGGCGAGGCCAGCTGCGCTCGCGACGATCGTGCGCGCGACGATCGAGGGGCCGAGCAACCGGCCGGTCACGGCCACGACCGCGACGCCAACGACCAGCGAGACCGCGCCGACCGCGCCGAGGTAGGCGACCAGTGACGCCACCTCGGACAGCGTCATCGGGAGCAGCAGCGACGCCAGCCAGCCGCCGGCCGCCACGCTGATGAGCAGCAGCAGCGCGGTCGCTGGGATCCACCAGCCGTCACGGTTCAAACTTGTACCCCACGCCCCAGACGGTCTTGAGGTAACGCGGTCGCGAGGGGTCCGCCTCCAGTTTCGTGCGGATGCGCCGGATGTGGACCGTGACGGTGGCGGGTTCCGCTTCCGTGTTTTCGTCCCAGACGCGCGCGAGCAGCCGGTCGCGCGAGAACACCTGGCGCGGCTGCGAGGCGAGGAAGAGCAGCAGGTCGAACTCGCGCGCCGTCAGCAGCGCGGGACGGCCGTTCAGGGTCACCTCGCGCGCGCCCGGGTCGATCGTGAGCGCGCCGAAGGTGAGCGCCGCGCCCTCTGCCTCCGCAGCCGGCTGCGGGGCGGCCCGCCGGAGGACCGCCTGCACGCGGGCTGCGAGTTCGCGCGGGCTGAAGGGCTTGGTGACGTAGTCGTCCGCGCCGACGCCGAAGCCGACCAGCCGGTCTACCACGTCGCCGCGCGCGGTGAGCATGATCACGGGGGTGGCACCGGCGGCCCGCACCTGCCGGCACACTTCGAGGCCGTCGATGCCGGGCAGCATCAGGTCCAGCACCAGCAGGTCGGGCTGGAAGTCTCGGAACGCCGCCAGCGCCGCGTGGCCATCCGCGATCGTGCGCACCTCGTGGCCGTCGCGGCGCAGGTAGCGCGACACCACGTCCGCCATCGTCGGCTCGTCTTCCACGACCAGGATCCGCTTGGCGATGGTGTCCACGCATGGAGGATAGGCGCGGGCCCTTACGAAATGGTGACGTCCGCATTCATACGGGCGTTCATCGTTGCGTAAGGAATGGCAGGGGCACGTAAGGAGTGGTGGCTACGTTCGAGACCCCACCGCTGGGGTCAAGACGGAGGAAGACATGCACCACTCATTCGCCACCCGGGTCACCCGCCGCACCCTGCTCCGCGGCGCCATGATCGGCACCGCCGGCCTTGCCGGGATGGCGCTCCTCGGCTGTTCGGACGACGAGGACCCGACCCCCGCTCCGACAGAGTCTCCCACCGCATCTCCGACCGAGGAGATGGACGAGGAGATGATGGACGCCACGCCGATCGACCTGGGCCCGGCGAAGATGTTCGACCTCGTCGCCGGCTGGTACCGCGGCGAGGAGGCGCGCTACTACGACTTCGGGACGAGCTCGCCCGTGCTCGCCTCCGGCGCGATCGCCACGGCGCCGATCTGGGTGCTGACGACCGGGATGAACGCGGACGGCACGCCTCGACTCGTCGAGGGGCAGCACAACATCGTCGACGTGATCCCGGGCGAGGCGGGCTACTCCGACCTGTGGGAGGTGCGCCTGGTGACGGTGCCGGAGGACTACGTCGCCGACAGCATCCACAGCGCTGCCGACCTTCAGGCGATGTCGTACCCGGTCACGCCCGCCGGCCTGTTCGTGAACTGTCCCATCGTCCCCGCCGGGAGCACGTTCGAGGGCGGTGAGCTGCTCGTGCAGGGCTGGTACCGCGGGCAGCAGGTCTTCTACCCGGACTTCGGGCCGAACCCGCCGGTCGCGATCTCGATCTGGGCGTTCATCACCGGGATGGATGCCGGCGGCGCGCCGATGTTCGTCGAAGGACAGCACAACATCATCGACGCCGTCCCGGGCGCCGCCGCATACTCCGCGTTCTGGGACGTGAACCTGGTGATGGCGCCCGAGGGATACGGGGCGAACTCGATCATCTCGGCCGAGGAGGTCGTCGCGGCTGGTCTGGAGATCGTGCGGCCCGGCCTGGTCGTGAACTGCCCCGTCGTCAGCCCGACGATGTGAGAGCGGGTGGGGCGGGGGAGGATGTCCGCGCGGGCACCCTCACCCGCCTCGACAGTGAGCCTGGCGCTACTCGGCTGGGTGAATGAGCAGCACGGGGATGCCGATCAGGTGGCGGACGACGTGCTCTGCGACCGAGCCCATGATCGTTCGGCGGAGCCCGGAACGGCCGTGCGTGCCCATCGCGACGAGGTCGTAACCGCCTGCGATGGCGTACTCGACGATCACGTCGCCAGGGCGGCCCTCCAGGACCTCGGCGTGCGCAACGGTGCCGTCGACCTCCGCGACGTACGCCGTTGCGGCGGCGATGTCGTCCGCGGCCGTCTGGCGGGCGGCCGCCATGACGGACTCCGTGACCTGAGGGTTCGCCGCGGCGCTGCCCATGCGCATGAGCTGGCTGACGGTGTCGACTACGGCGATGAGGGTGAGCCGACCGTCGGGGCCGGTCGCCTTCAGTGCGGAGGAGACCGCCGCGAGGCAGACATCCGAACCGTCGACCGGTACGAGCACGTTCTGGTACATCGCTGAACTCCGTCATCCGTAGTCTGTGTGCGGCATGGTACGGGCTGGCGCGGTGAGCGGGACGGGGCCATCGCCACCCTCGTCGGGGGCCGATCGTCGGCGCCGGCCGAGCGAGGCGGGACGCCTTAGCGCTGGTTGTGACGAAGCGCGCGCTGGATCGAGCGGTCCGCCTCGCGCTCCTTGATCGACTCGCGTTTGTCGTACGACCGCTTACCCATCGCCAGGCCGATCTGCACCTTCGCCTTGCCGTCCGACAGGTAGAGGCGGAGCGGAATGATGGTGGTACGCGGCTGCGTCTCCAGGAGTTCCTGCCACTGGTGGAGCTGGCGACGGCGCAGCAGGAGCTTGCGCGGGCGCCGTGGCTCGTGGTTCACGCGCGCCGGCTCGTACGGGGCGATGTGGACGTTGTGGAGCCAGAGTTCGCCGTTCGTGAAGCGGGCGTAGCCTTCGCCGATCGACGCGGAACTGGTGCGGAGCGACTTGATCTCCGTGCCCGTGAGGACAATGCCGGCCTCGACCTGCTCAAGGATTTCGTAGTCGAAGCGCCCGCGTCGGTTGACGGCGAGCGTGCCGCTCACCGCCTCCTCTTTCTCCTTTGCGGTCGCCTTCTTCGCCACAGATGGTGCTCCGGGTACGCGCCTCGCCCGGGTGACGACGAGCACGTGCCGCTGTCGATGGGGGCATTCGAGGATAGCCCGTCGGGCCCGGAGCGGCCTCAGCCGCTGTCGGCGCTGTCAGCGCGAAGGCGGGCCGGCGTCTACGGCGACCAACTCCAGCGGGCGCGTGATCTCCAGGCGGAACCGGCCGCGCCCCGTCTTCTCGATGCGCAGGTAGTCGCACCGCTCCTCGAGCCGCTTGCGGAGCAGGATGAGCCGCGCCTCCAGGTTGTCCTTCACGTCCGGCAGGCCCAGCGTGGCGTCCAGGCGCATCTCTCGGTTGCTGAAGTCGACCCGTTGTTCCTGCTCGTGGATTCGCAGGAGACGCCAGAGGATGCCGCCAGCGACGCCCTTGATCAGGTACTCGTTGTCCAGGAACACGCTCTCGTCGTCCGCGTAGTACTTCACCTGGACCGGGCGGACGCCGGCGCTCGCTGCGGGCGTCGTGCTGTTCCCAACGGCCGCGATGGCCATGGCGACCTGGCTCGCCATGATCCCCGCGAGGCATTCGTCCGCCGCCTGGAACGCGCCCGCCGATTCGGATTCGAGCGCCAGTACGCCCACGAGTTGCCGGGAGGCCAGCATGGGCGTGACCAGCTGGCTCTGGCGCTCGGGGAGAGACGGCAGGGGAATCGTGTCGTCCCCTCCGCGATCCTCGGCGAACTCGCCGCGTGCCGCGTGCGCGTACCCCAGGTCGCGCGCCATGTTGGTCACGCGGATCGTCTGGCGGCGCTGTGCCGCCAGACCGACGATCCCCGTGCCGACGGCGACCTCGGATCCGGCGCCGGAGGCAGGGAATCCGGCGCTGGCAACGGTGTAGAGGCGCTGCGCCGTTTCGTCCGCGAGCATCACGTAGGCGTGGTGGCAGTCCAGGAGTTCGGCGCAGGCGTCCAGCGTCCGTCGCAGGACCTCCTCCAGGTCCTCCGAGCCCGCCAGTTGGTGGGAGAACGCCTCCAGGCGCTCCAGGCTGACCCCGCGCACCGGCTCGGCGGCCGGGAACTCGCAGGGTAGGGCGGCGCATTCCAGCACCTCGCACACGTCCACCCCGCGCAACTGGAAGACGTTCGACATCCCCTCGAACGCCGCGACGGCATCGAGGCGCGTGCGCATCCGCTCGAACAGGTCGCCGGACGTCTCGGTGTGGTCATAGCGAAGATCCAGGACGAAGGTGCGCCCGGTCCCCGGCTCCACGACTTCGACCTGAGCCAGCGGATTCAGGCTGGTGTTCTCCTCGGTCTTCTTGAAGAACTGCCGTGAGAGCGCCACATGTCGCTCATCCACGCGATGCACGACCGAGAGGTGCGTCACGTTCGGCGCGCCATCAGCCCCCACGGTGCAGATCGCAGACGGAATCGTGCCTTCGAAGCACGTCGGGATCGACTCAAGCGCGACCTGCAGGGGACTCGTCACAGCGGGCCTCCGGCACCGGGACCGGGTGTCTGGTTGAACGCGCGCTCCACGTCGAAGTCCACGCGCACCAGGGCGCCCTCAATCCACCGGTTGCGCGCGGCGTGCGGGGGATCGCCGACGATCGCGACCGCCGCGATGAACGCCGCGCGATGACGGGCGACCCATGCCTCGTCCTCTGCCGTGATCTCCGGCACGGCGTGACCGCGGCCCTTCAACTGCACGGAGCGGTACGTGATGGGGTCTGAGCAGGTGACGGCGACCTGTCCGGTCGCGGCGATGTCCCCGAGGGGCACCGGCGCACGCTCCGCCTCCAGGAAGAACGACACGCGCGTCCGGGAGGGGTGCACGCGGGGGCCCCAGCCGAGCCGGACATGCGGGCGGCCGGCTGCATCGGCCGTGCCGACGATGACCGCCACACCCGACTCGACGAACTCCTGCAGTGCCTCGTCGATGCGATACATGCTGGTCGTCTCGCATCGCTGCGGCCCTGAAACGGGCAGTTAAGGATCTTCTCGGATCGATGTATGCAGCATTTAGGAAGCAGTAGCAACTCGATAGGAACGCGGAACCGAGCGACGCCGGATGCTCCTGGGGCAGGGAAAGGAACCCACCATGACGACCCAGACGAGCATCCAGCAGGCCATCGAAGCCCTCCGCGGCGCAGTACGTGGCGCCGTGATCACCCCCGGGCAGGAGGGGTACGACGACGCCCGTGCCGTGCACGACTTCTCGCACGACCGGCGGCCCACCGCGATCGTCCAGCCTGCGACCACCGAGG
>PHBR01000119.1 GCA_002840675.1 Chloroflexi bacterium HGW-Chloroflexi-9
TGCGCGCCGGGAGCGCGGCCGCGGCGCTGTTCCTGGTGGCGGCGGCGGGCGTGATGCTGCTGGCTGCGAGGCCGCTGGCGGACGAGTCTCGCCGCGTGCGCCTTGCCCGTCGCGCAGCCGGGGCGCTGGCCTTCCTGCTACTCCTCAACGCCTTTGGCAACCTGATGTCGAAGAGCGGCGTGGAGCAGGCCGTGATGACCCCGGTGTCGGTGCTACTGGGCGTCCTCACCGCGCTCGTCGCGTGGGGGCCGCGCGCCTCACGCGCGCCGCACACGCAACGAGGGCGGCCGAAGCCGCCCTCGAAGAAGCGTCGCCGATAGCCCTCGGTCAGTCGGTGATCGAGGGGGCGGCCTCGCCGAGCGCGGCCTGCGCCGCCGCGAGGCGGGCGATCGGCACGCGGTACGGCGAGCAGGAGACGTAGTTCAGGCCCGCCTCGTGGCAGAAGTGCACGCTCGGCGGGTTCCCGCCGTGCTCGCCACAGATGCCGACCTTCAGGCCCGGCTTCACGCCCCGGCCCTTCGCGATCGCCATCTTGATCAGGCCGCCCACGCCCTCGCGGTCCAGTTCGACGAACGGGTCCCGCTCCAGGATGTGCTGCTTGATGTAGGACGGCAGGAACCGCCCGGCGTCGTCACGCGACAGCCCGAAGGTGGTCTGCGTCAGGTCGTTCGTGCCGAACGAGAAGAAGTCCGCGTGCTCCGCGATCTTGTCCGCAACGACGCACGCCCGGGGCAACTCGATCATCGTGCCCACGGTGTACTCGACGCGCTGCCCGCATTCGGTGAGCACGCGCTCTGCCGTCTCAATCGTCGAGCGCCGGAGGGACGCCAGTTCCTCCTCGATGCCGACGAGCGGGATCATGATCTCCGGGTGCACCTCCACGCCTTCCTTCTGGAGGGCGCACGCGGCCTCCATGATGGCGCGGGTCTGGATCTCGTAGATCTCCGGGTAGGTCACCGCCAGGCGGACGCCGCGGTGGCCCAGCATCGGGTTGAACTCGCGCAGCCCCTCGACGCGCTGCTCCACGTCCGCGGCGCGCAGGTTGAGGGCGGCCGCGAGTTCGGTGACCTCGATCGCCGTGTGCGGCAGGAACTCGTGCAACGGTGGGTCCAGCAGGCGGATGGTGACCGGGAACCCGGCCATCGCTCGCAGGATGCCGACGAAGTCCTCCCGCTGGTACGGCAGGATCTTCTCGAGCGCGGCGCGGCGCTCCTCCTCCGACTGCGACAGGATCATCTGGCGCATCGCCAGGATCCGGTCGGCGCCGAAGAACATGTGCTCCGTGCGGCAGAGGCCGATGCCCTCCGCGCCGAAGGCGCGAGCGCGCACGGCGTCTTCTGGCGTGTCGGCGTTGGCGCGCACACGCAGGGTGCGCTGCTCGTCCACCCAGCCCATCAGCTCGTCGTACTCCGGCGGGAAGACGGCCTCCGCCAGCCCCAGTGCGCCGAGCATCACCTCGCCGGTGGTGCCGTCCACGGACACCACGTCGCCCTCGCGGACGATCACGGTGCCGCGGCCTGCGACCTCCACGTGGAACTCGCGGTGCGCGTAGTCGATCTGCAGGCCGGCGCAGCCGCTGACGCAGCACTTGCCCATGCCGCGCGCGACCACCGCCGCGTGCGAGGTCATGCCGCCGCGCGCCGTCACGATCGCGCGCGCGTCCTTCATGCCCTCAATGTCCTCGGGACTGGTCTCATCCCGGACGAGGATGACGTCCTCGCCGCGGGCGGCCCACTGCACGGCGTCGCCAGGGGTGAAGACGACCTTGCCCACGGCCGCTCCAGGCGACGCCGCGAGGCCGGTCATGATTACGTCACGCTTCGTGTCGCGCTTGAAGACCGGGTGCAGGAGTTCGTTCAACTGCTCCGGGTCGAGGCGCATCAGCGCCTCCTTCTGAGTCAGGCGCGACTCGTGGACCATGTCCACGGCGATCTTCACCATCGCCTGGCCGGAGCGCTTGCCGGAGCGCGTCTGGAGGATCCAGAGCTTGCCCTGCTGCACGGTGAACTCAATGTCCTGCATGTCGCGGAAGTGCGACTCCAGGCGTTCGCAGGCCTCCGCGATCTGGCGGTACACCTCGGGCATCTGCTCCTCGAGGGACGGCGGGTCACCGGCGCCGCGGGAGGCCTTCGTGATCGGGCTCGGCGTGCGGATGCCGGCGACCACGTCCTCACCCTGCGCGTTCACCAGGAACTCGCCGAAGATCAGCCGCTCGCCGGTGGAGGGGTTGCGCGTGAAGAGCACGCCCGTGGCGCAGTCCTCGCCCAGGTTGCCGAAGACCATCGCCTGCACGTTTACGGCGGTGCCCCACCAGTCCGGGTAGCCGTGCATCTGGCGGTAGACGACGGCGCGAGGCGTCTCCCAGGAGGAGAACACCGCGCCGATGGCGCCCCACAGCTGCTCGGTTGGGTCTTCCGGGAACGGCTTGCCGGTGCGCTCCAGCACGAGCGCCTTGTACTCCGCGACGAGGTCACGGAGGTCATCCGCGCCGAGCTCGGTGTCGTCCTTCACGTTGCGCAGGCGCTTCTTCGCGTTCAGCAGCACCTCGAACGGGTCGTGGTCGGTCTCGGACTGCTTCGCGACGCCCAGGACCACGTCGCCGTACATCTGCACGAAGCGGCGGTAGGAGTCGTAAGCGAAGCGCGCGTTGCCGGACTTCGCGGCCAGGCCGGCCGCGGTCGTGTCATTCAGGCCGAGGTTGAGGATCGTGTCCATCATGCCGGGCATGGAGACACGGGCGCCGGAGCGCACGGACAGCAGCAGCGGGTTCGCGGGGTCGCCGAAGCGGGCGCCCACGCGCTCCTCGATGCGGCGGATGCCGTCCTGGACCTGCGCTTCGAGGCCGTCAGGGAACCGCGCGCCGAGCGCGTAGTAGGCGTTGCAGACCTCGGTCGTGATCGTGATTCCCGGGGGGACCGGGATGCCGAGACTGCTCATCTCCGCGAGCCCCGCACCCTTGCCGCCGAGCAGAGTCCGTTCCGCGGTCGAGGCCAGGCCATCGCCGAAGAAATAGACCATCTGCTCCAGCGGCCGGCTAGCGTCCGTCTCCCTGGATGCGATCGTCATGGAGAACTGCCTTCCAATGCCGCCGCGACGGGCGACCTGCTCGCGCATTCAGGGCACAACCACGCGCGGACTCACGTCCCGTGGGGGCCTGGGTATGGGGAATCGGAGTTCCGGCGCTGGCTGGTTCGCCCCGCCCCAGCGCGGTCTGTGCCAGCAAGTATACGTCGGACGGCCTGTACTGACCCGCCCCGCAGAGGGCCCGGCGGGCCTGATCTGGCCGTACCGTATACTCGTCTTAACAGTTATGGTGGATGAGATCCGCATGACAAACCACCACCGCCTCACCGGCCTCCAACACGTCCGTGCCGTCCTCGACGCGCGCGAGGCGGCGCTGTCCCCGCTCGCCGCCCGGGAGGCCGGGAGCGCCGGCCGCGCGCGTCCCGAGCCGGCCGATCCGTTCCGTGGCGCCTACCAGGTGGACCGCGACCGCATCATCCACACGCGCGCCTTCAGACGCCTGAAGCACAAAACGCAGGTCTTCGTGCATCCCGACTCTGACCACGTGGTGACGCGCATGACGCACACCATCGAGGTGCAGCAGGTCGCGCGGACGATCGCGCGCGCGCTCAACCTGAACGAGGACCTGACGGAGGCGATCGGCCTCGGGCACGACCTCGGGCACACGCCGTTCGGGCACGCGGGCGAGGAGACGCTGGCGGCGCTGTTGCCGGGCGGGTTCCGGCACAACGAGCAATCGCTCCGTATCGTTGACCTGCTGGAGCATGGCGGCGACGGGCTGAACCTGATGGCGGAGACGCGTGAAGGCATCCTGAAGCACTCCAAGACGCGCGAGTCGGTGGCCGCGGAGGCATGGGGCTTCGCGTCCACGCTCGAGGGCCAGATCGTGAAACTGGCGGACTCGATCGCCTACCTGAACCACGACATCGAGGACGCGATCCGCGCGGAGTTGATCACGGAGTCGGACCTGCCGCGCGAGGTCCACGCCGTCCTCGGCCGCACCCACTCGGCGCGCATCGCCACGCTGGTCGGCGACTGCGTCGTCGCTTCCACGGAGACGTTCGAGGGCGTCACCCCGCGCATCACGCTGGGCGCGGACGTACTGGCAGCCACGGACGCGCTGCGGGAGTTCATGTTCACGCGCGTCTACCTGCACGAGTCCACGCTGGCGGACGCGCGCCGCGGGCAACTGGTGGTTGAGGCGCTCTACCGGCACTACGAGGCACACCCGGAGGAGATCGGTGGCTTCTCGCTCCCGGATGACCCGGCGTGGCGCCGCGCCGCGGACTACGTCTCCGGCATGACGGACGGGTACGCGGTCGACCGGGCGCGCGCCCTGAGGCTCATCGGGTAGTCACGGCGGAGCCGCGATAGGATGGGGATGCGGGGCGTCCGCACCGGATCGTTGGGAGGGCTCCGCTGCGCGCACCCACCATCGCCGGGCTGATGATCGTCATCGTCGCGGGCGTCGCCATCGGCGCGATCTGGTTCATTGATGCCAGCGAGGGCGAGTCGTCGGATGCCGTGCCGGAAGCGACTCATGCAGTGATCGAGGGGCCGGTCGCGATCGTTGCGCTCACCTCCAACGTATACGGCCGCCCCACCCGCACGGCCGACCTCGTCGCGATCGTCCCGGAGGGCCGGACGGTGCGCGTGAGCGGCCGGACGGACGACTCCGAGTGGCTGCGCATCATCTACCCCGTGACCTCGGCGCTGGAAGGCTGGGTGCCCGCCGCGAACATGGTCGCCGCCGCGCTGCCTGACCTGGCCGCCGTGCCGGCCGTCGCCAGCCTCGTCCTGGGGGAGGACGGCGAGGTCGATGGTGGCCTGCTCGACTCGCAGGCGCTGCCGGACCTGACGGTGAGCAGCGCGGACGTCCAGTCCAACGGTCAACTCGCCGTGCGCATCACGAACGTGGGCCGAGCGCCGTTCGCGGGCCAGGTCGGCCTGCGCATCACCACCGCGGACGGCGAGATCGTGGGTGTGCTGGATGTCGACCTGGAGGCGTCCCCGCTGGGGCCGGGCCGGAGCGCCTCGATCAACACGGGCACCGTGGTGACCGCGACGGGTCTCTACGTGATCGAGGTCGACCCGGCGAACGACGTGGAAGAAGCCAGCGAGTTCAACAACACGCGGCGCGTGCTGCTGGTGGGGACCGGTGGATGAACGAGCCTGACGAGCAGCTTGAAGAGGTGATCGAGGAGCGCCGCCGGTTCGAGCTGGCGGGGGCGGTGATGGTGCTCGCGATCGTCGTGACGCTCGGCGCCTCGGCGTTCGTCGTGTTCGGCCGGGGCAATGCCGACCCGGCACCCGCGGCGACGCCCACGACCACGGCAAGCGCAACCACGGACGGGCCGCTCCGGCTCCTTCAGGCGGTCGACCTGCGCTCTGCGCCCAGCGCGCAGGTCGCGATCGTCGTGCGGCTCCTGGAGCACGAGTCGATCCGGGTGCTCGGCCGCTCCGCGGATGGCGGGTGGCTCGCCCTCGGCCCGTCCGCGCGGCCGACCGTGATCGGGTGGGTACCGGTCTCCCAGGTGGCGGGCGTGGTCGTGGAGGACCTGCCGGTGCTCGCCGACCCCAGAGGTGGCGGCGCGGTGGCTGCGCCCACGTTCACGCCGGACCTCCCCGACCTGGTCATCCAGACCGCGTTCGCGCGGGGCAACTTGCTGTACGTGAGCGTGCTGAACGACGGTGCCGGTGACGCCTCCGGGACCTTCCTCGTGTCCGTGAACGATGGCGCGCCCGTCACACTGCAGGTCGCCCGCCCGGGCGAGCCGCTGCGCGCCGGGGACAGCCTGGAGGGTACCGTGCCGGGCTACCCGATCCAGATCCGGGGCGGGCTCCGTGTCCGCGTCCTGCTGGACCCGCCGCTGGCGGAGGAGGACCCGGACAACAACACCTGGGACGGGATCGTGGAGCCGGACGCCCCGAACGACCTCGAGGTGTCGAGCGTCGAGACGGACGGCCCGGACGGGCACCTGGTGGTGGTGATCCGGAACAACTCCCCGATCCCGATCACGGCCGCGTTCACGGTCAGCGTGCGCGAAGCGCTGCCGAGCACCACGCTGCTCGGGCGGGAGATCGTCTCCGGGACGGTTGACCCGCAGGGGACGATCCGCGTCTCATTCCCCGGCCTGCAGGGCCTGAGTCTGGCGGAGATCGCCGTGCGTCTCTCCACGGACGGCGTGGACGACGCGGTGATCGCGAACAACTCCTATCCCCGCTGAGCCGCACGAGGACGCCGTGACCAGTACCGACCCGCCGCCCCTGGACGACGCCGAACGCGCCCGCCTGCGCGCGCGGCTGGAGGCGTCCCGGGCCGCACTGCTCGCGGCGCTGGAGGGCGTCACGGAGCGCGACTTCACGACCAACCTGGGCGATGGCGTGACGGTGGTGCGGCTGCTCGCCGGGCTGGTCGCGGAGGAGCAGACGGACGTCGCGCGGCTCCGCGGGGAAGTGGTCACGGTGGCCACGCCGGAGCGCCCGCTGCCTCCGCAGGTGGTCCACGGCCTGGCCGGCGCCCGCTACCAGACGCTG
>PHBR01000120.1 GCA_002840675.1 Chloroflexi bacterium HGW-Chloroflexi-9
CCGCGCGCGGGCGGCCGACTAGCCGCCGAGCGGCCCGCCCGGCGTGCCGCCGTGCACGTGGCCCGCGTGGGTATCGCCGTCCTCGTCCGGGTCGGGCGTCACGAACCCCGACCCCACGAGCACCGCCGCCAGCGCGGTGGTCACCGGCACGGCGGCGACGATCCCGATCGAACCCGCGAGTGTCCTCACGATCTCCGTCGCCAGCTGGTCGTAGGAGATCAGGATGCCGAACGGGTGCGGCTGCCCGGCGTAGATCAACAGCAACGGCAGCGACGCGCCGGCGTACGCCAGCACCAGCGTGTTCGTGGTCGCGGCGATGTGGTCGCGGCCGACGTTCATCGCCCGTGCGAACAACTGCGGCGTCCCCAGCGACGGGTTCGCCCGCCGCAGTTCGATCACCGTCGACGACTGCGTGGTCGTGACGTCGTCGAGGACGCCGAGCGCACCGATGATGATGCCGGCGAGCAGCAGGCCGCGCGCGTCGATGCTGCCGAGCGTCAGCACCTGCAGCGTCGCCGCGCCCTCCTCGCCCACGCCGGTGAGCCGCACGAAGCCGACGGCGAACACGGCGAGGAGGCCGGTCAGGAGCAGGCTGACGGCGGTTCCGCCCACGGCGATCCAGGTCTTGGGGTTCGGGCCGTGGCCGACCACCATCGCCGACGCCAGGATCACGAGTGATCCCGCGATGGCGGTGGGGAGCGGCGCCCAGCCGTCCAGGATCGCCGGCACGATGAACCGCACGAGCACCAGGAAGGTGATCCCGAGCCCGACGAGCGAGAGCGCGCCCTGGCGGCCGCCGACGGCGACCACGAGCAGCGCGAACACGAGTGACAGCGCCCAGAGCGAGGTCCGACGCACGCGGTCCTTGATGAGGTACGTCGTGCCGTCACGGTTGGTCAGTTCAGAGACCAGCACCCGGTCACCCGGCACGAGTTCGATCGCATCCACGCCACCCTCGACGTAAACGTGGTCGATCGTCACGTCCTCGCCGGCGATCCGCACCACGACCTGGCTCCGGTGCACCGCGCCGACCTGCGTCTCCTGCACCTCCACGCTCAGCACCTCGACCACCCGGCCTTCGCGGATCGCGCCGGAGTCGACCGGCAGCGCTGGGGCGCTGAACGCACCGGTGGCAGGGAGGATCACGGTGAGCAGCAGGACGGCGCCGAGGACCACCGCGTAGGCGATGGCGGCGGTCAGCACTCGTCGGCTCATCGCCTGCCCCCTCGCGGCCGGGCGCGTGACGCCTCGTGCGTCACGCGAACACCGAGGCAATCGTAAGCGCGCCGAAGACCACGAACAGCACGGCCGCGACCTGGCCGATGCGGCGCTGAGGCAGCCGGTCGCCGGCCACCAGGCCGATCGCGATGGCGAGCGCGTCCGCGAGCACCATCCCCAGGGTCGAGCCCAGCCAGACGCCCACCGCGGAGGGCTCCCGCCCGGCGAGCGAGACGGTCGCGAGCTGAGTCTTATCGCCGAGTTCACTGATGAAGAAGGCCAGCGCCACCACCCCGAACGCCCCCAACAGGGGCACGCGCCGCTCGCGCTCATCATCGGCGTCGAGCGAGTCGCCCCGGAGGCTCCACCAGGCGAACCCGAAAAACGACACGCCGACGGCCAAGGTCAGCAGGTCCTCCGGAATGGCGTCGTGCAGCACCCGCCCGATACCGACGGAGGCGAGGTGGACGACCAGCGTCGCCACCGTCACGCCGGCCAGGACGACCCACCAGCGGTAGCGCGTGGCGAACCACAGCGCGACGAGTTGTGACTTGTCGCCGAGTTCGGCGACGAAGATCAGCGCGGTCGAGAGCAGGAAAGAGGACACCGGAACCCCGTTCTCAGGGCGTCACGGGTGTCGGGTGAGAGGAGCGTTGACGCCTCGGCCCGACACACGCGCGCAGCGTGTATCTGGCCGAGAGTCTCGTCCGCCCCGTGTCCGGGGCCGCGCCGCCGCCCTGAGCGCAGGGAGCGTGTCGACGGGCGCGCGAAGGACTACTCCCCCTCGGTATGTCTCGATCCTACGCCGGTGGGTCGGACGGGCAAGTGGCCAGGCAACGAGCGGAACGCCGGGAGACAGAGACGCCCGGGAGGTCTTCCCGGGCGTCTAGCCTGCAACCTGCCGGTCATCCGGCCGCGTCCGCATTACCGGACCGGGGGGATGCCGAGCTGAGCCTCCAGGGTGCGGCGGTAGTCCGCGCGCGCCTCCTGGATCGTCGGGCGGCCACGCGTGCCATCCCGGACGATGCGGCTGTAGTACTCGCTCAAGCGCATCACAATGCTCCTTCCACTCCGGCCGGGGCCTCGCCCTCGGACGGGTGCTTCGGATACTCGCTGGCTGGATGGTGCACCCGTACGTGTGCATGTGAAGAAACGCACGAGCGACTCGAAAGGTAAACGACGCGCCTCCCAGATCGGTTCCCGATCTGGCACAGCACCCGCAAGTGCGAGGTTCGCGGCCGGTCAGCCGAGGAGGCGGCCCCAGAGCAGCACGCGCGGGAACGCGTAGAAGTACGGAGCGCGGTCGCCCAGGCGCTCCACCAGCACCGCCTCGTACCGCTCGAGGAACGGCGCCACCATCTCCTCCGGCAGGCGCGAGGTGTAAGCGGTCAGTATCGACCCCTTCACCCACTCCACGATGCCGCGAGTGGAGGCCAGTTGGTGGCCGTATATCTCCAGCCGCACCCGCTGCTCCACCAGGCCGGCGCGGTGCAGCAGTTCCGCGTACCACTCCGCCGTCCGCACGGGGTCCTCGCGGATCCAGCCATCGAGCGCGGTGCGGAAGGGCTCCTCGCTCGCGATCTCGGCGGCCAACCGGTGGCTGACGTGGTTCAGGTTCGCCGGCATCTGGATCGCGACCTGGCCGCCCGGGCGGGCCAGCTCCAGCACGCGCGGGATGATCGTCTCGTGCCCCGTCACCCACTGGAGCGCGGCGTTCGAGAAGACCAGGTCGAACTGGCCGCGGTGCCGGTCCACGAACTGGATGATGTCCGCCTTCTCGAAGGAGACACCATTGCCCGCGAACGCGCCGGACTCCGCAAGCATCGCGTCGGCGTGGTCCACGCCCAGCGTCTCGCGTGCCTTCAGTTCGCCGTGCAGCCACGCCGTCAGTTCGCCCGTGCCGCAGCCCAGGTCCACGACGCGCATGTTCGGCTCTGGCCGCACGAGACCCGCCAGGTCATAGAACGGCTGGCGCCGCTCGTCCCGGAAGCGGTCGTATTGCTTCGGGTTCCACCCTCGACCAGTGCTCTGCGCCTGCTCTGCCATCGCCCGCCCCCTTGAAGGCGCACAGCATACAGACGCAGCCACGACATCGGGGCGACATCCGGAAGGGAGTACCATCCGCCCGCTGGGACAGGCGACCGAGGGAGGGGACCGATGGCGGACGGACAGGAACGCTGGGCACACATGCGGGCCTCGATGCCCGTCATGCGGCGCTACGCCTACATGAACTGCGGCTGGTCAGGCCCGCTCTCCGACGCGGTGGTGGACGCGATGCGCCGCCGCATTGAACTGGAGACGTGGGAGGGCCCGGTCGCGCGCACCGCGATGGACGACAAGGCCGCCACCACCGCGCGCCTGCGCGAACTGACCGCGCGGATGATGAACGCGGACGTGGACGAGATCGCCCTCACCGGCAACACCACCGAAGGCGTGAACATCGCCGTGAACGGCGTGGACCTGAAGCCGGGCGACCGCGTGGTCACCACCACGGCAGAACACGGCGGCGGTCTGATCCCCGCCTACTGGGCGCGGGAGCGCCGAGGCGCCGAGGTCTCGCTGGTCACCGTGGACCCGGATGACGGCCACGGCGCGATCCTGGAGCGCTTCGACCAGGCGCTGGATGACCGCGCCCGCATGGTGATCCTCTCCGAGATCACCTACTCCACCGGCCAGTTGCTGCCCCTGCGCCAGATCACGGAGATGGCGCACGCCCGGGGCGCGACGGTGATCGTGGACGGCGCGCAGACCGCCGGCCACGTGCCGATCGACGTGCGCGGGCTGGGCATCGATGCGTACGCGGTGCCCTCCCACAAGTGGCTGTGCGGCCCGGACGGCATCGGCATGCTGTACGTCCGGCGCGACCGGATCGCCGACCTCGACCCGGTCAAGGTGAGCATGCGCGCCGCCTCCCTCTACGACTTCGAGGGCAACTTCGCCCCGGAGCGCGACAAGGTGACGAAGTTCGAGGTCTCCACGATGTCCACGCCAACGATGGCCGGCACCGTCGCGGCGCTGGACGCCTACCTGGAGACGGGTGTGCAGGAGACCTGGGACCGGGTACGCGCCCTCTGCCGCTACGCGGAGGGACGCTTCGACCGCATCCCCGGCGTGGAGGTGGCCTCGCCCCGGGCGGAGGAATCCCGCACCGGGCTCTTCCTCTTCCGTGCGGGCAACCTCGACCCCGTCATCCTGACGGCCTACCTCTACGGCGACGGCGACATCGTCGTGCGGTCGGTGCGGGAGCGCGCCGCCGTGCGGCTCTCCCTGCACATCTACAACAACGAGGCGGACATCGACCGCACCGCGGAACTCGTGGAGCGCGCGCTCACCGAGGGCATCCCCCGCTCCTACGTCGACGCTGCGGCGCACGGGCCCAGGGAATAGCCCGCGCACGTCCCGGGGCTCGCCGGATCGCTCCATGCCGATACAATGCGGCCTTCATGCCCGTGACCGGCGCTGCCGGCACGCAGCCACGCGAGGTTGAGTTATGTCTTCACACCCCCTCGAGCCGATCTTCCACCCGCGCGGCACCGCGCTCGTGGGCGTGCCGTCCGACCCGAACGGCCCGGGGGGCTCGGGCGGATTCCTCACCTCGATCATGGAGCAGGGCTACCACGAGCGCTTCGGCCTCTACCCGGTCAACCCGAAGGCGACCGAGATCGCCGGGCTGAAGTGCTACCCCACCCTGCTGGACATCGACGCGCCGGTGGACCACGTGATCTCGCTCGTCCCGGCGCGGGTGGTCCCGACGCTCGTTGAGCAGGCGATCCAGAAGGGCATCCGCTCCATCCACTTCTTCACCGCCGGCTTCTCCGAGACCGGCGACGCGGAGATGGCGCAGATGGAACGCACGATGGTGAAGCGGCTGACGGACGCCGGCATCCGCGTGATCGGCCCGAACTGCATGGGCCTGTACGTCCCGGGCGTGGGCCTGGCCTTCATGGGCGGCTTCCCGAAGGAGCCCGGGAACGTGATGCTGATCTCCCAGTCCGGCGCGAACGCCGGCGACGTGGTCCACAACCTGGGCCGCCGCGGCGCGCGCTTCTCGAAGGTGATCTCCTTCGGCAACGGCTCCGACCTGCGCGCCCACCACTTCCTGGACTACGCGATCAGCGACGAGCAGACCGAGGTCGTGACCGCCTACATCGAGGGCGTGCAGGACGGCCGCAAGTTCTTCGAGGCTGTGAAGCGCCTGGCCGCCGTGAAGCCGACGATCCTGCTCAAGGGCGGCCTCACCGGCGCCGGCGCGCGCGCCGCGCACTCGCACACCGGTTCACTCGCCGGCTCCACGCAGGTCTTCGACGCGATGTGCCGCCAGACCGGCGCCTTCCGCGCCGAGACGATGGAAGACCTGCACGACCTGACGATCGCGGTGACGACCGGCCTGAAGCGCGTGAAGGGCCGCGACGTCGCGCTCGTTGGCGGCGGCGGCGGCTTCGCCGTCCTCTCCTCCGACTCCCTGGCGCGCGAGGGGCTGGACCTGCCGCCCGCCCCGCAGGAGCTGAAGGACGCGCTGCACGAGTTCATGCCGATCGCCGGCACCAGCGCCAACAACCCCTTCGACACGAACATGTCCACGCCCGAACTGAGCGAGCGCGCCCTCCGCATCGTCGCGCGCGGGCCGTTTGACGTGGTCATCGCCACGCCCTCGTTCGACCGTCCGCAGCGCGGGCCGGACGACGAGCCGCTCGACACTGAGGCGAAGCGAAAGCACGCGCTGGAGGCGGCGGAGAAGGCGGCCGAGCAGTTCGGGCGGCTGCAGGCGGAGACCGGCGTGCCGTTCATCGCGCTGATGCGCGACCGCGGCGCCTCCCCGGAGGTCGCCGACCGCTTCGCGCAGGAGGCGTACCGCCGCGGTGTCGCCGTCTACCCGACGATCCACCGCGCCGCCCGCGCTGTCGCCGGCCTGCTCGAGTGGCGTGAGCGCCGCGCCGGCCTGCCCGACATCATCTAGCCCCGCCGTCCGCCTCGTCGGGCAATCGCTCCTGCTGTTCCGGGCGGCTGGCGCGCGCCCTCGCAGCTGGCGACCCCACAGGAGGTCGCAGGGCCCCGGGGCGCCTCAGCGCCGCCCGAAGGAGCGCTCCAGTGCCGCGCTGCTCAGGTGCAGCATCGTCGGACGGCCGTGGGGACAGGTGTGGGGGGTCGCACACGCCTCCAGTGCCCGCAGCAGGGCGCGCTGCTGCTCCAGTTCCAGGCGGTCGCCCGCCATCACCGCCGCCCGGCACGCCAGCGTCGCCGCCACGCGGTCGGGCCCCGTCAACCGCTCCTCCGCGGCGAGACGGTCGAGGTAGGCGAGCAGCGCCCGCGCCGGGTCGCGCACCGGCAACCCC
>PHBR01000121.1 GCA_002840675.1 Chloroflexi bacterium HGW-Chloroflexi-9
CGAGCGCCTGGTGCGGGAGTGGGACGCGCTGCCCTTCGCCGAGCGGCGCCGGCTGCTGCAGGCGGCAGTGGCGGAGGTCGTCGTCACGGATGATGCGGTGAGGGTCACGCGCCGCCGCTGAGCCGGTTCAGCCCCGGGGCCGGTTCAGACTGGGGGCGCCGCGGGGCGTAGACTTGATGTCAGCCAGGGGGCTGGACGGTCGCCGGTCTCCTTCGGGAGGCGGGAGGAAAGTCCGGACTCCGCAGGGCAGGGTGCCGGTTAATGGCCGGGCGGCGTGAGCCGACGGAAAGTGCAACAGAAACATACCGCCGGGTCGCCCTCGGGCGGCCCGGTAAGGGCGAAATGGTGCGGTAAGAGCGCACCGGCGTCGTGGTAACACGGCGGCCGTGCAAACCCCACCCGGAGCAAGGCCAAATAGGGGGACATACGGGCGGCCCGTCCTGTCCCCGGGTAGGTTGCTGGAGGCGGCGGGCAACCGCCGTCCTAGATGGATGGCCGTCGCCGCGTCCCGGTTGGGCTCGGGACGCGGTACAGAATCCGGCTTACAGGCCCCCTGGCGCCCAACACCTCTTCGAGGCGGTCAGTCGCGCGACTGCACCACCTGGCCGCGCTGCACGACGCGCGTGATGTCAACGATCACCGCCGTGCCGACCTTCTCCGCGTCCGCCTTCTGCTCCGCCTCCGGGGCGGCGTTGTAGACGCGGTCCTTCGTCTCCTGGTCGTCCGCGCGGCGCGCCTCGCCGTGGATCTGGACCACCAGACGGGTGGCCGGGTTGCGGTACATCATCGAGACCTTCGGGTTCTCAGAGATGCGCTGGAGGAAGCCGCGGTCGGGCGTGCGCATCCAGATGCCGAGCTGGTGGTCGCTGTAAGTCTGGGTGGAGCCGAAGAAGTTGAGGGCTGACTGCCCATCGCTCCCGGTGCTGGACCAGAGGATCGGGCACCCGTCCACGAATGCGCTGTTCAGCGCCTGCTTCCACTCATCGGTCAGTTCAATCGCCACGTGGGCTCCATTCCTGCGCACATCTTGTAAGGCGCTGGAGATTCTACAGTGCCCCACCTGCTTGCTGTCCAGAGCCGAACGGCCGGACGTTAGCCCGGGGTGCGCACTAGCATCGAACACATGACCACGGAACCGTCCCCCGCCCGCGGTGACTGGCGCGCCGGCCTGCCCGATGGCGTCGACCGCGCCTCGCTCCCCCCGATCCAGGCTGTCCAGTTCGACTCCCGCCAGGTGCGGGCGGGCGACCTCTTTGTCTGCATCCCCGGCGAGCGCGCTGATGGCCACGCCTTTGCGGCTGCCGCCGTCCAGGCGGGCGCCGTCGCCCTGATCGCGCTGACGGGGCGTGGCGGCGAGGTCGCGGGCCTGGGCGTACCGGTGGTGGAGGTTGCGGACCCGCGTGCCGTCATGGCCTCGGTCGCCGCCGCGCACGAGGGCTACCCGGCGCGCCGGATGAAGGTGATCGGCATCACTGGCACGGACGGCAAGTCGACGACGGCGTTCCTGCTGCACGCCGCGCTCTCCGGCTGCGGCCTCAAGACCGGCCTGCTCACCACGATCGAGTCGAAGATCGGCGACCGCGTGTTGCCCAACCCCACGCGGCTCACCTCCCAGGAGGCACCCGTCGTGCAGCGTCTGCTCGCCGAGATGCTGGAGGCTGGGTGCACCCACGCGGTCGTGGAGGCAACCTCGATCGGCCTCGACCTGCACCGGCTGGACCACTGCGCGTTCGACGTGGCGGTGTTCACGAACCTGACACCGGATCACCTGGACTTCCACGGCGACCTGGGGAAGTACCGCGCGGCGAAGGGACGGCTCTTCGAACTCCTGGATGACCCTGCGCGCGGCAAGCGACGCGGCACCGCCGTCCTCAACCGGGACGACCCCGCGTGGCGCTACATGGCCAGCCGCACAAAGGCGCGCGTCGTCTCGTACGCCCTGAACGACGAGGAAGCCGACATCACGATCGAAGACCTCATGCTCTGGACGGACGGCTCTACCTTCGCGCTCTCGACCGGGGAGGAGTCGCTGGAGGCGTCCGTCCGGATGCCCGGCCGCTTCAACGTCGCGAACGCGGCCGCCGCCATCACCGCCGCTGCCGCCCTTGGCCTGAACGCGATGCAGGCGGCTGCCGGCGTCGCCGCGTGCGAGGGCGTCCCGGGGCGCATGCAGAGCATCCCGGGCGCCCCGTTCACGGTGATCGTGGACTACGCGCACACCGCGGACGCGCTCGGCAAGGTTGTCGACACCGTGCGGCCGGCGGTGGAGGGTCGTGTGATCGCGGTGTTCGGCTGCGCCGGGGAACGCGGGATGGAGCGCCGCACCGGCCTCGGCGCCGTCGCCGCGAGCGTCGTCGACTACTCGATCCTCACGGACGAGGACCCGCGCTCCGAGGCCAGCGAGGCGATCATCGACGACATCGCGCGGGCGATGCTCGCGGGCGGGGCGGTGGAGGGCGAGCAGTTCGAGCGTATCCCGGACCGCCGAGCCGCCATCGACCGGGCGCTGGAGATCGCGCGGCCGGGCGACCTGGTGCTGCTCGCAGGCAAGGGTCACGAGACGACGATCGAGTACGCGGACGGCCCGCGCCCGTGGGACGACCGTGCGGTGGCGCGCGAACTGATAGCGAATCGCTTCGGTGGCCCGCCGATCTAGCGCTGGATCGTAAGGGCGCGAGCCCTAGCATCTGAAAAACTTGGCCCGTCAAAGCCTGCAGCCGTCAGACGGCAGGGTCGGACCAGGGTGAGGCGTACGCGATCCCGGCCGCGTCGACCCTCGATCCTGTGAGCCAATTCCTCGCGCTGCTCTCTGGCCCCTCCCGGGTCGACCGTTCGACGCTGGCGAAGAACGCCGTCGCCGGCGTGATCGTGGGCCTGATCGCGTTCCCGCTGGCGATCGCGCTGACGGTCGCCGTAGGGGTGCCGCCGATCGCCGGGCTGTACACCGCGATCTTTGCCGGCGGCCTGGCGTCGGCTTTCGGCGGCTCCCGGTTCAACATCACGGGCCCCACGGCCGCGCTCGTACCGCTGCTCCTGCATGTGGTGCTGATCCACGGTCCGCAGGCGCTGCCGCTGCTGGCGATGATGGCCGGCGTGCTGCTGATCGGCATGGGACTGCTGCGCTTCGGGCGCGTGATCCGCTACATGCCGGCGCTGGTGGTGGTGGGCTTCACCGCCGGCATCGCCATCTCGATCGCGACCGGGCAACTGAATGGCCTACTTGGCCTGAGCGGCACGGATCCGGGCCTGGAGCACTTCCACGAGCGCATCGTGGACACGGCCCGCCACCTGCGCTCGATCACGCCCGCCGCCGCCGCGCTCGGCACCGCGTCGGTGGTTTTTCTCTTCTGGTGGCAGCAGAGCGCGCGGCGCGTGCCCGGCGCCCTGATCGTGATCGTTGTCGCAACGGCGCTCACGTTCTTCCTGGACCTACCGGTGGAGACGGTCGCGTCGAAGTACGGCGAACTGCCGCACTCCTTTCCTCGCCCCTCGCTCGCCTTCCTGAACGCAGGGCTGGCGTTCGACCTCCTGCCGCAAGCGCTTGCGATCGCGACACTGGCGGGGGTCGAGTCGTTGCTCTCGGCGGTGGTCGCGGATGGGATGGTGGTGGGCTACCCGCGTCACGACCCCGACCGGGAACTGATCGGCCAGGGCATCGCCAACGTCGTTGCGCCGATCTTCGGTGCGATCCCCGCCACCGCAGCGATCGCACGCACCGCCGCAGGCATCCGGAACGGCGCCACATCGCGGCTGACCGGCGTCTTTCATGCGCTCACGGTACTGGTGCTGACACTCCTGCTCGGGGGCCTCGCCGGCCACATCCCGCTGACGGCGCTCGCGGCGATCCTGATCGTCGTCGCCTACGGCATCGCCGACGTCCCCGAACTCATGAAGTTGCTGCGCGGCTCGCCGCGGGAGGACCTGCTGGTGCTGGCGGGCACGATGATCGTCACCGTCGTGCTGGACCTGACCTTCGCGATCGCCCTCGGCGTGATCACGTCTGTCGTGCTGCTCCTGCGCCGGCTGACCGCCGTCCCCGTGGTCGCCGAGATCCTGGCGGATGTCGCCGACGGCGACGACGTCGAGGGGGTCGGCGCGCAGGTGCCGCTGGATGTCGCGGCGCTGATGCGTTCCCGCCCGGATGTGCTCTTCTTCACCGCGCAGGGGATCATCTCCTTCCACTCCGCCGCCGCGTTCGAGTCGCTGCTGCCGTCCCACGATCACCGTCCGCTGATCATCCGTATGCGGGATGTTCACCACGTCGACTCGTCAGGCCTCCTGACGCTGCAGGGGATCATCGAGCACCGACATCGCGTCGGGAGCCGCGTCATCCTGACGGAAACGCCGCCTGCCGTGATTGCGGCGATGGAACGCTTCGGGCTCGTCGCCGCGCTGCGCGAGGGCGGTGTGGCGCCCAGTATCGAGGCTGCGCTGGCAACGATCCCCCCGCCTGTCGGGGCGAAGTAGCGCCGGCCGCCTTGGCCGCATCCGCGCGACTACACTGCCCCTCGGACGCCCCTCCGAGGGGTGTCGCGACCGAGGATGGAGCCGGCGATGACCGTTGACCAGTCGATGTACGAGGCGCTCGCGCGCGAGGACCAGGCGCACCTGCTCCATCCGCAGTACTTCGCGCCGGACCACCAGCAGCCCGTCATCTTCGATCGCGGCGAAGGTGTCTGGCTGGCCGACATCCGCGGCCGTCGCTACATCGACGCGCTCGCCTCGCTCTGGAACGTGGCTGTGGGGCACGGTCGCGGCGAACTCGCGGACGCGGCCGCGGAGCAGATGCGGAAGGTCGCCTTCACCAATAACTACGTGGGGTTCAGCAACGTCCCCGCGATCCGCCTCGCCTCGAAGGTCATCGACCTCGCCTACGACAACATGCAGGGCGTGTTCTTCACGAACTCCGGGTCGGAATCGAACGAGGGGGCGCTGAAGGCGGCGCGGTTCTACTGGAACCTGCAGGGCCGCCCGTCCAAGGTGAAACTGATCTCCCGGGAGCGCTCCTACCACGGCGGCACCCTCGCCACCTCCGCGATGACCGGCCTACCGGCCTTCTGGAAGGGCTTCGGCCCGCTGGTGCCGGAGATCAGCCACACGAGGAAGCCGGAGAACCTGGAGTGCGACTGCACCCCGAACACGGATGGGGAGTGCGCCTGCTGGATCGAGCAGGCGATCCTGCGCGAGGGCCCGGACACCGTGGCCGCGATCATCGTGGAGCCGGTGAAGGGGGCGGGCGGCGTGTGGACGCCGGCGCCCGAGTACTTCCCGAGGGTGCGCGAGATCTGCGACCGCTACGAGGTGCTGATGATCGCCGACGAGGTGATCACGGGCTTTGGCCGCACCGGCCGGTGGTTCGCCCTCGAACACTGGGGCGTGCAGCCGGACATCCTCAGCATCGCCAAGGCGATCACCTCCGGCTACATCCCGATGGGCGCGTTCATCGTCACCGGCGAGATCTTCGAGGCGCTGAAGCGGGCACCGACAGACGCGCGCTTCATGCATGCCTACACGAACAGCGGCCACCCCACGGCCGCGGCGGTCGGCCTCCGCAACCTCCAGATCATGGAGGACGAACACCTGGTCGAGAACGCCGCCGCGATGGGCGAGGTGCTGGGTGACGCCCTGCGCGGCGCGCTCGAGGGGCACCCGCACGTCACGAACCTCCGCCATCTGGGGCTGATGGCCGGCCTGTCGCTGGTGAAGGACGCCGCCACCGGGGAGGCCTTCGACCCGGCGGCGACCCCCGCGCTCCGCGTCCAGCGCCACATGCGGGAGGAGGGCGGGGTCATCACCCGCGTCGTGGGCGACCACGTCGTCTTCGCGCCGCCGCTGGTCGTGAACGCCTCCGAGATCGGGCAGATCGTGGATGCCACCCGGGCGGCGGTGCGGGCCGTTACGGGGGCCTGACCGGGCCGGGCGAGGCATTCTCGGGCAGTCCATAACGTGTCTGCAACAAACTGTTCAGATTGCTGATCTGTAGGTGTTGACAACCCTGTTCCGCTTCTCTAGATTCGAGCGCAGGAAAGGGGGTGATGCTCGTGGCTGACGATAGTCATGGTCACCAGTTCCAGGGGTCGGGCGTCTTCAAGGGGGTGCTCGAAACCTAAGCCCCGCTTGACTGAGTGACTCGCTGAGGGCGTCGCGCAAGCGACGCCCTCAGTGCGTGTATAAGGGTTGTCCGATGCCGTTCGACCTTGCCCGCTACCACTCGCTCCGCCGCTCCCGCATCGTCGGCGTGGAGGTCGTCCACCTCGATGAGACTGGGTCGACGATGGACGACGCGCGCACCGGCGCCCAGGCGGGGCGCCCGGTGGGGACGGCGTACGTCGCCGCGGCGCAGACCGCCGGCCGAGGGCGGCAGGGCCGGTCCTGGGTGTCGGAGCCGGGCGCTGGCCTCTGGGTGACCTTCC
>PHBR01000122.1 GCA_002840675.1 Chloroflexi bacterium HGW-Chloroflexi-9
GTAGATCTCCAGCACGCGCGACATCTGCGTCTGCTGCGCCGCCACCGCTGCCACCATCGCCGCGTACGGGTCGCGGGCAGTGCGCCACGGGAACGGCTGCTCGTGCTCCGCGTACCAGGCGAGCAGCCGCGACCGCACCGCACGGAGGCGGGCGGGGGCGATCGCGGGCAGGGCGGGCGGGACGGAGGCGGCGCGGGACACGCCTCGAAGCGTACCGCCTCGCCTCCCGCCCGTCCGCACGTGCCGGGAGCGGCGCCGTACCCGTCGCGGAGCGAGACTGGGGTACCCCGCCGCGGAAGCGGCTCTGAGGTACGATGTCGCGCGCACCTGGGGGGTGATTGATGGCGAAGGCGAAGAAGAAGGCGGACGCGCGCAAGAAGTCGTCCGCGAAGGGCAAGGTCCAGGCGGCCTCGAAGGCGCTGAAGACGGCCGTGTCCAACGCGCTGCCCAAGTCGGGCTCGAAGCGCAAGTCGAAGGGCGCCGCCCCGGTGGACACCGGCCCCACGGTCGAGACCCGCACCAACGTTGTCAACGACAACCTGCTCCAGCACATCGTGGTGGTGAAGCAGTTCTCCAAGACCTTCCCGACCTCCAACGTCTGGCTGCTGCACGACGGCAACGAGGCGGCGCTGATCGACTCCGGCTTCGGCGACGACCTCTGCATCGAGGAGCGCCGCAAGTTCTTCGAGGGCGACGGCTCCAACTTCAAGGTTGGCACGATCGCCTTCACCCACCACCACTCCGACCACACCTCTGGCGGGCGCCGCCTGCGCGAGATGCTGCACGCCGAGACCGCGATCAACCCGATCGACGAGGTGCTGCTGCACACCCCCCCGCTCCCCTCCGAGGGCAATGCGGACCTGCCGGACGACCCGGAACTGGCCGACCGCGTGGCGCAGTGGACGCAGGAAGCGCTCGACACGCCGATCGACCGGCCGCTGTCGGACGGCGAGACGTTCAAGGTGGGCGGACTGACGGTGCGCGCCGTGCACACTCCCGGCCACACCGCCGGCCACAACTGCTACTTCGTGGAGGAGACGCTCACGCTCTTCACGGGCGACAACGTCCTGGGCGTGGGCACGAGCGCGATCGGCCCGCCGCCGCGCGGTGACATGCAGCAATACCTGGACAGCCTGCTGCGGATGCGCGACCTGCAGGCGAAGTTGTTCGCCCCCGGCCACGGCCCGACCGTGACGGCGACCGCGGCGAAGATCCAGGAGCTGATCGACCACCGCGGCACGCGCGACCGGCAGATCATCAACCTGATGGAGAAGGGCTACCTGACCGACCGGCAGATCCGCCGCGCGCTCTACCCCGAAATCCAGAAGGGGCTGCGCCGCGCCGCCGCCGGCCAGGTACGCGCGCACCTGTCGCGGATGGTGGGGCAGGGGATCGTGACCGTGCAGGAGGACGAAGCCGAGAAGATCTGGACGGTCGCGCTCACGAAGTAGCGGCGCGGCACACTTCGCTCCACGAACGAGGGCGCGGTCGTCAGTGACCTGACGACTGCGCCTTTGCCGTTTGAGGCGCGGTCTCAGCATCGAGTGGGGGGAGGCCGTACGCTCGTGCGCATGGCCCACGCGCGCGACGACCACGGCCACGAACACACCCACGACCGCCGCCGTCTCGCGTTCGCGCTGGCCCTGGCGGTCGGCACCGCGGTCGTGGAGGTGGTGGGCGGCGTCGTTTCCGGGTCGCTGGCGCTGATCGCGGACGCCGGCCACGTGATGACGGACGCGAGCGCGCTCGGCCTCGCGCTCGCCGTCACCTTCGTTGCCCGGCGCGCACACACGCGCCGCCTGACCTTCGGCTACCACCGCGCCGAGGTGATCGTGGCCAGCGCCAACGGCCTGCTGCTGTTCGCGCTCACGGGCGTGGTCGCCTGGCACGCGCTGGAGCGGCTCCGCCATCCCACCGAGGTCGACGGCGGCACCCTCCTGCTCGTTGCCGTGGCCGGGCTGCTCTCGAACGCGATCGCGCTGCGACTGCTGCACGGCTCCGACTCCGTAAACGTGCGCGCTGCGCGCCTCCACGTCTGGGCGGACCTGGGCGGCTCGGTCGCGGCCGTTGGGGCGGGTGTGATCGTCGCCACCACCGGGTGGGCGCGGGCCGACCCGCTGCTCTCGCTGGTGATCGTCGTCCTCGTCGCCGCCGGGGCAGCCCGGCTGCTGCGCGACACGATCGACATCCTGATGGAGGGCGTCCCGCGCGGCGTGGACCTGCTGGCGGTAGAGCGCGACCTGCGGACGCTGCCGGGCGTGATCGCCGTCCACGACATCCACTGCTGGACGGTGAGCAGCGGGTTCGTCGTGTTCGCCGCCCACGTGGAGATCGTGCCGGGCGTGGATGTGCTCGACACCGTCGCGCAGGGCGTCACGCTGCTGCGCGAACGGCATGGCTTCGACCACGTCGCGCTGCACCCGGAGGCGGCATCGCTCCACGAGCCGGGCGCCCCCGTGGACCTCCGCTGGCAGCCGCCCCCGGGCAGCTCGCACCGCGGGGCGTGAGGCGCGAGCCGCCTGCCGCCAACCGAAGCGTCGATTAGACTCGCGTGATGGACGTCTCCAACATCCCCCTCGAAACCATCGCCCGCCAGGTCGGGACGCCGTTCTACCTCTACGACGGTGACGTGCTGCGCGAACGCATGGGAGAGATCGCCCGCACCGCGGAAGGGGAGCGCGTGCACGCGCGCTACGCGATGAAGGCGAACTCGGCACGCTTCGTGCTCGACGCCGCGCGCGAGGCGGGGCTCTGGATCGACGCCGTAAGCGGCAACGAGGTGGAGCGGGCGCTCCGCGCCGGCTTCGCCGGGGGCCACGAGCCGCCGGTGGTGATGTTCACGGCGGACGTGTTCCGCGACAACGCGCTGGACGCCGTCATCCGGCACGGCATCCTGCCGAACATCGGCTCGCCGGGGATGATCCGCCAGCTGCACGAGGCGGGCTACCACGGCCCGATCGCGCTACGCGTGAACCCGGGCTTCGGCCACGGGCACGTCCAGGCCTGCGACACGGGCGGCCCCTCCTCCAAGCACGGCATCTGGCACGAGGACATCGACGCGGTGGCCACGCTGGCGAAGCAGGCCGGCTTCCCCGTGGTCGCCCTCCACGCCCACGTGGGCACGGGGCCGGAGATCAGCGAGTTCGACCACAACATGAACCGGCTCGTCGGGCTCTTCGCGGACCTGGTCCAGCGCTTCCCGGACGCCCGGGCCGTGAACCTGGGCGGCGGCATCCCGCACCCCTACCGCACCTCGGCGCAGCGCTATGACCTGGGCGACTACCGCACGCTGCTCCTGGAGGCGGCCTCCACCCTCTCCGAGGCGGCTGGCCACGCCGTGGCGATGGAGATCGAGCCGGGCCGTTACCCGGTGGCGGGGATGGCGGTGCTCGTCGCGCGCGTCACGGACGTGAAGGACACCCGCACGAACGAGAAGGGCGAGGGCCACCGGTTCGTGATGGTGGACGCCGGCTTCAACGACCTGATCCGCCCGGCGATGTACGGCTCCTACCACGAGATCTCGATCGTCGGCGCCGGCGCCGGCCGCCCGCGGGAGCCGCTGGTGGTGGCCGGCCCGCTCTGCGAGAGCGGGGACGTGTTCACCCGGGACGACCAGGAACTGCTGGTGCCGCGCTCCCTCGGACGGCCGGAGCCGGGCGACCTGCTCGTCCTGCACGACACCGGGGCCTACGGGGCGGCGATGAGCAGCAACTACGTCTCGCTGGGCCGGGCGGCGCAGGTGGCGTGGGAGGGCGGCCAGGCCACCCTCATCTCCCGCCGGGAGACGCTAGACGACATCCTGCGGCTGGAGACCTCCGAGCCGCTGGCGGTCTGACCGAGGTCTGCACCTGGCTGGGCCGGGTGGCCGGGCCGCGGGTGGCCGGGGCTTCACCCCCCGTGGGATACTGTCAGGCAGCAACCACACGGTCTGCCTCGCGCCCGCCCGTCCACGGTGAGGGTGCGCGCCGCGGGGCGACCGGGATCCACCACGACGACGCGGCTCGCCACAGGCGGGAACTCGAGCCTCATGACCACCCGAGCGAGCGCGGCGATGCCCATCGCCGCCGGCCCTGCCACCGTTGTCCCCTACCGCGCCACCGCACGCCTCTCGGGGCCGGGCGCGTGAGCACCGCGAACGCCTGGGGGGTGCACGGGCACGACGGCGCGGTGGAGGTGCTCCGTCGCGCGATCCGTTCCGGACACCTGGCCCACGCCTTCCTGTTCACCGGCCCGCCCGGCTGCGGGAAGGAGACCCTGGCCCGCCGCCTGGCGCAGACCCTGACCAGCCCGAGCGCGGACGACCCGACCATCCCGGACCTCACCGCCCGTGCCGCGCAGGCGCTGGAGCACGGCGAACTCCCGGACGTGGAGCGCATTGCCCGCGGCGGCGTCTGCGACGAGGCGAACCACGACCACCAGAAGGACAACTCCACCCGCATCCGCATCTGCCAGGTGCGGCGGCTGGAGCGGGTCGCCTCGCTCGCGCCGTTCGCCTCGCCGCGCCGCATCTTCGTCGTGGACACGGCGGATGACCTGCAGTCGGAGGCGGCGCACGCGCTCCTGAAGACGCTGGAGGAGCCGCCGGGGCACGTCCTGATCATCCTGCTCGCCGCCGACCCGGTGGCGCTGCTGCCGACGATCCGATCGCGCTGCCAGGAACTCCCCCTCCGCCCGATGTCCCACACCGCCCTGGCTGCCGCACTGGAGGAGTTCGAGGGCGTCGAGCCGGAACGGGCCGCCTTCCTCGCGCGCATGGCCCACGGTCGCTACGGCCTGGCGAAGCGGCTCCATGCCGACCCCTCGCTCTCCGTCCTGCGCGAGGCGGTGGAGGACGACGTCCGCCGCCTGGCCCGCGCCGGCCGTGGCGAGCGCTTCGACTACGCGGAGCAGATGGGCGGCGCGTGGTACCGGGAGCGGGACGGCGTGCTGCAGGCGATCGACCTCTGGCGGGACTGGTGGCGGGACGTGCTCATGGCCTCGGCCGGCGCGACCACCCACGTCTCTCCTGAGGTGGCGGAAGAGGCCGAGGCGGTGACCCCGAAGGATGCGCTGCGCGCGTTGCGCGCGGTGCAGACGGCGCGGGAACACCTGCTGGCGAACACACACGCACAACTGGCGCTGGAGGTCATGATGCTGGACCTGCCGGTGCTGGACGCCCCGATCCGGGGCGGAAGGGAGGACCGCGCCGTCGCGACGGCCGGGCTGTAGCCCGGGGTCGGCGCTGCGACGCGGGGACACATGGATCACATCGTCGGCATTCGATTCGTCGAGGCCGGGCCGATCACGTACTGCTCGCCCGGGGACCTGAACCTGGGCACCGGGGACTACGTGATCGTCACCACCGACCGGGGCGAACGCCTCGCGTGGGTGGTGCTCACGCCCGACCAGGTCATCAACGCGCGCCTGGAGGGCCCGATCCGCGTCGTCGACCGCCTCGCTACCGGCGAGGAGGTGGACGCGCACCGGGAGCAGAAGCGCCGCGCCGAGGAGGACATCCTCCGCGCGCAGGCGATCGCGACGCGCGTTGACTCCCGGGTGCGCGTCGCGAGCCTCACGTATGACCTCACGGGAGCGTTCGCGGACATGACCTTCACCGCCCGAGAGGGCGTGGGCGACGTGGGCGAGCGCCTGCGGCGCGAGTTCGAGCGCGAACTGGGCGCGAACGTCTGGCTGGAGCAGGTGGGCGACCGCGACCGCGCGAAGGCGGCCGGCGGCCTGGGCCAGTGCGGCCGCGGCCTCTGCTGTTCGACCTGGATGACCGAGTTTCCCGCCATCTCGATCAAGATGGCGAAGGATCAAGGCCTGGCGCCGAACCCCTCGAAGATCTCGGGGGCGTGCGGGCGGCTGCTCTGCTGCCTGTCGTTCGAGGTGGAGGCGTACCGCGAGATCATGGGCACGCTCCCGAAGATCGGGAAGCGGATCACCACGCCGGTCGGCCGCGCGAAGGTGATCTCCATCAACGCGCTGTCCGAGATGGTGCGCCTGCGCTTCGACGAGACCGGCGAGATCATCGAACTCACCACCGCCGCGCTGCGCGCGCAGATGGGCACCGCCGTCCGTCCCGAGGAACTCGAGGCGGACGTGGAAGGCCCGATCCACGAGGAGGACCGCGAGCGTCGCGATATGTTCGTCGCCGTCCTCGACCCGATCGACCGGCCGCTCCGCGACGCCGTCTTCGAGCCGGGGCTGGAGCGCGCGGCGCCGCCCGTGCGCGAGGGCACACCGACCCGCAGCCGCGGCACCCGCGGTGGACGCGGCCGTGGACGCCATGATAGACGCCGGCCTGCCCATGGCCAAGGAGCAGCTCCGGGAGAAGATCTTCGAGATCTACTGGAAGGAAGGCATCGAGGACCAGAACAT
>PHBR01000123.1 GCA_002840675.1 Chloroflexi bacterium HGW-Chloroflexi-9
TGCGGGCACCAGCGCCTCCTGGCAGAACTTCCGCACCTCCAGCGGGCCCATCTCCGAGTTCGTGACGTACAGGGTGCCCTGCAGCCGCGCCGCTTGCCGCTCGCGCGCCTCTGTCACGCGGGCGCGCACCACCTCGGAACGCTCGCCGGTCGTCGCCCCGGACAACTCACTGAAGGCGACGCGCGGCACATCCGCGAACAGGTCGATGCGGTCGAGGAGCGGGCCAGAGACGCGGCGCTGGTAGCGGGAGACGGAGGCCTCCGGGCAGGAGCACGCCTTCGCCGTGTCGCCGTAATAACCGCAGGGGCACGGGTTCATCGCCGCGACCAGCAGGAAACGCGCCGGGAAGGTCACCGAGCCGCGCGCCCGCGAGATGGTGACCGCGCCCGACTCCAGCGGCTCGCGCATGGACTCCAGCGCGTTCGTGGAGAACTCCGGGAACTCATCCAGGAAGAGGACGCCACGATGGGCCAGGGACACCTCCCCCGGCCGGATCTGCGACCCGCCCCCCACGAGGCCGGCGTGCGAGATCGTGTGGTGCGGCGAGCGGAACGGCCGATCGCGCAGCATCGGATGCTCGCGACTGAGCATGCCGGCGACGGAGTGCACCTTCGAGACCTCGATCGCCTCGTTCGGCGTGAGCGGTGCGAGGAGTCCCGGCAGCGCCCGCGCGAGCAGCGTCTTGCCCGCGCCCGGCGGCCCCTGCATCAGGATGTTATGTCCACCAGCGGCCGCGACCTCCAGCGCGCGCTTGACGTGCTCCTGGCCCTGCACCATCGACAGGTCGTGCCCGAACGCGGTCGCCTCCCCCTCGACGGGCGGGAGCGGTTGCGGCCAGTCGGCGGGTGGCTGCTTCAACTGCGTCAGCGTCTCCACGCCTCGTACCTGCACGCCGCCCACCAGCCCCGCCTCCGCGGTGTCCTCCTGCGGGACAACGACCGAGGCGATCCCCTCCTGCCGGCACATCGCGACCACCGGGAGTACGCCGGCGACGTGCCGGAGCCGCCCGTCCAGCGACAGTTCCCCGATCAGCGCCGCGTCCTGGAACTGGTCAATGATCTGCCCGGAGGCGACGAGCACGGCGACGGCGATCGGGAGGTCGTAGATCGGCCCCTCCTTGCGGACGTCCGCGGGGGCCAGGTTCACGGTGATGCGGCGCAGGGGGAACTCGAACCCGGCATTCTTGATCGCGGCACGGACGCGTTCGCGCGCCTCCTGCACGGCCGCGTCTGGCAGCCCGACGATGTTGAACGCGGGCAGCCCGCTGCCGATGTCGACCTCGACATCGACGGGGATGCCCTCGATCCCCTTCAGGGCGACGCTTCGGACCTTCGCGAGGCTCACGGCGGCATCCTACCCGAGCGCAGCCCCAGCGGTGCGCGTCCGCGTCACAGGCGGCACCTCTCCCCGCTGTGACGTGGACGCGCACCGCCGGTCGGTTCTCTGACGAGCTGTGCGATGACTGTCTGCGGAACGGCCGCGGCTATCCCTCCGTGTGTGTATCCTTCCAATCCCGGAAGGTTCACATGAGCGCCTCGACGTTCCAGTTGTCCGACGACGCACCCACTCGCTACGAGCGCTATGTCGCGCCGGTCATGGCGTCGTTCGTCGAGCGCGTGATCGAGCGCGCCGAACTCCGTGAAGGTGATGCCGTCCTCGACGTCGCGTGCGGCACCGGCTTCGTGGCGCGACGGGCAGCGGAGGCGGTCGGACCGGGCGGGCGCGTGACTGGCCTCGACCTGAACGCGGGGATGCTCGGGGCAGCGCGTCGCTTCAGCCCGGCGGCGAATATCG
The DNA here is from genome assembly GCA_002840675.1 of Chloroflexi bacterium HGW-Chloroflexi-9. GTDB lineage: Bacteria > Chloroflexota > Dehalococcoidia > UBA2979 > UBA2979 > W-Chloroflexi-9. Next base: position 1,795 of record PHBR01000123.1, read on the forward strand.
AATGGACCGAAGCGAGCGCGCTCGAGGTTCCGCTCCCCGACGCGTCCTTCAACGCGGTGCTCTGCCAGCAGGGCATCCAGTTCTTCCCGGAACGCACTCGACCGCTCCGCGAGATGGCGCGCCTCGCCAACGTGGGGGGACGCGTCGTCGTCACCTGCTTCCGTCCGCTCGAGGTGCAGCCGTACTTCGGGCCGCAACTGGCCGCGTTCGAGAGGCTCCTCGGCGCGCCAGTCCTCGCCGACGCGTTCGCCTGTCCGCCTGAGGAGATCCGCGCGACGCTGGCGGACGCCCTCGGCTGTCCTGCCGACACCGAGGCGTTCGAGGGCATCCTCCACGTCGCCGGCGACCTCGAGGGGTTCCTCTGGGGCCACGCGCTCTCGCTTCCCGTCGCTCCGGCCCTCCTCGCACTCGGCGACACCGGTCGCGACCGGTTCGTCGACGCGATGCTCTCCGCGCTCACCCCGTATATCTCGACCAGCGGCATTGAGGTTCCCGTGAGCACGTACCTCGTCGTCGGGCGCCGCGCCTAGCCCAGTCGTTCACGGTGCGAACGTCTGTTTTTCGTAGGCGATCTCCGGCCGGGTGGTGTATTCCCTTATCCCGTTCCCGGTCGCGGTCCCCCAGGTACTACATGTTCCTGCGGCTACGCATCGGCGCCGTCGCAGCCAGCGACCGGGGCGCCGGAGGGTAACTAGCCCTGCGTGCGGCGGACGGAGATGACGCCGCGGATCGTGTCGAAGTGCGTCATCAGGCGGGCGAACTGGCGGCCGCCCTCCGTCTCCAGCGTGATCTGGACGATCGTGGTGCCGTCCGCCTGCTCCAGCGTGCGCACGCCGATCATGTTCACGCCGTACGAGGCGATGACGGTGGCGAGGTCGCGGAGCAGGCCCACCCGGTCCCAGGCGATGACCTCCACCGAGGCGGTGTAGATATCGCCCTTCGGGCCCCAGTCGCAGTCGACCAGGCGGTCCTGCGCGTCGTGGTGGACGTTGCGGCAGTCGGCGCGATGGACGGTGACGCCTCGGGCGCGGGTCACGAAGCCGATGATCGAGTCGCCGGGGAGCGGACGGCAGCAGCGCGCGACCTGCGCGAGCATGCCGCTGGCGCCGAGCACCCGCACACCCGAGGAGCCGTAGGTCGGCGTCTTTGCGGGGTTGGCGACGGTGGGCGCGGGGGCGGCCGCCTCCGGCGCAGGTACGAGGTCGGCGAGGCGGTTGATGAGCCGCTGGGGCGAGAGGTCGGCCGAGCCGATCGCGGCGTGCAGGTCCTTCGCGTCAGCGAACCCCAGCGACTTGTGGAAGTCGGACGGGAGTTCGCGGATGCCCAGCCGCTTCATCTCGCGCTCAAGCTGCTCGTGACCGCGCTCGACGCTGTCGTCTCGGTGCAGGCGGCGGAACCACTGGCGCACCTTCTGGCGCGAGTGACTGGAGCCCAGGTAGCCCTGCGACGGCAGCAGCCAGTCCCGCGAGGGGCCTCGAGGCGTCTTGGAGCGCGAGATCTCGACGACGTCGCCGTTCTTCAGGACGGTATTCAGCGGCACCATCCGCCCGTTCACCTTCGCGCCGACGATGTTGTGGCCGAGGTCGGTGTGGACGCGGTAGGCGAAGTCGATCGGCGTACAGCCGGCGGGCAGGACGCGCACATCGCCCTTCGGCGTGTAGACGAAGACCTGGTCGCGGAAGACGTCCGTCTTGATCGAGTCCAGGAAGTCGTCCGTGCCGGAGGACTCCTGCTGCCACTCGATCAGGTGGCGCAGCCAGGACATGCGCTCTTCGTACTGCTGGTCGCGCTTGGAGCGTTCTTCCTTGTACTGCCAGTGCGCGGCCACGCCGTACTCGGCGATCTGGTGCATCTCGTGCGTGCGGATCTGCACCTCGAACACCCGCATGCCGGGGCCCAGGATCGAGGTGTGCAGCGACTGGTAGAGGGACTCCTTCGGCGAGGCGATGTAGTCGTCGAAGGTGCCGGGGATCGGGTGCCACTGCTGGTGCACGACGCCCAGGGCGTTGTAGCAGTCAGCCAGGGTGTCCACGAGCACGCGCACCGCCACCAGGTCGCGGATCTCATCGAAGCCCCGGCCCTGCTCCGCGTAGCGCCGGGTCTTCCCGTAGATGGAGTAGAGATGCTTCACGCGCCCGGTGACGTCCGCCTTGATCCCGGCGGCGGCCAGCGCCTCCTTCAGGTCCGACTCCATCTGGCGGAGGTACTTCTCCCGCTCGCTCCGCTTGGCGGCGATCATCGTCGCCACGCGCCGGTACTCCTCCGGCTGGAGCCAGCGGAACGCCAGGTCCTCCAGCTCCCACTTGAACTGCCACACGCCGAGGCGTGACGCGAGCGGCGCGTAGATGTCCATGGTTTCGCGGGCGAGCGCGCGCCGGCGGTCGTCGCCGAGGTACTCGAGCGTGCGCATGTTGTGGAGGCGGTCGGCCATCTTGATGATGACGACGCGCACGTCCTCCGCCATCGCCAGGAACATCTTGCGGAGCGTCTCCGCGTCCTGCTGGGCGATGTCGAGAGCTCGATCCGGGAGGTGGTCGATCTTCGTGGCGCCCTCCACGAGGAGTGCGACGTCCGCGCCGAACTTCTGCCGGATCGTTTCCGCGCTGACCCCGCAGTCCTCGATCACGTCGTGCAGCAGCGCCGCGGCGATCGAGGGCGGGTCCATGTGAAGCGAGGTGACGAGGCGGGCGACGGCGATGGGGTGGGTGATATACGGCTCGCCGGAGCGGCGCATCTGGCCCTCGTGGGCCTCGACCGCGAACTCCAGGACGCGCTCAATCCCCGTCACCCGATCCGGTGGCAGATATTCGCTGACCTCGGCGAGCAGTTCACGCGCGCCGGCGGGACGAGGCGTCGATACGACCATCCTCAGCGTAGTGTAGCGCCGCGACCGGGGCCGTTACACTCGCCCTCGCGACGAGGCTGGTGGGAAGGGTTACGAGCATGGAACTCCGTGAGTTGCTGTTGATCGGCCACATCCTGGGCGTAGTAGCGATGGCACTCGGGAGCGGCACCGGGATGCTGGCGATGATGTCCGCCGGCTCCTCCCCAGATATCCCGACAATGATCCAGACCGCCCGACTGGAGAGCCTCGGCGGCCGCGTGACCTCGTTCGCCGCGATCGTGGTGCTGATCTTCGGCACCTGGCTCGTCATCGAGACCGAGGGGATCGAGTTCTCGCAGGCGTGGATCAGCGCCTCCTACACCCTCTGGTTCATCGCCATGGCCATCGGCGGCGGAATCATGGCCCGCCACGCGCGCCGGCTGGAGGCACAGGCGACGGCCGAAGCGGCCCGCGGCGATCGCCCGAGCGCGCAACTGCTGGCGGACTGGAACGCCCCGATCGCGAAGGCGGGCGGCGCGTTCCTCCTGCTGATGTACCCGGTGTTCATCTACCTCATGGTGGCGAAGCCGGGCCTGTAGCCCTCGCCCCTCCCTCGGGGGCCTCGTAGGATCACCCGATGCCGAACTATCAGGCCCCCCGAGGGATGAACGACACGCTGCCGGAGGACGCCGACCTCTGGCGCTTCATCCGCGACACCGCGGAGCGCGTGGCGCGCCTGTTCGACTACCGCCAGATCACGACCCCGATCGTGGAGGACGCCGGCGTCTTCCTGCGGTCGGTCGGCGACGAGTCGGACATCGTCCAGAAGGAGATGTATGTCTTCGAGGACCGAGGCGGCGACCGCCTCGCCCTGCGGCCGGAGGGAACGGCCGCGGTCTGCCGCGCGTACATCGAGCACGGCATGGGCAGCCGGCCGCAGCCGGTGCGGTTGTTTTATGTCGGGCCGTTCTTCCGCTACGACCGCCCCCAGGCCGGCCGCTACCGCCAGTTGTGGCAGTTCGGTGCCGAGGCGATCGGCTCCGACTCTCCGGCGATCGACGCCGAGCTGATTGAGTTGCAGGCGACGCTCTACCGCGAACTCGGCCTGACCGACCTCGTGCTCCGCATCAACTCCATCGGCACCGCCGAGAGCCGCCACCGGTACATCGAGGCGCTCCGGGAGCACTTCCGGCCGCACCTCCCGACATTGTCGAGGGATTCGCAGCGCCGCTTCGAGACGAACGTGCTGCGCATCCTGGACTCAAAGGAGGCCCAGGACCGCGCCGCCGTCGCCGCCGCACCGAGCATCCTCGACTTCCTCGACGAGGCCGACACCGCGCACTTCACCGAGGTGAAGCGGACGCTGGAGGCGGCGGGGATCGAGTACCTCGTCGACCCGTTCATCGTGCGTGGGCTGGACTACTACACGCGCACCGTGTGGGAGTTCGAGCCGGCGAGCGCGGGTGGGCAGTCCACGGTGGGCGCCGGCGGCCGCTACGACGCGCTCATGGAGATCCTCGGCGGGCCGCCGACGCCGGGCGTCGGCTTCGCCACCGGCATCGAGCGCATGGCGATCAACCTGCGCGAGCGCGGCCTGGGCCCGCTGACCGAAGAGCCGGTGGAGGTGGTGACGGTGCCCCTCGGCGATGCGGGCGCGGCGGCGGCACTGCGCGTAGCCGCCCTGCTGCGCGCGGCCGGCA
>PHBR01000124.1 GCA_002840675.1 Chloroflexi bacterium HGW-Chloroflexi-9
CAGGATCTCTGGACCTGGGCCCTGCCCGAGGCCCGTGAACGCCTGGAGGACCTCCGTGAGCAGGTCCACATGGTGCTGGAGCAGATCGAGAGCATGCGCGAGCAGGCGCAGCCCGCCATCGGCGAAGGCAAGCGGGGCGCGGCGCACGGCAAGAAGAGCTTCGACGAGGGCCGGAAGGGTGCCGCGCACGGCGCGGCCGCCATCTCCCTCGCCTCGAAGATCGATCCGAAGGCGTCGCCGAAGCGGGGCGGTCGTCCGCCGATCTTCCTGCTGCTGGTGGCCGCGGGCGGGATCGCCTACGTCCTCTGGAAGCGCCGCGCGGGACAGCACGCCGGCGCCTCGTCCCACCTCGACCAGCCGGGCGGTGAGCCGCTCGTCCTGTAGTTGCACCGTCCCGCCTCGCACGCGACAACGCCGCCCCCGACGGGCGGCGTTGTTCGTCGGGGCGAGGTCGTCGGCGAGATCAGCGCCCGCGCCGGCGCTGTCGCTGCGCATACGAGCGGATCGCGCGCAGGAAGTCGATCCGGCGGAACTCCGGCCAGAAGACGTCGCAGAAGTAGTACTCGCTGTACGCGCTCTGCCAGAGCATGAAGCCGGACAGCCGCAACTCGCCGGAGGTGCGGATGATCAGATCCGGGTCCGGCACGTCCGGTGCGTAGAGGTACTGCGCGATCTCGTCCGGGTCGAGGGCGCTAACGATGCCCTCCAGCGAATCGCCCTGCCGCAGGCGCTGCGCGATCATCTGCCGCACCGCGTCCGTGATCTCCTCGCGGCCCCCGTAGCCGATGGCGACGATCAACTCCGCCTCGCTGTTGCCGGCGGTCGCCGCCTCGACACGCTCGATGGCGGCGCGCGTGGGGGCCGGCAGCAGGTCGCGCCGCCCGACGGCGCGGATGCGTCGAGGCATCGTGGAGCGCGTCTGCATCTCCCCGAACTGCGCCACCTTCTCCTCCACGATCTGGAAGATCGCTGAGAGTTCGTCGGCGGGACGCTGGAAGTTGTCCGTGGAGAGCGCCCACAGCGTGACCACGGGGATGCGCAGCTCGTCGCACCAGGCGACGAGCCGCTCCGCGTTGTCCGCACCCCGACGGTGGCCCTCGGCGGCGCTACCCAGGCCCGTGAGGCGCGCGAAGCGCCGGTTGCCATCGAGGATGACGCCGATGTGATGCGGAATGGCGCTGCGGCGGACCTCCGCCTCCAGCTGGCGCTCGTAGATCCGATAGACCAGGTTCCGAAGCATCGAGGCCCCCTGTACGCGTCGCCCTACCACGGCGACCGCCGGGCGGACCGCACGCCGAACACGACCGCGGCGCCGACGATCACGACGCCGATGCCCTGCAGGCCGGGCGAGTCGTCGGCCCCGCCGGCGACGACCGCCAGCACGCCGAGCGCGACGCCGAGGACCGTGAGGAGCAGGCGGGTGAACGTCACAGCGTGTCCCCCGAGGCGTGGCCCGCCGGCTCCGAGGTCGGGTGGTCGGGGTCGTCCTCCACCCACTCGAGCAGGTCGCCGGGCTGGCACTCCAGCACGCGGCACATCGCCTCCAGCGTGCTGAAGCGGACGGCCTTCGCGCGGCCGTTCTTCAGCACCGCCACGTTCGCCGGCGTGAGGCCCACCCGCTCGGAGAACTCGCCCACGCTCATCTTGCGTTTGGCCAGTTCGACGTCGATGCGCACGATGATCGGCATCAGATCACCGCCTCCATGTCGGTCCTCAGCGTCGTCGCCTGGCGCAGCAGCGCCCGCATCACGAACATCAGGAGGCCCGCCACGGCGACTGCCAGGATCAGGAGCAGCAGCAGCATCGGCATGCCCGGGTCGTCCGCGTTGGCGACGACGTAGACGAACGCGCCGACCAGCACGACCCAGGCGGCGCCGATTGCCCACAGGATCGCGTCCACCCAGGCGAAGGCGGCATTGCTGAAGATGCGGTCGTTCTGGACGAGGCCCAGCAGCCGCCACGTGGAGACGATCACCACCTGGATGCAGAACACCCAGAACACGGCCAGGGCCGTCAGCGGCCATCGGAGGTGTGCCTGGTCTGGCGACTCCCTCGCCATGTACGCGAACTGCCCGGGCAGCGACAGGGTCTGGAAGACCACCAGGATCCCGAAGAGCCCGAGGAGGAAGAGCCGGAGTGGGAGTACCACGCGTTTATCGATGTTCATGCATCGACTATCGGTAGTGGACTATCGAATGTCAATAGGTGTCGCGACGCGCCATTCGAGCGCACGGCGAGCCCGGCTGCGGCGTGCCCCCGGCCGTAGCGAGGCGTGACGCGAGCGCCGAGGCCAGGTGGTGGCGAGGGCTAGGCGGCGGCTACGCGGCGGCGGCGCGGACGGGGAGGAGTTCGTACTCCCGCACGGAGATGTGCGCGGGGAACCCGGGGCCGGAGCGGTGCGTGAGCAGCTCGTTCAGGCGCACCGCGAACGGCACGATGCCTTCGTAGACCACGAGGATCGTGAGCCGGCCATCGCCCTCCGGCCGCACCGAGGCGGACCGGACGCCGTGCAGCCCCGCGACGGCCTTGCGGAGTGCGTTCATCTCAGAGAACGACTGCACGTTGTCCGCGACGACGCGGATGGTCTCGGCGGCAAACGAGCCGGTGGAGGTCGAGGTGGCGGCTGGGGTGAACATTCGTGACTCCATGCACAGAGCCTACGACCGGCCTCACCCCATCCACAGGTGCGACCGAGTTACGTCCGGGTGCATCCCGGTGAACGTTCGGTAAAGGCGCGCCGCCCGCCCCTCCGCCTGCCCGCTCCGAGGTGTCACGCCACCCCTCGGACGCGACAACGCCGCCCATCGGGCGGCGTTGTTCGTGATTGCGAAGTGGTCGGGGAAGCGGGATTTGAACCCACGACCCCCAGTCCCCCAGACTGGTGCGCTGCCAGACTGCGCCATTCCCCGACGTGCCCCCGATGGTATCAGGGGGCGGCGTTAGGAGGAGCGGGCTCAAATCCTACAGGCCTATTTCCGGGAGAAGGTCTCGCACTACCTCCATCTGGTCCCTATGGAAGAACTCCATGAATGTCGAGAACTCTGATCGAGCATACGCGGAAGGGTGCCACGCTCGGAGCACCACCTGCAAACCTCCGCCATCTTCATGCTCTACATACACGCGAGACGCCACCAGATTGGCGTTGATCCCGTTTGCCTTGGCAATGAGTGTCTGTTCCTTCGACCTTGAGACGCCACCGATCCCTGCATGCAGGATGAGTGAGTGATCTGATGCCAAGACGATGATGTTCAGGAGAGACGTGTGGCGGGCAAGTAGGAGGCCAGGTTCATCGCCTGACTCGACGCTGTAGCCGAGGTAGCCGAGGTGAGACGCAACCTTCTCTGCCAATTCTGAAGGCTCGGGCACGGACTCATCCACTCCTGCTGAAGAGCTGGATCTTGCGGCTGGAGTGTACAGTCGCCCGGACCGGCGAAGTAGCGGGTGGTAGTTCGATGGATTCGTTCGAGGCTTTGCGCATCCTGGGTGTTCGTGTTGACGCGCCGCTCAGTGAGATTCGTCGTGCGTTTATTGATGAAGCACGGAAAGCACATCCGGACTCGGGGACGGCCCCCGATGAGAGTCGGATGGCACAACTGAATGTCGCATTCCAGTATCTCTCGAAGATGCGCACCGAGGATGAGGATTCAATTGGGTGGTCTGATTCCGTCCCCCCGGATCCGACGGCCGGTTGGTCGGCGCGACCGGGCGGGTCTTCCGACCCCTCCCCCCGGCCGACTCCGCAGTGGGTTGGCAGCTACGGCACCCAAGAGCGCAGGCCGAGCATCGTGGAGCGAATCTGGTCGAACGGCCTAGGTCGGATTGCACTCATCATCGCGGCCATCGCTGTCCTATCGGGGATTGTTGATGCCCTCGGAACCGATGATGAGGAGCGGATCGTGGCACAGAATCAGGCGGCGACTCGTGCGACCGCGACGACCGGGATGCCGATCTCGGCGGGCTCTACTCGCTCGGTCTTCGACCTACGCGTTGGTGATTGCATCGCGACAGTCAGCGACGGAGCCTTCAGCACGGTGCGAGTCGTGCTGTGTTCGAGCAGCCTCGCTCAGTTCCGTGTCACTCGGTTGATTGCCCTGCCGAACGCGACGAGCCTACCGAGTCAGGCAACTCTCGCGACCTACGAGGCTCGTTGCCCGTCCGGCTCGGTAACGACGTTCAGGCCAACCGCTGAGAGTTGGTCGGCAGGTGACCGGACGCTCACATGCCTGTCTCGCCCGTGATTCCCTACGCCAACCCTCCAGCGCGCGCGAGCACGACCAGCGCGAGGGCGGCGGCGGAGATGCCGCCGTACTCGATGGCGAGGCGAGGGGTGAACTGGCGCGTGATGTAGGAGTGGACCACGCCCGTCGTGAAGTAGAAGACGACGAGTAGCGCGAGGCCGGCCATGTAGCGGTCCAGCGGCAGGTAGTGGATCACCCACCGGCCCTCCGCGACCACCAGGCCGGACACCAGCGCGAAGCCCAGCGTCTCCAGCGGGTCGATCTCGCCCTCGCGCAGCAGTTCCACGGAGAGCATCGTCGAGGCGAGCCCCACGGCCACCATCGCCGGGAACAGGCCGACCTGGAAGACGTAGGTCAGGCTGAAGAACGCGAACGCCGTGAAGTAGGCGACCGAGGTGGTGACGAGGCGCGCGCGCGGGTACTCCACCGCGGAGACGCGCACGCTGGCCACCTCGCCCCAGGTCAGCACGCCGAAGCCCAGCCCGCCCACCAGCGCCAGCGGCAGCGCCCATTCGCCGCGGGCGTTGTGCTCGATCAGCACGGGCACGGCAAGGATGTAGAGCGCGGGCAGGAACAGGAACGGCGCCGTCTCCTGGCCCGCCTCGAACGGGTGTCGCCAGGCGGCGCGCAGCACGCCGTCCATGCCGAAGATCACCGCCGCCGCGCCCAGCAGCAGCCACCAGCGCGGTGACGGCTCCACGAGCACGAACGCGAGCGTGACGAACGTGGCGAGGCCGGTGATCACGGCCATGTGCGCCGAGACCGGCACCGGCCGGTGGATCGACGGCACGACCGGGACGTACGGCTCGGCCTCGATCGGCGTCTCGACGGGTGCGGGGGGCTCGACCGGCTCGGTACCGCCTGCCACGGGGGGCGTCTCGTCGCCCTCGGCGGCGGGACCATCACGCTTGTTGCGTGGATGGCGCTTGCCCGACCGTTTTCATACGCCATGGAGCGCGCCGTCACGGTGATGGTCATCGCCTGCCCGCACGCGCTCGGGTTGGCGATTCCGCTCGTTGTCGCGGTCTCGACTGCGCTCGGCGCCCGCAGCGGTCTGCTCGTGCGCGACCGGGCTGCGTTCGAGCGAGCACGGTTGATCAACGCTGTCATCTTCGACAAGACCGGCACGCTTACTGAAGGCCGCTTCGGCGTGGCCGAGGTGCTGCCGCTCGGCGATGCGACGCGTGAAGAACTTCTCGGCCTGGCGGCTTCGGTGGAGCAGTACTCCGAGCACCCCATCGCGCGTGCGATCGCGTCAGAGGCGTCGATTAGTGCGAGCGTCACCGACTTTGCAGCGATTCCCGGCAAGGGCGCTCGCGCGAGCGTGGACGGACGCGAGATCGCGGTCGTTAGCCCCGGCTACCTCGCCGAGGCCGGCATCCCGCAGCCAGACGGAGCGAGCGAGTTCTTCTCGGGCGATCGCACGGTCGTCTTCGTGCTTCGCGACGACGAGCTTCTCGGCGCGATCTCGCTCTCCGACGTGGTGCGCCCGGAATCAGTCGGCGCAATCCGGCATCTTCGTGAGATGGGCGTTGAGTCGATCATGCTCACTGGCGACAACGAAGCGGTTGCAGCTCGTGTTGCCGCCCAGCTCGGCATCAAGCGCTACTTCGCGGGCGTGCTTCCCGCCGAGAAGGCCGCTACCGTCGAGCGCGTGCGCGCCGAGGGCAAAGTGGTGGCGATGGTCGGCGATGGCGTGAACGACGCGCCGGCGCTCGCCTCGGCAGATGTGGGAATCGCGATCGGTGCGGGAACCGACGTGGCGGTTGCCACCGCTGACGTCGTATTGGTGCGAAGTGACCCGGCGGACGTTGTCGCGATCATCGAGCTGTCGCGTGCCACGTACGGCAAGATGCAGCAGAACCTCGCCTGGGCGACCGGCTACAACGTGATCGCCATCCCGCTTGCTGCCGGCGTGCTCGCAGGCGTAGGTATCGTGCTGAGCCCGGCCGTGGGCGGCCTACTGATGTCGGCGTCTACGGTTATCGTGGCTATCAACGCGCGGACGCTGCACGTCAGCTAGCGCAGGCGCCGCTCCAGCGGCAGAG
>PHBR01000125.1 GCA_002840675.1 Chloroflexi bacterium HGW-Chloroflexi-9
CTATTTCCGAGGCCAGAGCGGCGGCTCACCAGCTGATGGGGACATGCCCGTACCTCCACGCCCCTAACCCCGCCCGCCGGTACACTCTCGAACCATGACCACCTCACCCCACGACCGCGTCGCTGAGATTGAGCGCGAGGGCCTCGAGGCGCTCGCGGGCACCTCGGATGAGGCGGCGCTGGACGCGTGGCGCGTCCGCGTCCTGGGCAAGTCCGGCACGCTGACGGGCGTGCTCCGCGGGCTGGGCGAACTGCCGCCGGAGGACCGGAAGGTGCTGGGCGCCGCCGCCAACCTGGCCAAGAACGCCCTGGAGGCCGCGCTGGAGGAGCGTCGCGAGGCGCTTCGGCGCGCCGCGCTCGCCTCGGTGGAGGCGGACGCGATCGACGTGACGCTGCCGGGCCGGCCGGCGCCGCGCGGGCGGCTGCACCCGATCACGCAGGTGCGACGGCAGATCCTGGACGTGTTCGAACGCCTCGGGTTCCTCGTGATCGAGGGGCCGGAGGTGGAACTGGACTCCTACAACTTCGACAGCCTGCGTATCCCGGAGCACCACCCCGCGCGCGACATGTGGGACACGTTCTGGTTCGACGAGGAGGTGGACGGCAAGACGCCGCTCCTCCTGCGGACGCACACGAGCCCGATGCAGGTGCGCTTCATGGAGACGCACGAGCCGCCGATCCGCGTGGCGGTCCCCGGCCGCTGCTATCGCTACGAGGCGACCGACGCGACCCACGAGTGGATGCTGGAGCAGGTGGAACTGCTCGTCATCGACGAGGGTGTGTCGATGGCGAACCTGAAGGGGACGCTGCAGGAGTGGGCGCGCCAGATGTTCGGGCCGTCACGCAAGGTGATGATGCGCAACTCCTACTTCCCCTTCGTGGAGCCGGGCGTGGAAGTGGCCGTGGACTGCTTCGCCTGCCCCGGCGATGACCCCTCGTGCTCCGTGTGTCGAGGCAGCGGGTGGCTGGAGTTGATGGGCGCGGGCATGGTGCATCGCGACATCATCGAGGCGCAGGGCTACGACCCGGAACGCTACACGGGCTTCGCCGCCGGCATGGGCGTGGAGCGCGTCGCGATGGTGCTCCTCGGCGTCTCCGATATCCGCGACTTCCACCTCAACGACCCGCGCTTCCTCGCCCAGTTCTAAGTCGCTCGGCGCGACCGCCGGGGGCTGCCGCCGGTGACCGCGGGGCGCCCTCGTGCGTCCCGGGAGGCCGAGGTGCATGCGTGGGCCCCGGTCGCTGCCGCGACGGGCCGGAGCGCGCGAGGCTTCGCCCGCGCCTACGAATCTCCATTGGTAATGAGGTTGTCGAAACGCGCTGTCAGTTCGACCCCGCCTCGTCGGACCCTCGGACGTCGCGCAACCCGCCTCGGGCTCATCGGGATGCGGTCTGACTCCGGTGGCGGTTCGACAGGCTCACCGCGAACGGAATCGGAGTGAGGACTCCGGGCGGCGGGCGAAGCCTTCGGCCCCTCCGGCCCGTCGCCGCAGCGACCGGGGCAAAGGAGTGGTGGGGTGGAACCCACCACTAATCATCCCCCTCGCCCTTTGGGAGAGGGGGCAGGGGGAGTGGGGCGCGCCGCGCCAGCGGCGGGCCACGGCGTGACTCCACGCCTCGACGCCATCGCAAGCAACGAAGTTCCGAGGCGGCCCGGGGGGCACCGCCTGCCCTCGATCAGAGGGCGGGCGGGGGGAGATCTGCGCCGGTGATGCGGCGGTACGCCTCCTGGTAACGCTCGCTGGTCGCCTCGATCACCTCGAGGGGGAGCGAGGGCGGGGCGCTCTGCTTGTCCCAGCGGGCCGCGAGCCAGTCACGCAGCGGCTGCTTGTCGAAGGACGGCTGGTCGCGGCCCGGCTCGTACTGGTCGGCGGGCCAGAAGCGCGACGAGTCCGGCGTCATCACCTCGTCGACCAGGCACGGCTCGCCATCGATCATCCCGAACTCGAACTTCGTGTCGGCGACCAGGATGCCGTTCTCGCCGCAGAGGTGCGCACCGAAGCGGTACAGCGCCAGCGAGCGCAACTTCACCGCGTTCGCCACCTCCACGCCCAGGAGCGCCTCCACCTCCGCGAACGACATCGGCGCGTCGTGGGCCGGCGGCTCGGCCTTGCTGCTCGGCGTGAAGATCGGGTCGATGAGGCGTTCCGCCTGGCGCAGCCCCTCGGGCAGCACGATGCCAGAGACGGCGCCCGAGGCCTGGTAGTCCTTCCAGCCGGAGCCGGTGAGATAGCCGCGGACGACGCACTCCACCTTCAGCACCTCGGCGCGACGCATCACCATCGAGCGGCCGAAATAGCGCGGGTCCTCCACGCCGAACTCGGCCGCGTTGTGCGCGTCGAGGACGGCGACGAAGCCGTTCGGCACTACGTCGCCGGTCTTGCCGTACCAGAACTCGGAGAGGCGCGTCAGCACCTCGCCCTTTCTCGGGATCGCGTTCGGCAGGACCACGTCGAAGGCCGACACGCGGTCGGTCGCGACGAGGAGCACGCGGTCGCCTGGCAGTGCGTAGACGTCGCGCACCTTGCCCTGGTGGAGTTTCGGCAGGGCGAGGTCGCTCGTCGCCATCGGCTCCGAGGCGTGTGGGGCGCTTGATGTCATTTCAGCAGTCCAATCCGCCGGAACGTGGTGTCCGTGTGCGTGAGGAAGGCGTGCGGGTCGAAGATCGCGTCCAGTTGCTCGCTCGTGAGCCGCGCCTGCACCTCGGGATCCTGTTCCAGCAGGCCGCGGTACGGCACCTCCTCGCGCCAGGCGCGCATGGAGTGGTGCTTCACGATCTCGTACGCGGCCTGCCGCTTCATCCCCGACTCGATGAGCGCGTTCAGCACCTTCGAGGAGTAGATGAGGCCCTGCGTCCGCTCCAGGTTGCGGAGCATGCGCTCCGGGTAGACGACCAGGCCGTCCATGACGCCGGTGAAGATGTGCAGCGCGTAGTCCAGCAGGCCGGTGGCGTCCGGCAGGATGATCCGCTCCGCGCTCGAGTGCGAGATGTCGCGCTCGTGCCAGAGCGCCACGTTCTCCAACCCCGTCACCGCGTAGCCGCGGAGCACGCGGGCGATGCCGCAGACGCGCTCGCACAGTTCCGGGTTGCGCTTGTGCGGCATGGAGGACGAGCCGGTCTGGCCGCCCTCGTCGAACGGCTCCTCGGCCTCCAGGATGTCGGTGCGCTGCAGGCCGCGGATCTCGGTCGCGAACTTCTCCAGCGAGGCACCGATGCCGGCGATGACATCGAGGTAGAAGGCGTGACGGTCGCGCTGGATCACCTGCGTGGTGACCTTCGCCACCTCCAGCCCCAGCCGCTGGCACGCGTTCTCCTCCACGCTCGGCGGCACCGAGGCGTGCGTGCCCACCGGCCCGGACATCTGGCCCACAGCGGTGTGCTTGCGGGCGAGCGCGATGCGCTCCTCGTGGCGGCGGAGTTCCTCCACCCACACGGCGAGTTTCATGCCGAAGGTGGTGGGCTCCGCGTGCACGCCGTGCGTGCGGCCGATGCAGATCGTGTCCTTGTGCTCCAGCGCGCGGCGGGCGATCACCTGCCGCAGCCCGACCACGCGCGCCTCGATCAGGTCGAGCGCCTCCAGCATCTGGAGACAGGTGGCGGTGTCCCACACGTCGTTGCTGGTGAGGCCGTAGTGGACCCAGCGCGACTCGTGGCCGAGCGAGTCGGCGACGGAGCGCAGGAACGCGGTGACGTCGTGGTGCGTCTCCTCGATGTAGCGCATGACAGCAGGCACATCGACGCGGGCGTTCGCGACGATGTTCGCGACGTCCTCGGCGGGGACGACGCCCTCGTCACCCCACGCCTGCACGGCGGCGACCTCCACCTTCAGCCACAGCTCGAACTTGCGCTCGTCCGACCAGACGGCGGTCATCTCCGGGAGGGCGTATCGAGGGATCATCGAGGAACTCGCAATCGAAGCGCGAGCAGGGCCGGGGTGGACAGGGGCCTTACCCGAGAAGTCTAGAGAGACGGGGAGAGGGCGGCAATGCAAGACAACTGTCAGGCAAGAACCGGCGCTGCCCCCCCCCCCGTTGGTAAGGTGGCGTGGCGGCACCCTCACACTGGCGACGACCCCGAGGAGCAGCCGCGATGCATCATCCGCCTCTGACGCCGACCGAACAGCAAGTACTTGTGTTGCTGTCCGATGCGCTCGGCGTCGGCGCACTTTGCGTGAATCGGCTCCTGCAAGGTCCAGGCACAATCTCAGTATGAGTACGCTCCTGGGTCATGGGGGCTTCGCCTGTACAACCAGGTCGATTACCTCCACATAGCTAACAGACTGGCTGACAACTCCACATCCAGCTCAGTTTCCAGTAACGGTCAAACAGTTAGCCAATGGGTTGGAACGCAGAGTGACTGTGGAACAAGCGGTGTCCACTTGCACCATGGTGCGAACCTCCCGGGGAACGTGACCTGGGCTTACTCAGGGGCGGACACTTGTTGGGGGTCTTCCGGCTACTGCCCCGGATCGAGTTGGAAGCAAGACAACGGCCTTCCCACAACCTCCACCTGCAACGGATCCGAGGGTTGGGCTGGCACCTACGGTGCGGTAAGCGGAACCGACACGAAATACATCTGCCAGTCATGGTCGGTCAGGACTAACTCGCCCGCCGCAGCCGACGCGATCTTCTTCCTCAACTGGTAACCGCGGGTCCATTCCTTAGAACACAACTGGAAGCATCAGGGAAGGACTTCTTGATGATTCGGCGAATTGAACCACTCACTGCAAAGCTCGTGCTGTTGCTGTCGGCCGCATTGGTTCTCGGTGGACTCTACGTCTGGCAAACGGGATCGTCACAGGCAAACGACACGCCTGCTGAGGTAGTCCCGGGCATCACCTATGATCGGGATCCCCGCGACCCGTCTGTCGTCATTCGTCCAGTACTGCCAACGCCTGATTCGAGCGAGGCGACTAGCATTGCACAAGGCGTCAGCCGGCTCGGAGCAGTGCCGGAGGTCGATGCGGTGTTCGCGGCCGTTGAGTCGCGTGACGCCGACGCGATGCTCAGCCTCTTCGTGATGACAGCGATCGACTGCGCTGCACTCGGTCGATCGGCTCCACGGGAGTGCGCCGATAGACCGGCGGGGCGCGACCTGTCGGCGATCACCGTGGAGGATGGAGGCAGTCACTGGTTGCTCGTCGACGAGTCCGCGCTCGCACTTCTGCGAACCGCGCTGGCATCCGGCGAACCTCAGCCTGTGCTCGCGACTGTTGATCGCAGTTCCGGCGGCAGCTCTGACACCTACTACCTGGCGTTCTCACTACCGGCGTTCGACGCATCAGCCTCTGAGTTCATGTACGCCTCCGACACCGTTGGAACCGGCTTTGGCCTGAAAGTCGTCACCGGCAACAGCGACGTCCCAATCGTCTCCTTCAGTCTGCTCTCAGCAGACTGGAACGCGCTGAAGTGGATTCAGATGGTGGATGGCGAAGGCGCGAGTGGTCATGCCCTCGTCTTCCCCGAGTCCACCGATGGGTTTGAGGCGATGTACGAGCGGATGGGTGAGCCATAGCGCTCATGGGCTTGAAGCAGGCGGGGACTTCGCCTCGCCCGCTTCAAGCCCGCCTTCGCTTCCCCTTCGGTAGACTCGCCCGATGACCGACCCCGCGATGCCCACCGGACGCCACGCGGTCCTCGCTCGGCGTCGCGCTGGTGGTGCTGTCTTCAGCCTGTGCCGACGGATCGAGTGGTGAGACCGCCACTCCGACAGGAGTGGACCTGCCCCAGACAGAGTGTGTTTCGCCCGTGAAGGTGACCGAGTACGACCCACCCGACCAACTTCGCGACAGCCCCCAGGAGGGGCACATCGAATTCAGCGTCGGGCTCGAACCGGGAGAATCATTGACGACGCTGCACGTCTACGGCCTCGTCGACCCCGGCTTCGAGGGCGGAGGGGCGTTCTCACCGGGTGGATCGTTCGTCGGCTTCGAGATTGCACAGCCCGTGCCGTTGCCCCTCACACATGGCGACACGTTCGCAGTCGTGTTCCCGGTACCGAGCCGCTCCGACCCATATTCGGTAGACGGTCAGCCGACCGACCGGGCCTGGTCGGAGATCCCAAGCGCAGGTGCATTGCCGCGAGAAACAGTCGTGCGTGCCACCATCGAGGGAGCAGGCTACGTAAAGGACGTCGATAGCTTCCACGCAGTCCCGTGCGTGCTGAGGCCGACGAGTGGTGGAGGCCGGGCCTTCGCCTCGCCCGCTTCAAGCCCGCCTTCGCTTCCCCTTCGGTAGACTCGCCCGATGACCGACCCCGCGATGCCCACCGGACGCCACGCGGTCCTCGCCCGCCCCCGAACGCGAGTGCCCTGTGGCACCGAGACTACCAGTCGTTCGCCGAGATGCTCGACTCGCCCGGGGCGGCAGCGGTTGTTGGTACGGTCATCTCCGTGAATCCTTCGTATTCGCATGAGGGCGTCGTTCTGACACAGGCGGTTGTTGAGGTCGAGAGGGTGCTTGCTGGTTCAGATCGAGTCCCTCCCGGACGACTGACCGTGGTTCAGACCGGTGGTTCCGTCCCGGGTGGGCGCACCGAACATCTCAAGGACGTGCGACTCCTTGCGCTCCAGGATCGTGTGCTCCTCTTCCTGATTCCCGAGCCGGTCTCTGGAGTCTGGGGGATCACCGGCGGACCCTACGGGCACTTCATGATCGATGGGGACGAGGTGCGATCCGCGACGCTCGAGGAGATGTTCGATGGCGAGCCCCATCCGCTTGTCGTCGCGGTGCGAGATCGGACACTGGAGGACGTGGTCAGGGAGGTTGAGTCTCTTGAGGCGGCACAGTAAGCCCGCTGATCAGCCCTCAGTCGTTCGCGTACTCCTCGCGCACGGGGGCGAAGACCTCGATCAGGACGGATGGCTCGAGCGCGCGCGCGTGGTGGGGGACGGTGCCGGGGACGAAGTAGGAGCCGCCCGCCTGCACCTCGCGGTCGGTGCCGTCGATGCCGAAGATGATGCGGCCGCTGACCACGGTGCCGGCCTGCTCGTGCGGGTGGGTGTGCACCGGCACCACCGCGCCCTCCGCCAGTTCGATCCGCACGAGGGTCTGACCGTCGCCGGAGACCAGCGTGCGGCGAACCACGCCCGGGAACATCTCGATCGGCTTCGTCTCGTCGTAGGCGCGCCAGCGGATGGCTGCGGGCATGGGCTGTTCCTCTCGATGCCGTGCGCGGGCCAGGCAATCGCTGGCGCGCGCGAGGCGTGGTCGACGGCCAGCAGCGAGGCTAGGGCTGCCGCATAAGGTGGAACAAGCCCTCGATCTCGCCGTACGGAGGAAGCGGCGCACTCACCGTGCCGGAGATCAGGTCGGTCGTGTAGTTCCCCTGCATCGTCGTCGTGACGCCGCCGGCAGTGATCGTGCCAAAGTCAAGACGCGATCCGGTCACGTGAATCACGATCGGCTGAACGCCGGTGTCCATGCAGGTCTCCGGAATGGCGACCGAGCCCTGCGGGCTTACCACCAGTCCGGACGTACACACGTTGAACAGCCGCATATAACCGACGGCGGTGTTTCCTTCGAGCGCCTCGATCTGGAGTTCAATGTCGCCGTCCTGGTAGATGGTCACTGTGGCATCACCTGCGGCGTACTGGCCGAACAACTCCAGCCCCTTACCCGGGAGGCTCGACACCCAGGTCCCACGGAGGTCCCGGGTGGGTGTGATGTCGCCGATCGGAGCCTCGATGGGCGTCGTGTTCCGGAGCTTGTCCTCGACGTACGACACGATCGGCGGTCGCGCCAGGCCCAGATATGCCACCCCGGCGAAGAGTCCCAGCGCGAGGAGCGCGGCAATCACCTGGCGTCTCGCCATCACAACCCCTCCAGAGGACCACGTGTCGCGGCACGCAAGAGCGTCCCGCTCATCAGGACAGTGTCACCCTGGGGCGGCTCCCCGGAGTGGCAAAGCGCCCTCCGCGTGCCTGCCGAACGTCCCGCCGGCCACGCCTGGGGTTACGCCATGCCTGGCGGGATCGGGTCCGGCCCGAGGATGAAATGGGCGAACTCGCGCGCCACGTGGTTGCGTTCGTGGACGTCGCCGAACAGCGCGGCCTCCCCGTCCACGTCGGAGGGTACTTCGTGCGCGAACCGGCGCGCGGCGGCTTCGAGGTCGACGCGGCACGCCTCGATGCGGCTCGCCTGCACCTCGCGTGGGCGGAGGCTGCGGATCAGCAGTTCGCGGTTACCCTCCAGCCCCCACAGCACCGCCTCGGCCATCGCGCCGCGGCCGGCGCCCCAGGCGGCGATGTAGTGGAGGCAGGGCGGGGGCGCGACGCGGTCGGGCGGCGGCGGGATCGCGTCCAGGTCGACGCGCTTCCGGCACTCGCGCATAGGACAGCGGACATTGCTCATTGGGGCGAGGATAGCGCGACCGGCGCCTACTTCATCTCCAGCGTGACGGCCCGTCGATCACTCACGAGGACGCCATCTAGGTAGACGGTGTGACGGACTGGGATCTCGCTCTCGGGATCGAACTCGGCGACCGTACGATCCTCGAACGTGTCCTCGCGTGTCTCGCAGAAGGTCTCCGGCAGCCGCCGGTGCCGCTCGTCCCAGTTGGAGATCTCCGTGCAATCGCGCATGTAAACCTGCTGCCAGACGTACTCCGAGACCTGTGAATACGTGGGGCTCGGGTTGCCCCGCCAAGATCCGATCGGCCGGAACCAGACACCTGGAATGTGACGTCCGTCAATGTCGGGGTTGTTCCCCGACTCCCCGAGGAGGGTGCCTTCCGTGTCGAAGATTCGGTACGTCCAGTCCGCGTAGGAGTTCCAGTCCAGCTCCTCGCGGGTCACGGGCACGGTCGGGTCGCTGTGGGTGACCTCCATCTCCATGACGAAAGGCGGGTACTCATCATCATCTTCGTCGGTGGTGACGAGGAACACCGCAAAGGCGAGGAATACGACCACGCCGGCCAACGCGATCCACCAGGGTGCGCCGTAGCGGGCGAGCATTGCGAACGGCATGCGACGCTGAGAATTCGGGACGCCTCGGGGCGGGCTGCCCCCAGCCACCTCGGTCAGCCCTGCGTGAACACGAGCGGCTCGGAGGCCGTCGCGCCGATGTCGGTGCGGTACTGGGCGCCCGGGAAGCGGATGCGGCGCACGTTCTCGTATGCCTTCGCGCGGGCGTCCTCCATCGTCGGGCCCTGGGCGACGACGCAGAGCACGCGCCCGCCAGCGGTGACGATGCGGTCGGACTCGCCGCGCTTCGCGCCCGCGAAGAAGACCTGCACGTCCGCGTCGACATCCTCGAGCCCGTCGATCAGGTGACCGGACTGCACCGGGCCGGGGTAGCCCTCGGACGCCACCACCACGCCGACGCTCGCCGCGTCGTCCCATTCGACCGGCACGTCGGCGAGGCGGCCGTGCGCGCAGGCGTCGAAGATCGCGAGGAGGTCGGTACGCAACTTCGGCAGCAGGACCTGCGTCTCCGGGTCGCCGAAGCGGGCGTTGTACTCGAACACCCTCGGGCCGGTCGCGGTGACCATGACGCCGGGGTAGAGGACGCCGGAGAAGGGCCGGCCGATCTCGGCCATGGCGGAGATGGCGCGCTCCGTCACGTCGCGGCGGATCGCCTCGGCGTGCTCGGGGCTGAGCCAGGCGGGCGGGGAGTAGACGCCCATGCCGCCAGTATTCGGGCCGCGATTGCCATCGAAGATCGCCTTGTGGTCGCAGGAGAACGGCATGTGCTGCACGGTCACGCCGTCCGTGAACGCGTGGGCGCTGACCTCCCGCCCGTACATTCGCTCCACGATCACCACGCGGTGGCCGGAGGCGCCGAAGGCGTGCCCGCGCAGCGCGGCGTCGATGGCGGCGACAGCCTCCTCGGTCGTGTCGCAGACGGTGACGCCTTTGCCGGCCGCCAGCCCATCCGCCTTCACGACGCACGGACCGCCGAGGCTGCGGGCATACGCGGCCGCCGTGTCCGGGTCGTCGAAGGTGCGGTTCGCGGCGGTGTTGATGCCGGCGCGGGCCATCAGGTCGTTCGCGAAGGACTTCGCCCACTCGATCTCGGAGGCGGCTTTCGTCGGCCCGAACGCGGCGATGCCCGCGGCGTTCACCGCGTCCACCACGCCTGCGGCGAGCGGGTCGTCCGAGGCGACGACGACGAGGTCGGCGCGGACGCGCTCGGCGAGCGCACGCACCTCCTCGGTGTCCGTGGGGACGACGTGCGGGACGTTCTCTCCGAGGGTGTCGGTGCCGGCGTTGCCGGGGGCGATCCAGAGTTTCGAGAGCAGGGGCGACTGCGCCAGCCGCCAGGCGATGGCGTGTTCGCGCCCGCCGGAGCCCAGCAGCAGAACGTTCATTCCCACTCGATCGTCCCGGGGGGCTTGCTGGTGATGTCGTACACGACGCGGTTGATCTCGCGCACCTCGTTGGTGATGCGGTTCGAGATCGCGGCGAGCAGGTCGTAGGGCAGCCGTGCCCAGTCGGCGGTCATCGCGTCCTCGGCGGTGACGATGCGGAGCGCGACGGTGAAGCCGTAGGTGCGGAAATCGCCCTGGACGCCGACCGACTTCGTGTCGGTGAGGACGGCGAAGGCCTGCCAGAGGTCGTAGTAGACCTGCGCCTTCTTGATCTCGTCCATCACGATCCAGTCGGCGCGACGCAGAACCTCCAGCTTGTCTCGGGTGACCTCGCCGATCACGCGGATGGCGAGGCCGGGGCCGGGGAACGGCTGGCGGTAGACCATCTCGTCCGGGAGGCCGAGCTCCTTGCCGACACGGCGCACCTCGTCCTTGAACAGGTTGCGGAGCGGCTCGATCAGCGTCAGGCGCATGTCCTTCGGCAGGCCGCCCACGTTGTGGTGCGACTTGATCTTCACCGCAGCGTTGTTGCCGGTGGAGGCGGACTCGATCACGTCCGGGTAGGTCGTGCCCTGCACGAGGAAGTCGACCCGCCCGAGCGAGCGCGTCTCGTCCTCGAACAGGCGGATGAAGGTCTCGCCAATGCGCTTGCGCTTGGTCTCCGGGTTCACGACCTCGGCGAGTTGCTCCAGGAAGCGGTCGGTCGCGTCCACGTGGCGGAGCGTGATCGCCATGTGCTTCGTGAACGTCTCCACGACGCGCTCCGCCTCGCCGAGCCGGAGCAGGCCGTTGTCCACGAAGATGCACGTCAGCTGGTCGCCCACCGCGCGATGCACGATGGCGGCCGCGACGGCGGAGTCGACACCGCCCGAGAGCGCACAGATGACCTGGCCGTCGCCAACGGCCTTCTTGATCGCCTCGACGGACTCTTCCGCGAAGTTGCCGGCGGTCCAGTCGCCGCTGCAGTTCGCGACCTCGAAGAGGAAGTTGCGGATCAACGTGTCGCCCTGGGGGGTGTGGACGACCTCCGGGTGGAACAGGATCCCGAAGCGGTTCGCGCCGTCCGTCATCACCGCGACGGGGGCGTTGTCCGACTGGGCGATGCCGTGGAAGCCCGGCGGCAGTTGCGTGACCTTGTCGCCATGCGAGGCCCACACCGGAAGCGAACCGGGCAGCCCCTTGAAGAGCGGGTTCGCCGCCTCCGTCAGGTTGAGGATCGCGTGGCCGTACTCGCGCTCCTCGGACGGCTCCACGCGGCCACCGAGGGTGTGCGTGAGCAGCTGCATCCCGTAGCAGATGCCGAGGACGGGGAGGCCGGAGTTGATGACATAAGCAGGGAGGGTCGGCGCGCCGTCCTCGTACACGGAGGAGGGGCCGCCGGAGAGGATGAACGCCCGCACGCGCAGGTGGCTCAACTTCTCCGCCGGGGTGTCCCACGGCACCATCTCGGAGTAGACGCTCGCCTCGCGGATGCGGCGGGTGATGAGCATGGAGAACTGGGAGCCGTAGTCCAGGACCACGACCGCCTCGGGGGCGTTGGGCGCGGAGGTGAGGACGGCACCCGGTTCGCGCGCGCCGGCGACCTCCAGGTAGGTCGCGACCTCGGTGTCGCCGGAAGTGCGGATGCGATCCGCCGAGGCGGAGGACTCTGTGGTGGTGTCCATGCTTCCTGACCGGGGGGGAGGTCTCTTAGATTGGCATCGTATCGAGGCCCCGATGCGGGGGCAACGCGAACACCCCCTGGGAGGGCACCCCGTGCCGATCGTCGGCCCTGACCGCATCGATGAGGTGATCGCCTGCATCCGCGCGGGTGGCGTCGCCGGCATCCCCACCGACACGGTGTACGGCCTCGCCGCGCTCCCGGACCACCCGGGCGCCCTCGCCGCGCTCGCGGACCTGAAAGGGCGCGACCGCGACCAGCCCGTGGCCGCACTCCTCGACACGCCAGAGGGCGCCACCCGCTTCCTGGACGACCCC
>PHBR01000126.1 GCA_002840675.1 Chloroflexi bacterium HGW-Chloroflexi-9
CGCGCGGTGATCGCGCTCGCGCGGCCGGGCAACCGCGCCGTGGTGCGCGAGGGGGTGCTGGAGGGCCGCATCGCCCTCGCACCGCGGGGCGCGGACGGCTTCGGCTACGACCCGATCTTCGAACTGCCGGACGGCCGCACGACCGCGGAGATCGGCGAGGAGAAGCACCTGATCTCGCACCGGGCGCGCGCGCTGCACGCGATGGCGGGGGCGCTGGATCATCTGCGCTAACGCGCGGGGCGGCCGGAGCTCGCGGCGTCTCGGCCGCCCTCGGTGCTGGGCGGGGTGCTCGCGGCATACCGGTACGCCGCTGACTGCCGCTGCGCGGCAGCCCCACTCCCCCTGCCCCCTCGCCCCGGGGCGAGGGGGATGAGATTCGATAGGGTTCCACCCCCATCGAGGCTTCGCCCCCGCGGGCGAGACCGGCTGCGCCGCTCGCCGGGCACGGCAGACCTGCCGAGGCCTCCGGCCTTCCGGAGTCCGTTCGCGCTGACAGTCGAAGCGCCACCGGGGTACCAGGCGTCTCGGTCGCCCTCGGTGCTGGGCGGGGGCGGCCCCACGCTCCTCGACTGGGGCGTCAGGCCTCGGTGGGGTCGGGGACGATGGAGGCGAGGGCTTCGGCGACGCCCTTGCCATCGACGCGCATCACCTGCAGGAGGACACCCTGGTAGGTGACGGCGTCGCCCATGTGCGGTGGGCGCTGGAGCAACGCCAGCACCAGGCCGCTCACCGTCTCGATGTCGTCGTGTTCGATCGCCCGCTGGAGGCGTTCACCGAGTTCGTCCAGCCGCACCGTGCCGGCGACGTGCAGGCGGCCCTGCGGGTCGCGGTAGATCTCCGCGCGCGTCTCTGACTCATCGACGCGCCCGAGGATCTCGGCGCTCACGTCGTCCGGGGTGATGATGCCGGCGGTGCCGCCGTGCTCGTCCAGCACCACGGCGAATTGCACGAGCTGGCTGCGCATGCGGCGCACCACAACATCGAGCGGCGTGGAGGAGGGGACGAACGGCGCGGTGCGCACCGACTCGCCGGTGAGGGTCGCGCCCGCGAGCACCAGGTCCGCGAGCGCGCGCACGTGCACCACGCCCACGATGTCGTCCAGGTCCTCCCGGTAGACGGGGTAACGGGTGTGCGCGGATTCGCGCAGGACGCGCCGGAGGTCCTCGGCGGGCGCGCCCAGGCGGATGCCGTCCACCTGCACGCGCGGCACCATCACGTCCTCCGCGGTGAGCGCGCCGAGGTCGAAGAGTTCGCGCAGCAGGCGGCCGGAGCCGCGGCTGATGAGGCCGCCGTGCAGGCTCTCCTCCACGACGAACTCGAGTTCCTCGGCGGAGTAGTAGCGCTCCTGGCTGCCCTGGGAGCGGTCGATCCGGAGCAGGCGGAGGATGCCGTTGCCAAGCGCGTTCAGCGTCACCACCAGCGGATAGAGGATGCGCCGGATCGCGAGCATCCAGGGCGTGACGCGCATCGCCGTGCCCTCCGCGTGCTGGAGCGCGAGCGACTTCGGCACCATCTCGCCGACGACGATGTGCAGGTAGGTGAGCGCGGCGACCGCGGCGATGGACGCGAGCGTGTGCGCCGCCAGCCATGCGGGCATGCCCGTCCAGCCCTCCAGTTGGCCCTCCAGCCAGTAGGCGAGCTGGTGCTCGCCGTACATGCCGAGGCCCAGCGAGGCGAAGGTGATGCCGAGTTGCGCGGTGGCGATGTAGCGGTCCTGGTTGCGCGGGTCGCGCAGGATGCCGGTCACGACACGCGCGCCGCGGTCGCCCTCGGCCGCTTTGCGCTCCAGCGTCGCGCGTGGCGCTCCGACGATCGCGAACTCAGCGGCGACGAAGAGGCCGTTCAGGCCGATCAGCACGAGCACGATGAGGGCGGGCACGAAGGCGTCCATTACTCCTCCGTCCCCGTCAGCACGAAGGGGCGCACGAGCAGCGTGTTGACCGCGAGGTGCTCGACGCTCTCGACCTCCACCTCGACGCCCTCGATCAGGGCGCGGTCACCGGGCTGCGGGACGCGGCCAAGCGCCTCCGCGACGATCCCACCCACGGTGTCGCTGTCGCCCTCCCACAACACGCCGAGCCACTCGTGCGCCTCGTCCACGCGCATGCGGCCGGACATCCGCAGGCGCCCGTCCGGCAGACGCACCGGTGCGTCCTCGCCGCCGGGCGCGGAGTCGGTGTCACCGAGGACTTCGAGCAGCAGATCCTCGAGCGTCACGAGCCCGGCCACGCCGCCGTGCTCGTCCACGACGACCGCCTGCTCCGACCGCTGCCGCCGCAACTCCGCCACCAGGCGCTCGGCGCGCATCGACTCGGGCACGCTGGCGATCGGGCGCATCACGTCCGTCGCCCGCAGGTGTCCCTCGCCCACCGCGATGCGGTGCGCGACGGTCTTGGCGTGCAGGACGCCGACGATGCGATCCGTATTGCCCTCGTACACCGGGAGGCGCGTGAAGGCTGACTGCGCCAGCGTGCGCTGTACCTCCGCCAGCGTGAGCGACGCCTCCACGGCGACAATGTCCAGGCGGGGCACCATCAGCCGTCGCACCGGCAGGACGCTGAGGCGCAGCGCACGGTCGAAGCGCTCCTGCTCCTCCTGCGAGAACAGGCCACCGTCGTAACTCTCCGCGATCAGCAGGGAGATCTCCTCGGGCGAATGGATGTGGCGATGGCCGGCGGCGGGCGCGCGCAGCAGGCGCAGCAGCATCATGCCGCTGCCGTTCAGCACGGCGATCAGCGGCCGGAACAGCCAGAGCGAGCCGCGCATGGGGTATGCGGTGTAGATCACGGCCTGCGTCGGAAACTGGAGGGCGATCGACTTCGGCAGCAACTCGCCGATCACCACCTGCACGCCCGTCAGCAGCACCAGCATCGCCGTGGCGGCGGTGCCGAGCGCGGCGCCCGTCGACATGCCAGCGGCAGACTCAAGCGCATCCGCGAGGATGGGCGTGAGCGTCGCCTGGCCGAACGCGCCGAGTACCAGGCTGGAGAGCGTGATGCCCACCTGACTACAGGCGACGTAGCGGTCGAGTTGCGCGGGGGAACTGAGCACGGTGAGCACCCAGCGCGCCGCCCCGCTCCCGCCCTCCGCCGCCTGTCGTACGCGCGTCTGGCGCGAGGAGACGGCGGCGAACTCCGCCGCGACGTAGAGCGCGTTGAGCAGGATGAGGAGGATGACGACGGTCAGGGCCGTCGTCATCTCAGGCGCCTCGTATGGCTACCTGGGTCTGGCTCGGACGAGTCAGTGCTCATGTGCTGGAGAGGCTAAGGGATGATGAGGCGTTCCGTGAAGTGACGGCGGCAACGCCTAGTCTACAGCACCGCCAGCGCCTGCGCGCCGGTGGCCGTGAGCACCACCACCGCCCACGGCGGCACCTTCCACACCTGCAGCAGCCCGAACGCGGCGAGCGCCAGCGCCACGTCCTCCGGCCCGAGGATGGCGCTCGTCCACACCGGGTCGTAGAGCGCGGCGGCGAGAATGCCGACCACCGCCGCGTTCACGCCTCGGAGCGCCGCCTGGAAGGCGCCCCGCCTCCGCAGTCCCTCCCAGAGCGGCAGCGCGCCCGCGACGAGCAGGAAGGAGGGCGCGAAGATCGCGCCGAGCGCGATCGCGGCCCCCGGCCACCCGTTCGGCTCCGGCCCGGCCACCGCACCGAGGTAGGCCGCGAAGGTGAACAGCGGGCCGGGCACGGCCTGCGCCGCGCCGTAGCCGGCGATGAACTCGTCCTGCGTCACCCAGCCGCTCGGCACCACCTCCGCCTCGATCAGCGGCAGCACGACGTGGCCGCCGCCGAAGACGAGCGACCCGACGCGGTAAAACGCATCCACCATCGCCAGCGTCTGCGACTCCACCACCTGGCGGGCCGCGGGCAGCGCCACGATCAGCCCGAAGAAGAGCACCCACGCCGCGATCACCATCGGTCGGGGCACGCGCACGCGGAGGGCGTCCGCGCCGCCGGCGCTGTCGGCGACGGCGAAGAGCCGCCAGCCAATGAGCCCCGCGACGACGATCACACCCACCTGCATCAGCGCGACCTGCCACGCGAGCACGGCGATCGCCGCAAGGATGGCGATCGTGGCCCTCGGACGGTCGGGGGCGAGGTTCCTCGCCATCCCCCACACCGCCTGCGCGACCACGGCGACCGCCACCACCTTCAGGCCGTGGAGCCACCCGGCATCGGCGATGTCCCAGCGCTGCAGGCCGAGCGCGAAGAGCACGAGGAAGACGGCGGACGGCAGCGTGAACCCGAGCCACGCCATGACGCCGCCGAGCCAGCCGGCCCGGATCATCCCGATGCCGATGCCGATCTGGCTGCTGGCGGGGCCGGGCAGGAACTGGCACAGCGCGACCAGGTCCGCGTACGCGGCCTCGTCCAGCCAGCGCCGGCGTTCCACGTATTCCGCGCGGAAGTAGCCGAGGTGCGCGACCGGCCCGCCGAACGAGGTCAGCCCGAGGCGCGTGGAGACGCGCAGCACTTCCAGCGGAGAACCGGGATGGAGAACAGCTGCGCCGTCCGGAGATGAGGCGCCCGGGTCCTCGATCATCGTGCGTCCTCACGTCTGAAACGGCGTACCAAGTGAGTGCGAATGAGAGGGCCGGCGTGACCGGCCCTCATTTCTCCTCCGCTGAGGGCGCCTCGATGCACAGACGACTACGCTCTCGCTGCACTGACGAGACGCCCGCCGGGCGTCGCGCATCGTAAGGTCTTATCGGTGGCCGATACCATCTTCCGAGAGTTCTTCCTGGGCTTCATCCGCGTCCACATCCTGCACCACGCCGCGCGGGAGGGCGTCTACGGGCTCGGGATGATCGAAGAACTCGCACGCCACGGCTACGACCTGAGCCCCGGCACCATGTATCCGCTGCTGCACACCATGGAGCGGAACGGCTACCTCACCCGCGAGGACCGGCACGTCAACGGCCGGCCGCGGAAGTACTACGTGATCACAGAGTTCGGCCGGGAGGTGCTGGCGGAGGCACGCGTGAAGATCGCCGAACTCACGGGCAGCGCCTCGACGCGTGGCCCGGGCCGCTCGTCCGCTACGGGTTCCGAAGCGCCTCCACGGCCCGCAACCAGGCGCGCTGCTCGTCGTTGAGCCGGATCTCCGGGCGCGCTGCCCGCACCTGGGCCTCCGCGTCCGAAACCGCCATCCCCTGCTGCACGAGCAGGCCGATCACCATCGTGGAGGCACGTCCGAACCCACCCTGGCAGTGGACGTACAGCGTGGCGTCGTCGCCCTGATCAGCGAACCACGCGCTCACGTCCTCCAGTTGCTGGAGCGTCGGGGCGCCGTGATTCGGGACGGGGACGTGCCTGCGATCCGCCGCCAGTTCCGACAGCCTCGATTCGTCCACTTCGTGGGATTCGCGGAGGTCGACGACGTGCGTCACGCCAGCCTCCGCCAGGCGGTGGTACTCATCCGCCGGGATGGCCCCGCCGATGCGAAGGCGGGCGCTGACCGAGTCGATCCGCCGCGCTGCCGCGCGCATCGCGGCACGCACAGCGTCATCGCTGGGGCTGTTCTGCTGCTCGTTCGTCATGGCTACCATCCATCTTCGTACTATCGGTGTCCGATACTAGTGCGACGGCGCAACCCGTGCCGCCCGCATCGACCGAGCCCGGCCGAGGGTGCCCGCGGTTACCCGCCGGCGTGCGCCAGGTAGATGTCGTAGCGCGCGGTCTTGCCCGGGATCACGAGGTCGGGGCGGGGGCCCTCCAGCGGGGGCGCGTCGCCCGGGCGCTTCACCACCACGCGCCGGCTCGTGCAGCGGAGCGCCGCCGCGAGCAACGCCTCCGGCTCCTCGTCCGCGCCGAGCAGGCGGTGGAGGAGTTGCATCTCCTTCTTCACCAGTGCGGCCTTGCGGCGCTCCGGGAACATCGGGTCCACGATCACCACGTCCGGTCGGTCCGCCTCCGACAGCCCCGCCATCACCTCGCGCGCGTCGGCGGCGTGGAGCGTGATGCGGGCGACCGCCACCGCGAGGGCCGGCTCCGCGGCGGCGCGTTCGAGGCCGTCGCGGAGCAGCCAGGCGACGACCGGCGAGCGTTCGCAGGCGATCACGGTGCAGCCGAGCAGCGCGGCGATCACGCTGTCCCGACCCAGGCCGGCCGTGGCGTCCAGCACGCGCGCCCCGGGGTGCTGGCGCAGGCC
>PHBR01000127.1 GCA_002840675.1 Chloroflexi bacterium HGW-Chloroflexi-9
TCGTGCTGCTCGGTGCGTCGGGTGTCGGCAAGTCGACGCTCGCGAACGCGCTCCTCGGTGGGGACGTGCTCGCGACCGGCGCGGTGCGCGAGGCGGACGGCCGCGGGCGCCACACGACCACCGCGCGCCACCTGGTGCCGCTACCCGGCGGCGGCGCGCTCATCGACACGCCCGGCATCCGCGCGATCGCCACGTGGGGCGCCTCCGAGGGCATCGACCGCGTGTTCGAGGAGATCGAGGCGTTCGCGGCGGAATGCCGCTTCGGCGACTGCGCCCACGCGAGCGAGCCCGGTTGCGCCGTGCGCGCCGCGCTGGAGTCCGGTGAGATCGACCCGGCCCGCTTCGAGCGGTTCCAGCGCGTGGAGCGTGAGCGCGTGTACGAGGTGCAGAAGCAGGACCCCGCACTCGCCGCCGAGCGCCGCGGGAAGTGGAAGCAGATCAACAAGGCGATGCGGAAGCGCGGCGACGAGAAGCACGCCTAGCGGGCGCATGCTCACTGCGGCCAGCTCCTGCAAATGTCCGCCGGCATCGTGTCCGGAACCGATCCGGCTGGGCCTATGACCATGCTCGGGCACGCGTGACACTCGTGTGGCTCCTGCAAGACTTACAGGACCTGGGGGCGCATCCGCGTCACTCAGCGGCCTTGCGGCGGAGACATCGGCGTGCCCCCGCGGCATTCGCGCCGAACAGATGTCCCACGCGATCTGCGAGGCCGTGCCAGGACCGAATCTGCGAACCCTGAAGGCATAGAATCCCCTGTGTTGCGAAGGGGGAACCTCTATGCGGATAGGGATCGGCCTCACCATTCTGCTGGTCGCTCTTGTTAGCCTAATCAGATCCCTGGACTCTGACGGTGGAATCATTTGGATTGGGGGATTCATAGTCGGAGGAGTCCTCATTGTGAAAGGACTGTTCCAAAAATTCATCGCACCGACCCCAAGAACAAATGACTTTAACTACTCATACCTCCCCACCTATCAGTTCACACCAGCCCACACCAGCACACTCACCGATGATCAAGCAGCAATCGTTGATGCATTACCGTCAGATGAGTCGTCATACTGGACGAAGTGCTTTCCGATCATGAACCAAGCAGAAAAGCACTTCGATGTGGTGGCACTCTCAAAACCAAATTCTAACGTGGCAGAAGAACTCCGAAAAATCATGGAATTCGGGAGCCTCGCGGAAGATAGACTGGATGCCTTCTCGAAACTCCATCCCCCTGAACGATTCCAGTCCTTCCACGATGATTACCGAGAAGTACTGCAGCTCCAAGAAGCGTGGGCACGGCTAAGCGCCCAGGGGATAGTCCAGCGACGAGCCGAACTGCTGGCGTCGTCTCAAGAATGTGGGTTCGAGGCTGTTAAGAAGTCGGCCTTGATACAAGTTCGGTTGCTGACTGAACCGGAATGGAAGGCGCGGCGAGGCGACGCCGGAACTCTTTGAGCAGCGCGATGCAATCCTCTTGCGGACCGGCGGTACGCACCGGCACCTGGAAGCAGACTGCCCGATCGCGGAGCTGCCGAGGGTTTGTCGCCCCCAACTCCGTTCGCGGGGAGCCTGTCGAACCGCACCGTCAGTCCGAGCTCGCACCGATGAGGCCGGGCGCGCGGTGCGGGGTGAGCCCGACCGCGCGCCCGGCCTCGGTGATGACGTGACTACGTGTGTGAGGCGTCCCGCGTCTTCTTGAAGGCGTCCCAGCCCTGCTCGCGCAGGGTGGCCAGGCGTTCCGCGGCGACCTTGTCATCGCGCGTGGAGGCGGCGAGCGCGAAGAGCACCGGGTCATCTCGGTAGTTGAACCCCTCGCGGAAGCCGCCGATCTCGTGGACGCGGTTCACCAGCATCTTGGTGAGGGCCAGCGCCGTCTGGGGCAGGGACACCAGGCGCTTCGCCAGCGCCTCGGTCTCCGCGTCCAGCGACTCGGTGGGGACGATGCGGTTGACCAGGCCCAGGCGCTGCGCGTCCTGCGCGCCGAAGACCTCGCCGGTCATCAGGATCTCCTTCGCGCCCTTCGGGCCCGTCAGGAAGGGGACGATGAGGATCGGCGGCGGGAAGCCGTGGCGGATCTGGATCTCGCCGAACTTCGCGTCCTCCGCCGCGATCGTCAGGTCGCACATGCCGGCGATCTCGCAGCCCTGCCCCACGGCGTGACCACGCACCGAGGCGATCACGGGCTTCTGCATCTGCCAGATGCGCATGACGTTGTCGATCATGTTCGGCGCGGGGATGTCGTCCGGGCGCGGGGCGGCCTGCAGGTCGCCGCCGGCGCAGAAGGCGCGGCCCGCGCCGCGGACCACCACCACCCTCGCAGACTCATCCGCCTCCGCGCGCTCCAGCGCCTCGCCAAAGCGGAGCGTGAGCGACCAGTCGACGGCGTTCAGGACGAGCGGGCGGTTGAACGTGATCCACGCCACGCCCTCGCGGACCTCGTAGAGGACGTCGTTCTCGGAAGGGGCGGGGACCTCGAACCCCTCGGGGGTGTAACGCTTACCGGGCTCGCGCTCGGACTCCGGGATGGCGCGGGGGGTGTTAGTCATGGCGGTGTCGCCGTCCTTCCAGATCGAGACACCCGGGTCCGAACGTGCCGAGACGCCCCATCGCGGGACGCCTCGGGTCTGGGTGCTGTGGAGATTCTACGGTCGGGGGCGCTACCCGCTCGATCCTTACTGGGCCGTGAAGGTCGTCTCCAGGTCGCCGGCCCGGACCGTGTAGGTCTCGCCGGCGGTGAACGTGCCGCCCAGGGTCACGGTGTTCTCGGCGATGCCGTAGATCATCGTGCAGGCCACGTTCGGGTCAGACGGCATGGTGTTCCAGACCGTGAGCGTGAACTCGTTGCCCTCGCGCACCACCTCGATGCCGGCGAAGGCCGCACAGCCACTCGGCAGGCCGGACTTCACGACCGCCGCGTACTGGACCGGGAAGGACTCGCGGATCAGGACATCGAGGTCCTCGATCGGGGCGAGCTCGAGCTTGCGGTCGCCGGACGCCACCGGTGGGGCGACATTGCCACCGGCGTCTGGCGTGGCCACCGGGACGCCCGGCGTGCCCGTGGGGTCGCCCGAGCCGACCGGCGTGTCGCCGCCCTGCGTAGGCGCGGTCGCGACCGGCGTCGTCGTGCCGTTGTCAGACCCGTTGTCGCTGGTACACGCCACGAGGGCGAACGAGGCGATCACCGGCACGGCGATCACCAGAAACTTGCGCAGTTGCATGACTCAATCCCTCCATCGCGCCGACCGCTTGAGGGCGGCGCGTGCACAGGTCAGACGCCCCCGGTGGCCGGGCGGTTCCCGCCGCTGCGCGCGCCACCACCCGGAGCAGCGGCTATCCTCGGCAACATGGGCGAATACCTGACCCTGATCCTGTTCCTCGCCGGCCTCGCCATGTTCGTCGTCGGTGACCTGCTCTGGCTCGTCAGGAACACCTTCAACCGGCCGATGCACATCCGCGTTACGGGCGGATTGATCGCCGTCGGCATGCTCCTCATCACAATCGGCCTGCTCCGCTTCGGTATCGGCGGGGGCGGCTAGGGTGCGCACCAGCGACGAGCTCCTGCAGCAACTGGCGTTCGAGGTCTGGGCGGACCGCGCCCAGGTCGCCTCGATCGGTTCGGTGGAGGCGCCGTCCGACCAGCTCCTCGCGATCGCCTGGCACCTGCTCGCGGCCGCCGAGAACTGGCTGGCACGGGTCCAGGGCAGGGCTCCCTCCGTCTCGCTCGACTGGCGGACGCCGCCACGCGACGCGCTGCCGCCGCTGCTGGAGCAGGTCTGCGACCGCTTCGTCGCCATCGCGCGCGAGGTGGACGATGCCCGATTGAACGCACCGGTGCGCTACACGAACTCGCAGGGCGTCGTCTACGAGAACCTGGCCGGCGACGTGCTGGAGCACCTGATGTTGCACGGCGCCGAACACCGAGGGCAGATCGCGCTGGAGGTGGGGCGCCAGGGCGGGCAGCCGGCCGAGACCGAATACATCTTCTGGCTCCGCGGCGACTGATCGCGCGCTACCCTCCGCGCGCATGACCACCACCATCTCCATCCCCACCGACCGAGGCGAGATCGACGCACGCTGGGACGCGCCGGCGAACCCGCCTCAAGGCGCGGTGCTGCTCGTCGGTGGCGGTGACGGCGGCTTCGACGGCCCTGCGGAGGCGCTCTACCCCACGCTCGCGGAGGACTTCACCACGCGCGGCCTGGGCACGCTACGCCTGGATTTCCGCATCCACCGCTTCCCGAACGACGTGGACGAGGGGGCCTACGACGTCGTCGCCGGGCTGCGGTGGCTGGCGACGCAGGGCGTGGAGCGGGTCGCGCTCGTCGGCCACTCCTTCGGCGGCGCCGTGGTGATCGAGGCGGCGGCACAGGACGCCTCGGCGGCGGCGGTGGTGACGCTGGCGACGCAGACCGCGGGCGCGCAGAACGTCGCCCTGATCGCGCCGCGGCCGCTGCTGCTGATCCACGGCCTGGACGACGTGCGCCTGTCGCCTCGGTGCTCCCAGTTGCTGTACGGCATGGCTGGGGACCCGCGGTCACTGGTGCTGATCCCGGACGCCACGCACTCGCTCCGCCAGGCACGCGAGGAGGTGCGCACGCGCATCCTTGAGTTCGTCATGAGCGCGCTCGCGGGGAACCGATGACCGCCGGCTATTCCGGAACGCCGCTCCCGCGGAAGCTCGGCATCAAGCCCGCTGCCGGCCGACGTGCGCGTCGTGACGATGCTCCGCGGCTCGGCAGACGTCCTCGTCTACTTCACGACCGAACGGACCGCCCTCGAGCAGCGAATCGAGGCGATCGGGCGCGCGATCTTCCCGGACGGCGGCGCGTGGATCGCGTGGCCGAAGCGCGCCTCGAAGGTGCCAACCGATATGACCGAGGACATCGTGAGGGAGGTCGCTCTCCCGCTGGGTCTGGTCGACAACAAAGTGGCCGCGATCGACGAGACCTGGTCGGGGCTGCGCCTCGTGTGGCGGCGCGAGCGGCGCGGTTAGCGGCCGAACACCATCTGCAATTCGATCACGCCCTGTTCCTCCACGGAGACCACACTCAGCGCGCTCGGCGCCTCCATGTCGTAGTCCGCGAACTGGATGAGCAGCGATCCCACGACGACCACGAGGCCGTTCGAGAGCGTGCCCTCCAGCAGGAACTCCACCCGATTCGTGACGCCGTGCAGCGTCAGGTCGCCGACCGCCGTCGCGCTGATCGTCTCGCCCTCGGCCGGCGCGCCGTCGATCGCGATCGGCTGCGCCAGGACGAACGAGGCCTCCGGGAAGGTGCCCCACTGGATGCCCTGGGTGCGGAGGCGTCCGTCACGCCGGTCATCGTCGCTCTTCAACTGCGTCAGATCCGCGACGACCTCCACGGCCGTGATCGCGGAGCCGTCGAACTCGAGCGAACCGATCACCGCCGAGGTGCGGCCGACCGCCTCCGCGGCGCCGACGGAGACGAGTTGCTCCTTCACGCGGTAGCCGACGAAGGAGTCCGCGGCGACCAGCGTCCAGGTGCCCTCCACGGATCCATCCGAGGCGGCCACCGGGGCGGCGGAGGATGCGCCCTCGGCGGTCGCGCTTGCCGTCGCGGCGGACGTGGCGGTCGGCGGATGAAGAAGTACCAGCCACCAAACAGGGCGGCGGCCACAACGGCGGTCACACCCAGCATCAAGCCCAGCCGTGCGGTCATGCGTGCCCTCCGAGGGAACCTGTGGAGCGCGGAACATCGAACCTACCCGCGACCCGCTATCGAAGTGTGAATGACGCTCAGTGTTGCGGGAGGTGAATAAGGCCCTCGTAAGCGGTCAGCGCGGACGGCGCAGCCGCACGATCAGCACCGGCGGCAGCCCATCCAGGTCGCGCCAGCGGCCCGTGTCACCCTCGGGGAAGGCGCTCTCTACCAGGCCGTCCAGCACCAGGCCCGCCTCGAACGCCGGTCGCAGCAGCGACTGGAGCGAGCGGTGGAAGTACGGCTGCGGCACCGGCTGGCCGTGGATCGCCTGGCCGTAGGAGACGCGGTCGGCGAGGTAGCCGCGCACCTTCACGAACGCGCGCCGCACGAGGCCACCCGCGGTCTCCTCCGTCTCCTCGACATGGACGGCGTGCGTGCCGTTGAAGGCGGGGTGCTGGACGGAGAAGACGAACGGCGCGCCGGGCCGGAGCAGGTGCCCCAGCGCCCGGTAGAGCGGCGTCACCTCCGCCAAGTCCATCAGCACCATGTTGGCGCAGGCCGCATCGAAGCCCCCGCCCAGGGCGCGGAGCGCTGCCTCATCCGTCGCGTCCACGCGGCGGTAGGTGATCCGCGCGTCCGCTGCCGGATCGCCGAGGCTGCGCGCAGCAGCGTGCGCCAGCATCAGCGCGGAGGCGTCGATCCCGGTCACGCGCACGCCGAGGGCGGCGACGCGGCGGCAGGTGAGGCCGTTGCCACAGCCGACATCCAGCAGGTGGGCTCCCGGGGCCAGGCCCAGCAGCCGCTCCGTCTCCGGCCAGACGAGTTGCAGATGCCAGTCGTTGCCCTCGCCCATGCGGGCATCCCAGAACGCCGCGTTCACGTCCCACGCGCGGGTGGACTCGGCCTGGCCGGGGGCGGGCTCATCGGGCATGACACATCTCCTCGGTGCGGACGGCGGAGGCTACGCGCGCACGACCGCGGAACGCAAGAACGGCGGGCCGTGTGGCCCGCCGTCCCTGGTGTGTCGCTGCAAGAGAGGCTCGCCGCCCCCGCCGCGCAGCGGCGATCGCGGCGTAGCCGCTAACCGCGCGGCAGGCCCAATCCGCGCGTCGCGATGACGTTGCGCTGGATCTCCGAGGTGCCGCCCGCGATCGTCGAGGAGACGGACGAGAGGTACATCGTGCCCCAGCGGCCGCCCATCGGGACGTACTGCGGAGCGTCGCCGCCGCGCACGCCGCCGTACAGGCCCAGGGCCTTGGTGGCGGTGCGGGCGATGCGCTGGTTGAACTCCGTGGAGAACACCTTCGTCATGGACGCCTCGTGGTTGGGGATGAGCCCACGCGCCTGCATGGAGATGACGCGCTGCGACAGGGTCTTGGCGACGGTCGCCTCGATGTACCGGTCAGCGATCTCCAGGCGCGGCGAGTCGGGCTGGCCGAGGCGGGACTGGCCGCCCTTGGCGTCGCGCTGCTTCGTCAGGTAGTCCTTCAGCGTGTCCAGCATCTTCATCTGGCCGACGGCCGAGCCGATGGAGGAGCGCTCGAAGTCCAGGTGCGTAGCGCCCACGTACCAGCCGCGGTTGATCTCGCCCACGGCGTTCTTCACCGGGACGCGGACGTCCTCGAAGAACGTCTCGTTGAAGCCGCGCGCGTCGCTCATCTGGACCAGCGGGCGGACGGAGATGCCCGGCGTGGTCATGGGGAAGAGCAGGTAGGTGATGCCGCGGTGCTTCGGGGCTTCCGGGTCCGTGCGGACCAGCGCGAAGATCATGTTCGCGAGGTGCGCGCCGGAGGTCCAGATCTTCTGGCCGTTGATGACGAAGTCGTCACCGTCGCGGATGGCGCGGGTCTGGAGCGAGGCGAGGTCGGAGCCGGAGCCCGGCTCGGAGTAGCCCTGGCACCAGCGGGATTCGCCGCGGACCATCGGCGGCAGGAACTCCGCCTTCTGCTCCTCGGTACCGTGCACCATGATCGTGGAGCCCACGTCCGGCACGCCCATGCGCGGGGCGCCGCGCTCGGCGATCGTCTCGTTCAGGATGAACTGCTCCATCGGGGAGAGTTCGGCGCCGCCGTACTTCTTCGGCCAGGCCGGGGCGATCCACCCCTTGTCGACCAGCGCGGCGCGCCACTGCTTGGAGGCCGCCTTGCGGACCTCTGGCTCGGGGCCATCCTCGCCTTCCTCGCGGGTGCGAGGGTCGTCGTTGTCGTTCACGGAGAGCGCGGCCGGGAAGTTCTGCGCGAAGAAGTTCTCTACCTCGGCGCGGAACACCGCCTGCTCGGGGCTATCTGCGAAGTCCACCATCGAGTCTGTATCCCTCCCCGCGCACCGGGCGCGGCATGTCGGGCGAGGCCCGGCAACATCGAGGGAATATTACGCGCACGGGAACGATCATTCTAGTGAACGTGAGGGTGACCCGAGCAAAGGGTGCTACGGGCGGTTAGCCGCGCTTCGGACGCCGGCCGGTGCGCTCGCCGGGCCGGAACTCCTCGTGCAGCCCGGAGGACTGACCGCCGGTGAAGGCGATGAGCCCGCTGAGGGCGGCCCCCGCGACGATCACGATGCCGATGGCGAAGAGGATCGCGGACGGCGGCTGGATCGAGACGTCCAGGAAAGGCACGGGGGCGCTCCGATCGGCTGGCGCAGGGCTGTCGGGCGTCAGTCTGGCCGCTGATGCCCCTGCTGGCAAGCGCCATCAGCCCCGGAGCGAGGCGTCCGTCAGCACGGAGGCGAACCGCACCACGACGAAGTAGAGGAACGCGATCCGCCCGCACACCCCGTCGTCCTCGCACGCCCCGCCGTTCAGCACGTGCGGCGCCTGCAGGAGATCCGCCAGGAACGCGCGGTCGCACGCGAGGCGTCCCGGGAGGTCTGCGATCCCGGCGAGCGGGGCCAGGCATTCGTCGTGCCCGCGGCAGGCGTCGTTGAACCACCAGCCGAGGAACACGTCCGGCGCACCGGTGCAGTAGTCCACCTCGGGGGTGGTCAGCGCCGGCGTCTGGGCGCGCGCCGGCATTGCTGGCGCTGCCACGGAGGCGAGCAGGACCGCGAGTGAGACGCCTAAGATGGATAGACGGCGCATCGTGCGACTCTCCCCGAGCACGGGGCGTCGGTGGGGCTCCATCGAAGCATGACCGGTCATCCCCAGTCCACGCACCCCGCCATCGAGCGCTTCCACCCCGCCGTCCGGACGTGGTTCGAGCGCCGCTTCGGCGCGCCCACGGACGCGCAGGCGGAAGGCTGGCCCGCGATCGCGGAGGGTGGGAACACCCTCCTCGCCGCGCCCACCGGCTCCGGCAAGACGCTCGCAGCGTTCCTCGTAGGGATCGATGCACTCGTGCGGGAGGCCGCCGAGGGCACGCTGGATGACCGCACCCGCATCGTCTATGTCTCGCCGCTGAAGGCGCTGGGCAACGACATCGAGCGGAACCTGGACGCGCCGCTGGAGGGCATCCGCGCCGTCGCCGAGGAACTTGGCTACGACCTCGCGCCGATCACGACCGCAGTGCGCACCGGCGACACGACCGCGTCCGAGCGCGACGCGATCGCGCGACGGCCTCCGCACATCCTGATCACTACGCCGGAGTCGCTCTACCTGATGGTGACCGCTGAGCGCGGCCGTCGCGGGCTCTCCGCCACGCGCACCGTGATCGTCGACGAGATCCACGCGCTCGCCCGCGACCGGCGCGGCACCCACCTCGCCCTCACGCTCGCGCGGCTCGACCACCTCGTGCGGGGCGCGGGGCACGAGGCTCCCGCCCGCATTGGCCTGTCCGCGACCCAGCGCCCGATCGAGGCGATCGCGGCGTTCCTCGCCGGCACGGGCGCGCCCTGCACGGTCGTGGACCGCGGACACCAGCGCGATATCGACCTGCATGTGGAGGTGCCGCCGAGCGACCTGGAGGCGGTCATCCCGAAGGAGCAGATGGGCGAGCTGTATATGCGCCTCGCCGAACTCGTGCGCGAGCACCGCACCACGCTCATCTTCGTGAACACGCGCCGGATGTCGGAACGGGTCGCCCACCACCTCGCGGAGATTCTCGGCGAGGACGCCGTCGCCTCCCACCACGGCTCGCTCTCGAAGGAGCGACGGCTGCGCGTGGAGCAGCGGTTGAAGTCGGGCGAACTGCGCGCGCTCGTCGCGACCGCCTCGCTCGAGCTCGGCATCGACATCGGCAGCATCGACCTCGTCTGCCAGGTGGGCTCGCCGAGGAGCATCGCCACCTTCCTCCAGCGCGTCGGCCGCTCCGGCCACGCGCTCGGGCTGCGCCCGCACGGCCGCCTCTTCCCGACGACGCGCGACGAACTCGTGGAATGCGCGGCCCTCGTCCGCGCGGTTCACGAGGGCCGCCTCGACCGCATCGTGATGCCACGCGCGCCGCTGGACGTGCTCGCGCAGCAGATCGTCGCGGAGGTCGCCTGCGCGGAGGAGTGGAGCGAGGATGACCTCTTCGCTCTGATGCGCCGCGCCGCGCCCTACGCCGACCTCGAACGGTCCGAGTTCGACGAGATCGTGGAGATGTTGTCCGAGGGCATCGGCGAAGGCGCCGGGCGCGCCGCGCCGCTGCTGCACCGCGACCGCATCAACCACGTGCTCCGCCCGAGGCGTGCCGCGCGACTGACCGCGCTGCAGAACGGCGGCA
This sequence comes from Chloroflexi bacterium HGW-Chloroflexi-9, assembly GCA_002840675.1. GTDB lineage: Bacteria > Chloroflexota > Dehalococcoidia > UBA2979 > UBA2979 > W-Chloroflexi-9. The sequence goes on from PHBR01000127.1 coordinate 10,295, forward strand.
CGATCCCGGAACTCGGCGACTACCGCGTGGTCGTGGAGCCGGAAGGCGTGGTCGTCGGGACGGTGAACGAGGACTTCGCGATGGAGTCCAGCGGTGGGGACATCTTCCTGCTGGGCTCCACCTCCTGGCGCATCTCGCGCCTCGGCCAGTCCACCGTCTACGTCACCGACGCCGGTGGTGCACCACCCACCATCCCGTTCTGGCTGGGCGAGGCGCCCGGACGCACGGTTGAACTGTCCGAGGAGGTCGGGCGCCTCCGCCGCGAGGTGGCGGCGGGCCTCGATGGCGACCGCGTCGCGCTCCGCGAGTGGCTGGTGGCGCAGTGCTCACTCCCCGCGCTCGGCGCGGACCAGGTGATCGACTACCTCGCAGCGACCCAGGACGGCCTGGGCATCGTCCCGAGCGACCACGATGTGGTGTTCGAGCGGTTCTTCGACGACTCCGGCGGCATGCAACTGGTGGTGCACGCGCCCTTCGGGCAGCGCATCAACCGCGCCTGGGGGCTGGCGCTGCGGAAGCGCTTCTGCGTGGCGTTCGACTTCGAACTGCAGGCGGCCGCGAACGACGACTCGATCCTGCTCTCCGCCGGCCCGCAGCACTCCTGGCCACTCGAGGAGGCGTACGAGTGGGTGAAGCCGGGGAACGTGGAGGAGGCGGTGCACTCCTCTGTGTTCTACATCCCGATGTTCCCCACCCGTTGGCGCTGGAACACCACGCGTGCCCTGGCCGTCCCGCGGATGCGAGGCGGTAAGCCGGTGCCGCCATTCCTGCAGCGGATGCGCGCGGACGACCTGATGGCCGCGGTGTTCCCGGAGCAGGTGGGCTGCCAGGAGAACATGCAGGAGCCGCTCTCCCTCCCCGACCACCCGCTGATGCGCCAGACCATGCGCGACTGCCTCTTCGAGGCGATGGACGTGGAGGGGCTCCGCGCCGTCCTCGAGCGCGTCGAGGCAGGCGAAATCCGCTACCACGCGCGCGACACGGTGGAGCCGTCGCCGATGGCGCACGAGATCGTGAGCGGCCGACCGTACACCTACCTGGACGACGCACCGATCGAGGAGCGCCGCACCCGCGCGATCACGCTGCGGCGGGGCCTGCCGGAGAACGCGCGCGACCTCGCCGCGCTGGACCCGGACGCGATCGCGGAGGTCGCCGGCGAGGCGTGGCCGCAGCCGCGCAACGCGGAGGAGGTGCACGACGCCCTGCTGGGCTTCGTCGTGCTGGACGAAGCGTGGGCGACGGACTGGACGGACGGGCTGGACTCCCTCGCCACCGCGCGGCGCGCCGCCGTCTTCGAGCAGGACGGCCGCCGCCTCTGGTTCCCCGCCGAGCACCGCGAGGTGGCGGCGCTGATC
>PHBR01000128.1 GCA_002840675.1 Chloroflexi bacterium HGW-Chloroflexi-9
GAGCCGCCGTCCGCCACGGGGTCCATGAGGGCGACGAATGCGTCCACCGGCGTGGCGCCCGGAGCCTCGGCCGGCATCGCACCGGCCACGAGGCCCGTGATCGCGCCAATCACGACCGTCACCACGACCAGCGCAGTCAGCATCGAGATGACGAGGGACACGCCGACGAGGGGCCGCGGCGGCAGCATCCGGCCCCGCGGTCGGGGCCACGCGAACAACGCGGCCAGCGTGAGCACCGCCACGTTGACCAGCGCGAGCGCCGCGAGCGTAGCGACCGGCTGGCCCGCGCCCCGTGCCACTTCCGTCTCCAGGGTGTGGAGCCGAGCGTCGTCGGCGACGAGCACCACGACGACGGAGACAAAGGTCGCGCCGAAGGTCACCGCCGCCACGGCGACAGCGGACGGTCGGAGCACCGGCCACGCGACCGTCCGCCAGGCGCGCCACGGCCGGGCGCCCAGCACCTGAGCCGCCTCCATCGCCTCCGCGTTCACGCGTGCCCACGCACCGCCGCACAACCACGTTGCCAGCGCGACCCCCTGCACCGCGTGTATCGCAATCAGCGTGATGGCCGCGGCCAAGCCCGCCTCCAGGCCGATGGAGCCGCCCGGGCCGACAAGGCGTCGCAGCCCCAGCGCCAGCGCGATCGGGGGCGCGATCAAGGGGAGGAGGAGGAGCGTGCGGAGGACCGCCATCCCGCGGAACGAGCGCCGGCTGGCCAGCGCCGACACCGGCAGCCCGAACGCCACGGCCAGGAACGCCGCGCCGAGGCCCAGCGCCCCGGAAACGAGCGCCCGCTCCCGGTACGCCTCGGTGGCGGCGACGTTGCGCAGGGTCTGGGTCGTCATCATGACGGCGGCTTTGACGCGGGTCAGCGCGTCCGGGTCAACGGCGCGCCAGGTGTCGTACCACTCTCCGGTGGGGGCGAAGGCGGAGAGTGTGAGCACCCCGATGATGGCGAGTGAACCGGGCACGACGAGAAGCAGCGCGAGCGTCGCGCGTCGCCATCCGCCGGCCAGTTGTTCGCGTGTCACAGCGCCGCCCCACGAGCCCCCCGCGGGGCGAGTGTGCTATCCCGGCGGGCCTTCGTCCACCCCTCGGCGGCTGCCGGGGGCGGAAGGTCAGGCCAGGTTGCGCATCTTCGGCACCATGAACCAGATGGCGATGACGAACACCAGCATCGCGATCGACGTGCTGCCGATCGCCCATTGCGGGCCGACCGCGTTCGCGAGCAGGCCCACGAAGAACGTGCCGACGTTCACCAGGCTCATCTCCATCATGTAGATGGACTGGACACGGCCCCGGTATTCGTCCTCGGAGTACGTCTGCACCAGCACCTGGCTGAGCGACATGCGCCCGGCCTGGCCGACACCGACCACCACGAGCACGCCGGCCGTCACCCAGAACCAGCCGGAGGCGGAGAAGAAGATGAGCGAGGCCGCGAGCAGCATGGAGGACAGCATCAGCATGCGCCCCCGGTTGCGGCTCGGGAGCGAGGCGATCACGAGCGACCCGACCAGCGAACCGATACCCTGGATGCTCATGAGGAAGCCGAGGCCACCGGCCTTCGCGTGCAGCACCTCATCCACGAAGCCGGGGAGGAGCTGCAGGTACGGCATGGAGCCCATGACGATCACGAAGTTCACGCCGAGCAGCATCAGCACGGTCTTGTCGCGCTTGATGTAGGCGAAGCCCATCCCGAGGTCCGCGAGCGAGCTCCTCAGCGTGCGCGCCGTGGTACTGGGCGCGCGGTCCGGTGCCTTCACCGGGATCATGGCGGCGAAGGAGATGAAGTACGCCGCGCACATCATCCCGTAGATCCACTCGCCACCCTGGATGCCGGACCCGGAGTTCACGAAGCCGAACACGAGGCCGCCGAGGGCCGGCATGCCCATGCGCGTCACGTTCATCGCCGCGTTGTTCAGTGCCAGCGCATTCATCAGCCGGTCGAAGCCGACCACGTCCGAGGTGAGCACCTGGCGCGAGGGCATCATGAGCGACATGACCGCGCCCTGCACCACGGCGGCGACGATCAGGTGCCACACCGCCAGGTTCTGCGTGGCAATCAGCGCGGCGATCACGGCGACGTTCACGACGTTGGTCGCCTGCGCCATTTCGACGACGCGCTTCTTGGACTTCACGTTGTCCGCGATCACACCGCCGACCAGCGAGAAGAGCAGGCCGGGGATCGCGTTCGCGAGCGAGATCACGCCGAGCATCGCGTAGGAGCCGGTCATCTGGAACACCAGATAGCCGCGGATGAACATCTGCGTGTTCATGGCGGCGAAGTGGCCCAGCAACGAGATGAAGAACCAGCGATAGTTGGAGTCGCCCAGCGACTTAAAAGTGCTGATCGAGAACTTCGGCTTCGGGCCGCCGCGGCCACCCCCGTAGGAAGGGCCGCCGGAGGCGGGACGCGGGCGCTGCGCGGGCGGGGCGTCGGGACGTTCGACGGTAGCGGCGCCTGAATCCAGGAAGGCTGAGGAATCGCCCGGCGTGGCGCTCGTCGTCATGGGAAGCCCTCGTTCGGTGTCGTATCCGCGTCGTCTTACCCTGACGTTCACGGTAGACACGCACCGTACCAAATCATCCGTGCAGCCGCCATCGGCCCGGCGCTTACATCAGGTCGCGGTCGACGTGGGGTAGCCCGAACAACTGCCACCCCGGGCGCGCCGGCATGGAGGTCGCCCCGTTCTCGGGGTGCAGGCCGCCCAGGGCCTCCGCCCGGATCGCCTTATCGATCGCCCAGCGGGACAGCCCCTGCACGGAGTCCATCTGGGACATCTCGTCCAGGCTGTAGAACCCCGCGCCGATCACCTCGTCGTTGTCGTAGGCCGGCTCCCCCTCGATGTAATCGAGGCGGAACACCACGTAGAGGTTCGTCGAGGGCCCACCGATGGAGCCGCCGATTGAGTGCCGGAAGCCGATCACGTCGCGCGCTTTCGCCACGACGCTCGCCTCCTCCAGCACCTCGCGCTCCACGGCCTCCAGAATCGGCTCGTCGTGCTCCACGTAGCCGCCGGGAATCTGCCATGAGCCGCGGCCGGGGTTCTGCCCGCGCTGGATGAGCAGCGCCTTGCCGTGGCGCATCACCACCGCGGCAGCGCCGATGGAGAAGTTGCCGAAGTGGATGAAGCCGCACCCATCGTCCGGGCAGGCGAGGCGATCACGGCCGCCATCAAACTTCGTGGTCAGCGGCTGGGAACAGTTGGGGCAGTAACGCATAAGGGGCCTCCCGTGCTCGGTCGCCGCGATTCTACGCCCGCGGTCACGCGTCACGCCCGCGGGCGGGCACCAGGTCAACGATGAGCGCCGCGTGGTCGGAGAGCGCATCCCGGCGGGCGTCTCCGGCGTCCCGTCCCCACTCGTGGCGCACGCCCACCACCCGCGGCTGCAGCGCCCGGTTCACAAACGCCTGGTCCAGGCGAAAGCCGTTGCCTGCGTTCGGCGAGTACCAGGTGAACTCCCGGGCCTGGGGATACCGCTCCCGGAAGATGTCCGGCCATCCCGCCCGCGCCATCGCCACCATCCACGCGTCGTGGCGGGCATCGAAGACCGGCGACTCCTCGTCCAGCCCGGCCCGGCCGGTGTTGGTGTCCCCGATGAGCATCGCCGGGCCGCCTCGCCACCGGCGCGCGAGCGCATGCAGCGCATCCAGGTAGGCAAACTTGCGCGCGCGGTCCGGGACGAAGTTCGGCACATGCAGTCCGCCGAGGGCGAACGGCCCGCCAGCGGCCTCCGGCACCAGCACACGCACCGGCAGCCACCGTCGCGGCTCAGCCGGGCCCAGGCGCAGGCGCACGGGCGTCAGGGGCCAGCGTGAGGCGATAAAGACGGCGTTGATCGCCGGTGACCGCGGGTCGACGGTCGTGCGCTGGTGCACCAGGCCGCCCTCGGCGAGGTGCTGCGCGAGCCCGAGGCCCGGCACAGTGCCTCGGGCCTCCAGGCAGACGAGTACGTCCGTGTCCCAGGCCTGCACCTGCCGCGCGATCGCCTCCACGCGGCGCCCGCCGCCGGCGCGGATGTTCCAGCCGACGACGCGCATCGCGGGGCGCTTCGCCTACACCGTGCCGGCGTCGAACTCGATGATGCCGCGCGCCACACCCAGGCGGAGGATGTCGGAGGCGCCGGCGGCAAGGCGCATGGAGCGGACACGCCGGTAGAGCGACTCCAGCGGGTGGCCCTGGATCAGCGCCTGCCCGCCCACCAGTTGCAGCGCGCCATCCACCACGCGGCTCGCCACCTCCGTGCAGAAGACCTTCGCCGCGGCGCCCTCGTTCATCACGTCCACACCGGACTCCGCGAGGCGGGCCGTGCGGTAGAGCGTCGCTCGTGCCGCGTACGTTTCGATGCGCAGGTCGGCGTAGCGCAGTCGCACGCCCTCGCGGTCGCCGAGGCGCCCCCCGGCGCGGTGGCCGCCGGTGATGTGCTTCGTCACGTACTCGACCGTCCAGAGCGCGATGCCGCAGGCGGAGGCGGCCGAGCCCAGACGCTCCTCGCCGATGTTCCCCATGGCGCGCGGCATGCCCTCGCCGATCTTGCCCAGCAGGTTCGTCATCGGCACGCGCACCGCGTCGAAGGAGATCTCGACGTGCCCGCCTCCCTCCATGCTGCGGAAGGCACGGTCCACCTTCACCCCCGACAGGGCGCGGTCGATCAACAGCATCGCCGTGCCCGCGGGACCCTCGGCGCTCTCGTCCACATTCACGAGCGTCGCGTAGAAGTCGGCCGTCGCGCCCCCGGTGACGAAGGACTTGCGACCGGTCACCACCAGGTGGTCGCCGTCACGCACCGCCCACGTTGGCTTGGCGGGCGCGCCGGGGCCGCTGGGCTCGGTGAACGCGAACGACCAGGTCTTCTCGCCGGCCAGCACCGGCTCGCGGTAGCGCGTCCTCAGGTCGCCCTCGAGGCGGCGCAGGAGGCCGGGGTCGGGCCCGAAGACGAAGCGGGAGAGGGGCGTGTTGCCGGCGGCCAGCGTCTCGCGCGCCACGGTCATCGCCAGCGGGCCGGCCTCGGTGCCACCGAACTCGACCGGCTGCGTCATGCCGAAGAGCCCGAGTTCCTTGGAGCGCTCGCGCACCCGGCGGCGGATCTCCTCCGGGACCGGCCCTTCCTCCTCCAGGCCAACCTCCAGCGGGCGCAGGTCGGCCTCGACAAACGTGCGGATGCGGTCGCGGAGGGCGACCAGGTCGGCGGACAGGGATTCAGGCACGGGTAGCCTCCAGGTCAGTGCGACGGGAGGCTAACGCTTCGGGTGTCCGTGTTCCATATCGGGGGCCGGTTGGACGTGGTGCTGGTCCCCCGGGGTGTGCTGCTCCGCGTCCGCCACCGGTGGCACGTCGGTGCGCTGGATCGGCTCCACCTGTAGTTTCGCGGAGACCTCCGGGTCACGGCGGTGCGGCGGGAACGGCAGCACCCGGGTCATCGCGATCAGGCGGCTCACCAGCCCGCGATAGATCCACTTGATCATGTTCATGGCGTGCTCCTGCTGCATCCGCGGCGGTCGAGACGAGGGTACGCCGTGGGGCCGCGGCTGCGAACTGCGGCTGAGTCCCGCCCAATGCGGGACGTTCAGCCCGGCAGCGCCCGCTCGATCGCCTCGACGAGGTCGATCAGCGGCTGCGAGGCGTCCAGTGAGAGGTGGGCGCCCTCGCTGCTGCTCACCGGGTCGAACGACTCCACCTGCCGCCGGTAGACCTCTGGCGTGGCGTCCGAGATGGCGAGCGGGTCCCGCTGGCGTGCCTCGATCCGCGCCAGCGCGGCATCGTCCGTCAGGCTGAGCGCGACCAGCAGCGAGGGCACCCCGGCAGCGCGTGCGACCTCGCGCGCGGCCTGCCGGTCGACCGCACGACCGTGCGTCGCGTCCAGCACGACCGCCCGCCCGAGGGCAAGGTGTTCCGCCGCGCGGCGGCGCACCTCCGCATAGGTATGGTCGCTCATGCCCGGCGAGTAGAGCGCGGCGTCATTGGAGTGGGAGTGCGCCGGGACACCGGCGAGTTGCTTTCGCACCGCGTCGGAGGAGACGTAGGCGGCACCGATGCGGGCAGCGAGCGTGGCGCCGATGAGCGACTTGCCGGTGCCGGACGGCCCGGAAAGCACCACCAGCGCG
>PHBR01000129.1 GCA_002840675.1 Chloroflexi bacterium HGW-Chloroflexi-9
GCGACGATGCTCATCGTCGTGCTGGCGTTTACCGCCCTCGCCACCCGCCGTGCCAACGCGCCGGGCGATGCTGGCGTGCTGGTCCCGGTCGCGGGCGCCCTGCCCGTCCAGGTCGAACGGATCCTGGACGGCGACACGCTGGACGTGCGCTCCGCCGAGACCCTGATCCGCGTCCGCCTGTACGGCGTGGACACACCCGAACAGGGCGAGGTGTGCTTCGCGGAGGCGACCGAGCGCCTCACCGTCCTCGCCGGCGACGTGGTGCAACTGCTGCCGGACGCGCGACTGCAGGATCGGTTCGACCGCGAGTTGCGTTATGTCTATACCGAGGATGGGGTACTGATCGACGAGGCGCTTGTCCGCGAGGGCTTCGGCCTGGCGTGGCGGGACGACGGCTCGAAGCGGGACGCCATCATCGCGGCGGAGGAGGAGGCACGCGCCGCCGGGCGCGGGTGCCTCTGGGCTGACAACTAGCCGCTATCGACCGCCCGACTCGACCGTCCCGGAGGCGGATGCCTCGGTCAGTTCAAAGACCACGTCGCTGTTGTCCCAGCGCAGCACCACGTGCGGCGCATCCACGCTGATCCAGGCGGTCCGGACGGCGCGGCCGTTGCGGAAGATCAGCCGCCACGCCTCGAACTCCCCGGCCGGGACGGTGATCGTCTCGAGCTGCGGCACCTGCAGGTTCACGGTCTGCTGGCTCCGCTCGATCGGGTTCACGGAGACGTAATTCTGGTTGAACCCCTCCTCGAACGCCAGCGTGCGCCACAGCCAGAGCGACGACTCGTTGTCGTAGTGGTGGTCGCGGGCGCGCAGCGAGTCCTCGTCGGACTTGCCCGCCTCCGTATGCACGGAGGTCATCAGCACGTCGCCCTGCTCGTCGAGGGCGTACGACCACGTATAGCTCTCCGCGCGCAGCGCACCGTCCTCCGTGCGTCGCATGACCTCGCGGGAGCCCTCGATCGGCTGGAAGGTGGCCGCATCCACGACGACACGCACCGTGTCCGTCGCCGGTGTGCGCCCCTCGGTGGCGTCTGCCTCCACGTACTGCTGGCCGAGGGTCACCCGGTCGCCCTCGACGGTCGTCGTGAGGGTGCCGTGGCCGATCAGGGCGCCGTCGCTGTTGCGGAGGTCGTACTCCAGGCGTTCGGTCCCGCTCGCCCACGGGGCGGCGGCGAACACGTCGCCCGTCGGGGCGCTGGGCGTGGCGCCGTCACAGGCCACGCCGACCAGCGCGACCGCGCCGGCGGCAACCGCGAGGGCACTGCGGCGGAGGCTCACGAGGCGGCGGGGAGCGACTCGAGCACCGCGCGGATGCGCGGGATCGCTGCTTCGATCTGTGCGGCCGTCACGTCCACGTGACACACCATGCGAACCCGCTGCGTCGATGTCCCGGTGCAGAGCACACCCTCCTCAGCCAGCCGGCGGCGGAATTCCGCACCGTCCACCCCTTCGAGGGTGAAGAACACGATGTTGGTGTCGACACCCGCCGGGTCCATCCGGACATGCGGCATCTCCGCGATCGCCGCGCCCAGGCGGCGGGCGTTCGCGTGGTCCTCGACAAGGCGATCGACGTTGTGTTCGAGCGCGTAGAGCGCCGCCGAGGCGACGATCCCGGACTGACGCATGGAGCCACCCAGCAGTCGCCGGTTCTGGCGGGCACGTTCGATGAACTCGCGCGGGCCGGTGATCACGGAGCCGACCGGCGCGCCGAGGCCCTTCGAGAAGCAGAACGAGACGGTGTCCGCCTCCGCGACGAGGGCGCTCGCCTCCGTCTCCAGCGCGGCGGCGGCATTGAAGATGCGGGCGCCGTCCACATGGACCTTCACGCCGCGCTCGTGCGCCACGTCCGCCACGGCACGCATCTCGCTGGCGGTCAGCGCGGCGCCGCCGCAGCGGTTATGGGTGTTCTCCAGGCAGACCACCGCCGTCCGAGGCCAGGACTCGCGCAGTAGCCCGCGCACCTCCGCCGGATCCATGCGGCCCCGGTCGTCGTTACGTGCGGCGCGGACGGGGATGCTGCCCAGCACGCTCGCGCCCATGCCCTCGTGGTTCAGGATGTGCGACTCGCTCCCGGCCACGGCCTCGTCGCCGCGCCCGCAGTGGGTTAGCAGCGCCACGAAGTTCGCCATGGTCCCGCTGGGCACGAACAGCGCGGCTTCCTTGCCGATGCGGGCGGCGGCGGCCTCCTCGAGCGCGTGCACCGAGGGGTCCTCGCCCATCAGGTCGTCGCCCACCTCGGCGCGCGCCATCACCTCGCGCATCTCGGGCGAGGGGCGGGTCACGGTGTCGGATCGCAGGTCAATGACGTCCACGGCATGGCCTCCGGGCGGCGCGCTTCAACGGCGCTCGCCGGGGCTGAGGGTAGCATCGCGCGGGGTCAGGTTCAGGAGGACTCGGTGCGCGTCCAGAGCGTCTGGTAGCCTTCGCCGCCGCGGATCATCGCCACCACGTCGGCGCGCTCCAGCCGCAGTCCCTCGCGGAACGCGAGCGCGGCCCGGTCTACGGCGGGCTCACCGCCCACCGACATCATCCGCCGCTCGATGTCCGCCCACACGCCCGCCTCGCGGAGCGCGCGGATCGAGCGCGGCCAGTGGAAGACCGTGATCTGGTCCGGCAACGGCATCCCCGGGCGCTCCTTCTGGAGGAAGCGGTAGCGTTCCTCGGCGGAGGTCACCGGCGGCACCAGGCGGATATAGGGAAGCCCGTCCGAGTCGGGACGAGCGTCCACGAGCAGGCGCTGCTCGATCATCGAGAAGCGGATCACAAAGACATCCGCCGTCTCCACCACGCGGCGGATCGCGTCCAGGTCGATGCCCTCGGGATCAGGTCGTCCGGCCATGCCCGCAGTTTACCCCCGGGTGGCGAGGCGCGTTCAGCCGATCTGGAACGTCCGATCCAGGTACGGGATCCGCACCAGCCCGGTCATCTGCAGGCCGAACACGATCAGGATCACGCCGCCGATCTTCGTGAGGAGGTCCAGCTGCCCGGTGATCAGGCTGCCGGCCAGCCCGGCGGAGGCGCCGACGATGGTGAACACCACCGTGAAGCCGATCACGAACGCCGCGGCGTTGCCCATCACGCGCACGCGCGCCGCCCGACCGCCCTCCGCCGTCCCGAGCACCGCCTCGCCGGCGATGTTCACGAGGTAGGCGGGGACCAGCGGCAGCACGCACGGCGAGAGGAAGGAGACGACGCCGCCGAAGAAGGCGATCGCCGGCCCCAGCCAGCCCTCCAGCCCCGTCGCCAGGTCCTGCTCCGTCTGCGCGGTGGAGTCGAAGAAGAAGCCGAAGCGCTGGAAATACGTCGCCATGCGCTCGAACTCCCCGAGGAGCATCAGCACGCCCACGATGATGAAGAGCACGCCGCTCGCGATCATCAGTTTCTCGAGGTGCGGGTTCAGCCGGCGCAGTCGCGGCGAGAGCCAGCCGAAGAACGCCCCCATCGCCAGGAACCAGACACCGAGGCCCAGCGAGTAGGAGAAGAGCAGCAGCGCGCCCTGGTAGGCGGTGCCGGAGGTGGCCGCGAGCGTCAGCACCACGCCGAGGATGGGCCCGATGCACGGCGACCACGCGACCGAGAAGGTGGCGCCGATCACGAAGGAGCGCGGGTAGCCGCGTCCGAGCCAGCGGCGGCGTCCGGAAGCGGGGGCGGCGGACGTCATTCCTCCACCCCCAGCAGGCGCCGGCGCGCCGCGTCGTAGCGTTCCTTGGCGCGGGCCTCGCGGTTCAGGAGGCCCTTGATCTGCTCGGGAGGCAGCCGGTTGCCGTCCAGGAGCAGCGCGTGGACGCCCTCAAGATGGCGCTGCCAGTCCGCGTACGCGTCGCGGTAGGCCTGCTTCGGGTCGGCGCCGTCGGACGTGTCAGCCATGCATCGAGTGTACCGCTGGGCCTGCTGCGCGCCTCAGCCGCGCGCGTGCTCCTCACGCAGCCGGGCAAGCACCAGGCGATCGGTGGGGAAGGCGATCTCCGCCTCGGCTGGCAGCGCGTCGAACGGAAAGAAGCGCGCGTCCACGGCGTCGTCGGCCGCGGCGAGGGTGCCGCCGGTGCGGTGCGCACGCACCCACACGCCCACGTTGTGCTGGCCGGAAGCATGGAAGTTGGAGCGCACGTCGTAGACGCCGTCGATCCCGATCTCCAGCCCCGTCTCCTCCGCCATCTCGCGCTTGAGCGCGTCATAGATGTCCTCGTCGTACTCGACGAAACCGCCCGGCACGTCCCAGCCGCGGCCGTCCCCGCGCAGGGTGAGCAGCACCGCGCCATCCTCGATCACGATGGCGGCGACGCCGACGATGGGATTCTGGTAGAAGATGAAGCCGCAGCCTCCGCAGATCAGCCGCTCGCGGCCCGCCTGCACGCCGCGGCCGAGTTCGGCGCCGCACTTCGGGCAGAAGCGATAGCGGTCGTTGCCGTCCGGGCGCGCCTGGGCCATCTCACGCCTCCGCCCCGCGGACACGGAACGGGCCGCTCAGGGCGGCCCGGTACAGACACTGGTGACCCGTGCGGGATTCGAACCCGCGATCTCCACCTTGAGAGGGTGGCGTCCTGGACCGCTAGACGAACGGGCCGCTGAAGCAACGGCTCCCACCTTACCGAGGACGGCGCGCACGCGCCATATCCGGCCGGCCGCTCACCTGCGGTAGCATCTGCCGCCCGGCGGTCGCCGGGAACGAGAGGAGCGCCGCATGGATCTGGCCGTGATGATCGAGGGCCAGGAGGGGCTGAACTGGGACCTCTGGCGGCGCATCAACCGCGCCACCGAAGACCTGGGCTTCGAGTCTCTGTTCCGCTCCGACCACTTCTTCTCGCTCTCCGGCCCGCGAGACCGCGATGCGCTGGAGACGTTCGCGTCGTTCGTGATGACCGCACAGGAGACGAAGCGCATCCGCTTCGGCTCGCTCGTCGCGTCGATGACCTTCCGTCACCCTTCCCTGCTGGCGAGGATGGCGGCGCAGATCGACGTGCTCTCCGGGGGACGGTTCGTGCTGGGCGTGGGCGCCGGCTGGAACGTGCCGGAGCACGAGGCGTTCGGGATCACCTTCCCGCCCGTGCGAGAGCGCATGGACCGCCTGGACGAGGGCATCCGCGTGATCAAGACGCTGTGGGGCCCCGGCCCCGCCTCGTTCGAGGGGCGCTACTACCAGTTGAAGGACGTGGACTCCCACCCGAAGCCGGCCGCGAACCCGCAGCAGTTGCTGGTGGGCGGCAGCGGCGAGCGCCGGACGCTCCGCATCGTGGCAGAGCACGCAAGCGAGTGGAACTCCGTGGGACTGAACCTGGAGGGCTACCTCGCCAAGCGCGCCGTGCTGGCGCAGCACTGCGCCGATGTCGGCCGCGACCCGTCCACCATCCGCCACTCCAACATGACCGGCTTCGTCGTAGGACGGGACGAGGCGGCGGTGCGCGCGCACCTCGCGCGGATCGCGGAGCGCAACCCGATGCTGGGCCGTTCCACCCCGGACGAGGTGCTCGCCGGCGTGAAGTCGCGAGGCTGGCTGGTGGGCACGCCGGACGAGATCGTGCAGGAACTCGGCCGTCGCCAGGAGGCGGGCATCACTCGCACCATGCTCCAGCACCACGCGATGTCCGACTTCGAGACGCTCGAACTCATCGCCTCGGACGTGCTGCCGCAGGTCCAGCGGTAGGGGGTCGGAATCTGATGAGTGTCCGCTCGATCCGCGAGGCCGCGGAGAGCGGTGGTGGTGCCCCCAAGGGGAGTTGAACCCCTGTCTGGACCTTGAAAGGGTCCCGTCCTGACCGCTAGACGATAGGGGCATCGGACCGCGGCGAACGTTCCGAGAATAGCAGCGCCCCTCGCACCGGTCACGGCGGAGGGGCGCTGTCTCGTCAGACGCGTTCGATCAGCGCGGGAAGCGCGGCAGGCCCAGGTCGCCGCGGCCCGGCAGCAGGTCGCGGGCGGCGGCGAACGGCGCACCCGTCGAGGGCGAGCCCGGGAGCGAGACGCCAAGCGGGCGACCGGCACGAGCCTCGGG
>PHBR01000130.1 GCA_002840675.1 Chloroflexi bacterium HGW-Chloroflexi-9
TGGTGGCGGTGGCGGGCGCGAGCGCTCCGGCGGCCGCGACCGTGACCGCGAGGACGCGCCTCCGCGCGCCCGAGGCTCCTCCGTCCACCCGGACGAGGAAGTGCAGATCCCGGGCACTCCGGACGAGTTGCCGATGCGCCCGATCGCTGACCCGGCGGACGATATGGACCTCGCCGGGAGCACCCTGCGCGACATTCTGACGCTGCTGGGCCTCACGACGACCGAGATCACGGCCCGCGTGCCGGATTCTGACGGCGATGGCATCGGCCTCATCGAACAGGTGTTCGATATCTTCGGCGCTGACGACGACACCTCCGACGAACTCGGCGTGCTGATCGGCCGCCGCGGCGAGACGCTGGCGTCGCTGCAGTACGTCGTGAACACCATCGTCGCGCGCGGCCAGCAGAAGGCGCCGGTCTTCGGCATCGACATCGAGGGCTACAAGCGCCGCCGCGAGCAGATGCTGATCGATCTCGCCAAGGAGATCGCCCAGGAGGTCCGCGAGACGGGCGACGTCATCACCCTGGAGCCGATGCCCGCGTACGAGCGCCGCATCATCCACCTCACGCTGCGCGAGGAGCCTGGCGTGAAGACGGAGAGCGTGGGCACGGGTGACAACCGCCAGGTCGAGGTCATGCCCGCTGACTGACTGGTGACACCCGAGGGTGGCCGAGGATGACTGCGGACGCCTGCTGGATCATCGGCCCGGTCACGACTGACCTGTTCGAACGCTCCCGCCGGGCACCCGGCGGGAGCGTCTCGTACGCCGCCCGCGTCGCCGCCTCCTTCGGCCTCACCGCCCGCATCCTCACCGCTGTCGGCCCGGACGCGGACCTCGAAGCCCTCGCCGGGCACGAGGTGCGCGTCGTCGCGGGCGCGACGCAGACCTTCGCCCACGACTTCCCGGGTGGTCGTCGGCGGCTGCGGGTGGTCGCTCGGCCCGGCCGCACGCTCTCCGCGGCCGATGTGCCCGCCTCCTGGGGCACGCCGGAGACGCTGATCCTCGCCCCCCTGCTCCCGGACGACATCGACCTGGCTTCGTTCCTCGACCGGTGGCCGGAGGCGGAGACGGCGCTGCTGGCGCAGGGCCTCCAGCGCGACACGGATGCCGAAGGCGTGGTGCGCCACCTGGGCATCCCGGCTCCGGCGCTGCTCGCTGCTGCGAGGGCGAACGTGACGGTGTTCCTGTCCGAGGAGGAGATCGAGGCGTGGCCGGAGGGCGCGCTGGAGGCGCTCGCCCGCACGGCGCGGCGCGTCGTCCTCACCCGTGGCGCGCTCGGGGCGCGGATCATGGCGGGCGGCGAGGTCATCGAGGTACTCGGCGTGCGAGCGGGGGATCGTGCAGCCGGACGGCTGGCAGCGGCAATGGCCGCGGCCGCGGTCATGGTGCGCGGCCCTGCGCCACTGCCCGCTCGCGCCGCCATCGAGTCACGGCTGGTCGCCCCGGATCCCGGCGGCGTCGCCCCCGACGAGGGACCGTCTGCGTGAGCGTCGCGATCGCCCTGGCGAACCAGAAGGGCGGGGTGGGCAAGACCACCACCACCGTCTCCCTGGCTGCCGCGCTCGCCGCGCGCGGGCTGCACATCCTAGTGCTGGACGCCGATCCGCAGGCCAACGCCACCTCCGCGCTCGGCGCGAAGCTGTCCACGGACGGCGGCGGGCTGTACGCCGCGCTCGTGGACGAGGAACCGCTGCTCCCGCAGGTCGTCCACACCGCCACGCCGAACCTGGACGTGCTGCCGACCAGCCCGGCGCTCGCCGGCGCGGAGGTGGAACTGGTCTCCGTGATGGCGCGCGAGTTCCGCATGAAGCGTGCGATCGAGCCGCTGCGCGCGCACTACGACATCATCCTGATCGACTGCCCGCCCTCGCTTGGCCTGCTCACGGTGAACGCGCTCTCGGCCGTCGACGAGGTGATCATCCCCGTGCAGAGCGAGTACTTCGCGCTGGAGGGGCTCGGCCACCTCGCGCACACGATCGAACTCGTGCAGCGAAACCTCAATCCCCGCCTGGTGATCCGCGGCGTGCTGCTCACGATGTTCGACGTCCGCACGAACCTCTCGCGCGATGTGGAGGGCGAGGTGCGTAAGCACTTCGACTCCACGTTCCGTACGGTCATCCCGCGCTCGATCCGCCTCGCGGAGGCGCCGAGCCACGGCGCGCCGATCCGCGCGTACGACCCGCTGTCTGCGGGCGCCCGCGCGTACGACGACCTCGCCGACGAATTGATCGAGCGCCTCGCCAGCACGCTGCCGGCCGCGGCCCGCGCGGCGGCTACCGCGCCCGCGGCCGCCGTCTCATCACCCTCGACCACCGCGGAGGATGCACATGGCTCGTAAGGGTGGGCTGGGCCGCGGGCTCTCCGCGCTGATCCCGGAAGGGGAGCAGCCGCGCGACGAGAGCATCCCCGTCACGGACGTGGCGATCGAGGACGTCGTCCCGAACCCGCACCAGCCACGCACCGTCATGGACCCGGAGAAACTCGCGGAACTGACCGAGTCCGTGCGGACGTACGGCGTCATCCAGCCGCTGCTGGTCACGCGCGAGACCGCGCAGGACGGCTCCACCGTCTACCAGCTGATCGCCGGCGAGCGCCGGTTCCGCGCGGCGAAGGCGGCGGGCCTCGAGCGCGTCCCGGTCACCATCCGGCAGAGCACCACGCAGGAACAGCTCGAGATCGCGATCGTCGAGAACGTCCAGCGCGCCGACCTCAACCCGCTGGAAGAGGCCGCCGCCTACCAGCGGCTCGCCGAGGAGTTCGGGCTGACGCAGGCACAGGTCGCGGAGCGCGTCGGCAAGTCGCGCACGGCGGTGGCAAACACGCTGCGGCTGATGGACCTGCCGGTCGAGATCCGCGGCAGCATCTCCGGTGGCGAGATCACGGAGGGCCACGGCCGCGCGCTGCTCGGCTTGCCGGACGAGCCCTCGCGCATCGCCGCGTGGGAGCGCGTGGTGAAGGACGGCTTGAACGTCCGCGAGACCGAGCGCATGGTACGCGAGTGGGGCGGCGGCTCGAAGCGTGTGCGGGTGAAGAAGCCCGAGACGCGCGGACCGGAAGCCGTCACCGCCGGGTTCCAGGAAGCGATCCAGCGCGCCCTCGGCACGAAGGTCGCGCTGCGCCGTTCGAAGCAGGGCAAGGGCGCCCTGACCATCCATTTCTACAGCGACGAGGAACTCACGGGGATCCTCGAACGCATCCTCGGAGAGGGAGTGCTGTGAGCGTCGCCGACCGCCTGAAGGAACTGGGGATCGTGCTGCCGGAAGCGGTGACGCCGATGGCCGTCTACCGGCCGGTGACGCGCGCCGGCAACCTGCTCTTCCTGGCCGGCCAGGTGCCGATGAAGGATGGCAGCGTCCTGCACCCGGGCCGCCTCGGCGAGGACGTCACGGTGGAACAGGGCTACGAGGCCGCCCGCCAGTGCGCGATCAACGCGCTCGCCGCGGTGCAGGGCTTCCTCGGCACGCTGGAGGGGATCCGGCTCGTGAAGACGACAGGCTTCGTCGCCAGCGCGCCCGGCTTCATCCAGCACCCGCAGGTCGTGAACGGCGCAAGCGAGCTGCTGCGCGATATCTTCGGCACCGAGGATGGCATCGGCGCGCGCACCGCCATCGGCGTGGCGATGCTGCCGGCCAACTCCCCGGTGGAGGTTGAACTGGTGATGGAGGTCCGCTGATGTCGCGCATCGACTTCGTGACCGGCGCGCCGGAGAAGTACGCCCACCTGGTGGAGGCGTTGGCGACCGTCGCCACCCGCCTTCGCGCCACCGTCGAGGGCAAGCGTGACGCTGAACTGCGGCGCGAGCCGGAGGGCGCGTGGTCGGCGCATCATGTCCTGGCGCACATGGCCGTCTTCGCGCAGCGCAACGGCGTCTTCATCCACCAGATGGGGACGATGAGCGACCCGGAACGCCTCCCCTTCGACGAGGAAGTTGAGACGAAGACCTGGATGGGCAAGCCCGCCGCCAGCCTCATCGACATGATCGAGGAGGAGATCGGCAGGACGGTGGCGTTCCTCTCCCACACCCCGGACGCCTCGTGGGGCCGCCCCGGCAAGATCCGCGGCGCCCGCCGCTCGCTCCGCCAGCAGGTGGAGTCGCACGGCAACCACATGGCCGAGCACATCGAGCAGATCCGCACGGTCCTCGCGACGAAATAGTCGGCGCGAGGATCCCGTCCGCGTTCCGTTCGCGCTGAGCCTGTCGAAGCGCCGTCGGAGTCAGAGGCGCTTGCGGTCGCCCTCAGTGCCGGCGCGATTTCGAGGGTCAGGGCTGCGCGCGGCCGACTGGACGGATACCAGTGGCACTACGCCAGAGCACTGCGACGCGAATCAAACGCCTCATCGGTAGGCTCCGGCTGTACCCGAGACTCCCGCGTTCGCGGACCCCTCTGAACGCGCAGCAATCAGGTACTCGTCGGCTGGCGGCTCCCACCAGGTTTGAGGTTGGTACGCTCCCGGCGCGCCGATCTGTCTCCACAGCCGTGTGAGCGCTGGAAGGGCACGCTCCGCCTTCATGAACGCCGGCAAATTCGCGCTGCTCGCCCGTCGTGTCTGCCATCCATGTTGGCGAAGCGCACGTTCGAACGCATTGAGGAGCGATGCACGCGACTCAGGTTCGATGGCCAGGATCAACCGTGCTGCTGAGTCATCGAACATCTCCGCCAGTGGTGCCCACTGGTCGAATGCTCGATTGAACGGGGCCGAGAAGGTCACGATTTCAGATGACACGATCGGTTGCGGATCATCGATCAACGACTCGATGGTGCCTTCGATGAAGAAGGCTGGATGCCGGAGACCAGACTGGGTATGACGGGCGAACGCCAGCATCTCTGCACTGGCATCGATGCCAGTCAGCTCAAGTCGCGTGGTCGGATACCGCAGCTGCATAGCAACAATCGTCGCTCCGGTTCCGCTTCCGATGTCAGCGAGTACGCGCGGAACTCGTTCGGAGGTTGCCTCAGCGAGCGCGCCAAGCAATGAGATCACTCGTCTCGGCATGTAACGGATGGCGTACATCAGCGGCAAACCCGGGCGTCCGTAGTCGAGAGGGCGGCCGCGACTCAGACGGTCTAGTTCACGAGTCCACGCGTGAGGATCCATTAGGACATCGCAGTTGCGCAGTTCCTGCAGGTACGCCCTCGAGGCATCCGCAACTACTCGGTCGAGGCGGTCTACGGCTCCCTGCCACATCGCCGATCCACCGAGCAGGGAGTGCTCGTGAGGCCGCTTGCGGGGTGCGAATGAGAGTGTTGGAGTCATCACGGGCACGATCGCTTGAGCACCGGTGAACGCTGATGGGGATCTGACATGCTTCGCCGGCAGCCGCCCGTGCCACGCCGACCTTCAAGATCGCAGGGGCATTCGCTACATCTCGAGCATGAGATCCACCGTCTCGCCCGGGTGGTCGTTGGAGGCTGCCGGCGTTGGCCTGGCTGACGCCCGGACCATCCTGACCCCGGCGTCCGGATTCATCCGTCGCTATCGCTACTCGCTGAACCCGTACTCGGGGTGTCGGTTCGCCTGTGAGTACTGCTACGCGCGAGCTTTCGCGCCGACGGCAGAGAAGCGTCAGACGTGGGGAGAATGGGCAACGGCGAAGCGGAACGCCGCGGCCCTGATCACAAAGGCCTGTCGCGATGGAACGCTCCAGTCCGGCGACGCTATCTACATGTCGAGTGCGACCGACCCGTACCAGCCTGCGGAGCACCGCCTCCGGCTGACACGAGGCATCCTCGAGGCGATCCTCGACGCTGGTGTGCAGCCGCGGCTCACGGTGCAGACTCGTAGCCCCATCGCCGCTCGCGATGTCGATCTGTTCCAGCGCTTCGAGCACATCCGGGTCAACGTTTCGGTGACCACTGACTCGGAGCAGGTTCGGCTCCGCTACGAGCCGAAGGCGCCTGCCATCAAGGCGCGTCTCCGCACGGCACGCACGTTTGTCGATGCGGGCGTGTCGATCGGCATCTCCATCAGTCCCATGCTGCCGGTCGACGATATCGAGGCGTTCGCCGAGGTCCTGGCGTCGCTGAATGCTGCCGAGTACGTCTCCCAGTACATGGCGCCGCCTGGCCCGATCTTCGCAGCGGGCACGCTTCCCGCGACCCTGCGTATGGCGCGGGAGGACGGCTGGGGACTGCCGCAGTACGCGAAGGCGCGAGAGGTCATCCAGCGCGTCCTCGGCCCGGACAGACCGCTGCTCGAAGGAGACGAGGGCTTCGCTCCGGCGTGAGCGAGTTCGAGAGCAGGCGAAACAGCCCCGCGAGGCGACTCGCGGGGCTGTTCGTTGTCTGCGCGGGTGTCGGCTACTCGCCGGTCGCGATCGGTAGGTCGGTGCGCGCCGCCCACTCCGCCCATGAGCCGTCGTAGTTGCGCGCCTCGTCCCAGCCCAGCACCTCGTGCATCGCGAACCAGGAGGCGGCGGAGCGGATGCCGCCGCCGCAGTACGGGAACACCGGGCGCGTGCCGTCGATGCCGGCGGCGGCGTAGAGGCTGCGGAGGCGCTCCGGCGGCAGGAAGCGGCCGTCGTCGTCCACCAGCAGTTCCCAGTTCAGGTGGGTGGCGCCGGGGACCCGCCCGAGGCGCGGCGCGGCGTGCGCGCCCGGCTCGCCTCGATACTCCCCGTCCGTGCGGCAGTCCAGGATGACCGCCTTGCCCGCGCCCTGCGAGGTGAGCAGTACCTCCTCCCACGTCGACAGCACCGACTCGTCGCCCTCGGACAGCGCGCAGGTCGCCGGGGCCACCGCCGGCTCGTCCGAGGTCAGCGCCACGCCCTCGCGCGCCATCGCGGCGACGGAGCGGTCGGCGATGTGGACGTTCGGGAAACGGTAGAAGCGCAGCACCCAGAAGCCGCGGTGTGGCCACATCGACTTGCCGGAGGCGACGAAGACCACGGTCTTCGTCGCCTCCACGCCGAGGCGACCCAGGGTCGCCTCCATCTCGTGCTGCAGCGGGACGAGCGCGCGGATGCCGTCGCGGGTGACAGTCAGGTCGTCGTAGCCGTGCACCCAGCGCGCGCCCGGCAGGTGGCCGGCCTCGTACTCCGCGCGGTCACCGCCGGCGTGCAGGAAGACCACGTTCGGGTCGTCCAGGTGCGCGCGCACCCAGTCGAGGCTGACGATCGCGTCCGGGTTCGCGGGCATGGCGCTCTTCCTTCCGTCGTCCTCGACCGGGCCGAGGTCTGTGCGTTACTCCGAGGCGGGCGCGGCGCCTTCGCCACCACCACCGCTGCGACGGC
>PHBR01000131.1:0-679 GCA_002840675.1 Chloroflexi bacterium HGW-Chloroflexi-9
CCCGGTCGAGCGCGCGGAGGACGTCGTTGGCGACCGCCTCGGGCGTGGTCGCGAAGGGGAGGGGTCGCAGCCCGGCCGTCATGCGCGTGCGGACGAAGCCGGGGCGGACGACGAGGATGCGGGCACCCGTGCCCCGGAGCGCCTCGGTGAGGCCGCGCGCGAAGAAGTCGAGCCCGGCCTTTGCCGCACCGTAGACATAATTCGACCGCCGAGGCCGCGACGCGGCGACCGAGGAGAGTACGACGAGGGTGCCGTGGCCCTGCGCGGCGAGCGCCTGCGCCGCGTGCAGGCCGGCGGAGACGCCACCGGTGAAGTTCGTGCTCGCCGCCGCGGCCCCGCTCGCCGGGTCCGCCTCGTACGTCCGCTGGTCGCCGAGCACTGCGAACGCCAGCACGACGACATCGATCCCGCCGGTCGCAAACGCCGCCTCGATGGCCGGGCCGTGCGAGGCTGGGTCGAGGGCGTCAAAGGGGAGCGTGTACACTTCGGCGGGACGGAGGCCCTCGGCGGCGGCGAGCATCGCCGCTCCGTCGCGGCCAGCGAGCCAGACGTGGCTCGCGCCGCGGCCCAGGAGGGCGCGCGTGATCGCCAGGCCGATCTCGGAGGTGCCGCCGAGCACCAGCACGCCGCGCGGCCGGCCGAGTGCGTCCGTCATCCGTGTCTCCCGGAGAGACTGAGG
>PHBR01000131.1:761-6728 GCA_002840675.1 Chloroflexi bacterium HGW-Chloroflexi-9
GGCCCGCCACTCGGCGAGGCGCGGGTACATCGCCGGCACCACGCCCGCGCGCATCCTTGCATCCTTCGCCATGTAGACGCGCCCCCCGGCGGCTGCCACGAGATCGTCGCAGCCGTCGAGCAGCGGGCCGAGCATCTCCGGCTGCGCGGCGGGGAGGTCGAGCGCGAGCGTCCACCCCGGCTGTGGGAACGACAGCGGGCCGCTCTCGCTCGCGCCGAGGCGCTTGAGGACGGCCAGCGCCACCGGCACCGGGCCGGCAGCGACGCGGCGGACGACCTCGCGCAGCGTCGGCGCCGCGCCGAACGGCACGACGAACTGGTACTGCAGGAACCCGCGCGGCCCGTACAGCCGGGGCCACGCGTCCAGCACGTCCAGCGGGAACAGGTACGCCTCGATGTGGCGGACCGAGGCGTTCGGCGCGCGCTGCGCGAGCGCGTACCGCGCCTCGTTGAGCGCGCGCACGGTCGCGCGGTTCACGACCGAGACCGGTAGCAGTGGCACCCCGAGTTGACGCGCGCGCCGCGCCGCGAGCGGACGGGCGAGGGCGTGCGGTGGCAGCACCTCCAGCGGTGCGGGGTCGGCATGTTCCACGATGCCGCGGCCGAGGCTCGCGCCGCCGCCGGCAAGGTCGAGCCAGGCCACTGACCAGCGATGCGCCGCGTCTGCCGAGGCGAGCGCGTGCATGGTGCCGTCCAGGTCGGTCGTGACCTGCGCGCGTGCGACCACGTATGCGCTTGCGATGCGCTCCAGGCGCAGCGTCGCCTCGGTGACCACACCCGTGAGCCCCATCCCGCCGAGGGTGGCATGGAACGCCTCGGGATCCTCGGAGCGCGAGAGTTGGTGTGCGGTGCCGTCCGGCGTGAGCAGGGTGAGCGAGTCGATGTGTGCGCCGAAGGATCCGTCACGGTGGTGCGACTTGCCGTGCACATCTGCCGCGATCGCGCCGCCGACCGTGACGTGCGCCGTGCCGGGCAGGACGGGGAGCATCCAGCCTCGCGGCATGAGCAGCCGGAGCAGCGCGCCGAGCCGCGCCCCTGACGGTGCGGTGACGGTGCCGGCGTCAGCATCAAGGCGGACGGCGCCGGTAAGGGCGGTGAGGGCGAGCACATCGCCCCCCGCTACCTGCGCGGCGTCGCCGTACGACCGGCCGAGGCCGCGGGCGATCACGCCTCGTTGCCCGGCGGCGGTCAGGGCGGCGCGCACCGCCTCGGGCGTGCCGGTGTGCAGGAGGCGAGCGCCGGCCGGGGCGGTGCCGCCCCAGCCGTGCAGCACGCGCCAGTCGGGGTGGGGGATCACGAGTTCACCCGGTCTTCACCGGCGGCCGGGTGCGCCCCGGAATGGGCGCGACGATAATAGACGGGGAGTAGGTGCCGAATGTCTGACCGTCCTTCGACCGAAATCGCGATGCGTAGCGTGCCGTGCAACCTCTGCGGTTCGGACGACACGCGCACGATCCGCGAGTCCACCGGTGAAGGGCGGATCGTACGCTGCCGCCGCTGCCAGTTGACCTACGTGAGCCCTCGGATCGCCTGGGATCCCGTCGCACAGTACGAAAGCGACGAGTACCACGAGAAGGGTGAGCTCGCGACGGGGCGTCCCGGCTACACCTCCTACTCCAGCGACCGTCCCGTGCTGTCGCCGTACTTCGGCCGGATCGCGGCGGAGATCGCACGCGTGAAGCCGGGCGGCAAGGTGCTTGAGATCGGCGCCGCGAGCGGCTTCTTCCTGGAGCAGGCGCGTGCGCATGGCCTGGACCCTGCGGGGATCGAGCCGTCCCGCGCCTGCCAGCGGATCATCCGCGAGGAACTCGGCATCCCCGTGCTTGCCGGCTCGCTGGAGGAGGCGGCGATCGAGCCCGGCACCTTCGACGCGGTCGCCCTCTTCCAGACGATCGAGCACTTCGACGACCCGCTCGCCGGCCTGCAGAAGATGGCGAGCGCCCTGAAGCCGGGCGGCCTCATCGTGATCACCACGCCCAACCAGGCCGGGTGGTTCGCGCGGATCGCCCGCCGACAGTGGTACGAGTACAAGCCGAAGGAGCACCTCTACTACTTCACCCCGCGCACCCTCGCGCGGATGCTGGAGGCGGCCGGCTTCGAGCGCATCGAGGCGAAGGTCGACCCGAATCGTTACCCGGTGGCGTTCCTCATCGAGCGCATCTCCCGCTACTACCCGGTGGCTCGCCCGGTGATGCGCGTGCTCGACCGGCTGCTGCCGCAGTCGCTGCAGGCACGCCTGTACCTCCCCGTGCACTACGGCTCCATGAAGGTGACCGCGCGACGGGCCGGGATGGCGTGACGTCCGAGGCGGCCCGGCTGATCGCCGAGCGGGGCATCACGCTGATCTCCTTCGACTTGGACGACACCCTCGTTGATAGCGACGGCGCCGCCCCCGTGCGCCTGGACGCCGCCGCGCGCCGCGCATCCGAGGTGATCCCGGGCCTCGCCGCCGATCTGCTCATGGACGCGCGGTCGCGCGCGCTCGCTGCCGACCCGGTCGTGCAGGGCCGCCTCCAGGTGTTCTTCGGAACGCTCGGGGTGGAGTTCGACAGCGAGCCCGCGCGGGCGATCCGGGCGGCCTACAACGAGCTTCTGCCCGCGGTGCTGGAGTGGACCGAGGGTGCGCCGGAACTGCTGGTGCGCCTGCGCGGGCGCTACCGTCTCGCGATCGTCACGAATGGCCCAACGACCATCCAGCGGCCGAAGGTCGACAAGTTCCGGCTGTCCGAACTCGTCGATCACGTCGTCGTGTCCGGCGAGGTTGGCGTGGACAAGCCCGACCCAGCGATCTTCCAGCACCTGCTCCGGGAGGCGGGGACGGTCGCCGAGCGTGCCGTGCACATCGGCGACTCGCTGCAGTCGGACATCGCCGGGGCGAACGCCGCCGGCATGGGCGCCATCTGGTTTCCCCCACACCACCGCACGCCCGAACGCCTGGTGGAGGGTGGCCCGAGGCCGGACGCGATTCTGCGCGCGCTCGCCGAACTGGCCGATCTCTAGCCCTCGCGTGCCGCGTCCAGGATCGGCGTGACCGCATCCCGCAGGGCGCCGCGGAGCGCCGGATCCTCCAGCGCCCGCGCGAGCGAGCCCGCTATGAAGCCCACGGGGTTCCCCGCGTCGTAGTGGTCGCCCTCGCAGGTGCGCGCGAAGACCGGCTCGCGCGCGGCGAGGAGCGCGATCGCGTCGGTGATGTGCACCTCGCCGCCGACGCCCGGCGGCGTGGCACGCAACGCGTCGAAGATGCCCGGCTCCAGCAGATAGCGGCCGGTGATGCCCAGGGCGGACGGGGTGGTGTAGCGCGCACCTGGCTTCTCATCGACGGTGCGGAGGCGCACCGTCCCGTCCTCTACCGCTTCGCCTTCCACCAGCCCGTAGCGGTCGTAAGCCTCCGGCGTCACGCGGCGGACGGCGATGACGCTGCCACCGCCCAGGCGGGCGGCGGTCGCGGCCAGTTCCGGCCCGGGCGAGGCCGGGGTGTAGAGGATGTCGGGGAGGATGAGGAGGAAGCGCGCGCCCTCCACCAGCGGCTCCGCGAGGAGCGTCGCCGGGCCGGTGCCGTCGGCGCGCTCCTGCACTGCGAAGACCACCTCCGCGCGCTCCTGGATCGCGCGGATCGAGGCGAGCCGGGGCTCCTGGCGCTCCGCCTCGGTGAGCGGTGCGAAGTGATCGCGCATCATCGGGAGCGACCGGGGCGAGGCGACGATCACGACGCGTCGCGCGCCGCACGCGATGGCTTCTTCCACGGCGTGCTGGATCAGTGGGCGGTCCGCGACCGTCAGGAACTCCTTCGGGAGCGCCCGCGTGGCGGGGAGCATCCGGGTGCCGCGCCCGCCGGCGATGATGACGGCGTGTTCGATGGCAGGCGTGCCGGCCACGGCGATTCCTTTACGGAGGTTCAACGGACGGCGAGCCGAGCGGTTGAGCAGTTGGTGCCCTGAGTCGGTATCGTAACCTCGTGAACCCAGAGGCACCCACCATCCCCGCGGGCACGCCCTCGTGATCATCACCCGCGCACCGGTCCGCATTGGGCTGGCCGGGGGCGGTACTGATCTGCCCGCGTTCTACGAGCAGGCGGGCGGTCGCGTGCTCAACGCTGCGATCAATCGCTACGTGTACGTGGTGCTCAGTGCCAATCGTCGTGGCGGTATCCAGCTCACCTCCTCGGACTTCTCCGCCTTCCTGAACTTCGACCCGGGCGCCGACCTGGACTCGGCGGGCGATTCGCTCGGCCTCGTCCGCGCCGTCCTCGCCGAGTTCGGCGTGTCCGAGGGCGTGGACGTGTTCACCGCGTCCGAGACGCCGCCCGGCACCGGCCTCGGCTCCTCCAGCGCGACCGCGGTGGCACTGGTGAAGGCAGTCTCCACGTTCCTGGGGCAGCAACTGACGGATCACGAGGTCGCCGAGCGCGCCTGCCACATCGAGCTTGAGCGTCTGCACTCGCCGATCGGGAAGCAGGACCAGTACGCGGCGGCATTCGGTGGCTTCAACGTGCTGGAGTTCACACGGGCAGGCGCCGTCTCCGTGCACCCGCTGGATATTGCGCCTGAGACGGTCGGTGCCCTCGAGCGCCGCTTGCACCTTTACTTCACCGGCGTGCAGCGCGAGGCGAACCGCATCCTCCGCACCCAGTCTGACAACGCGCGCGAGAAGGCGACCGCCGACTCCATGGCCGGGCTGATCGAGCTGGCCGCGCTCACCGAGGCAGCGCTGCTGCGCGACGACCTGGACGAGGTGGGACGGCTGCTGCGCGTGGGGTGGGAGAAGAAGCGCGGGCTGGCCTCGGGCATCTCGACCGACCAGATCGACGGGTGGATCGCGCACGCGCTGGGGAATGGCGCGCTCGGCGCGAAACTGACCGGGGCCGGCGGCGGCGGCTACCTCCTGGCGATGGCGGCCGAGGGCGAGGAGGAGCGGCTGCGGGCGGCGATGCTGCAGGCCGGGCTGAAGCCGCTGGACTACCGCTTCGACTGGTCGGGTGCGCGGGTGCTGATGAACAGCGAGCGCCGCGCCTGGGTGCCCGTCTGATGAACCGCATCCTTGGCCACCCCTGGTTTGGTCCGCTCCGTGACGCGATCGCCGTGTACGTGATGAACGTCCTAGTCTTTGGCTTCGCGGACGACTACCGGACGTGGGAGGTGCTCGTGCTCGCGGGCATCGCCGCCACCCTGCAGACCGGCTGGTTCGTGGTGGCGGACGTGTACGACACGTCCCATCCCCGGGTGGCGCGGCCGCCACTCGCGCACCTCGTGCGGGGCCTGACATGGGTGCTGCTGACCTATCTCGCGACGCACTTCATCACCAACGGCGAGCCGGAGCGCCGGACGATCGTGTTCGCGTGGAGCGCGACCGTGGTGGCGATTGCTCTCATCTATACCGTGCGCGCCGTGGCGCTGATCTTCCTGCAGCGGAAGGGCGAGTTCCGGGAGCGCCTGCTGATCGTGGGCGCCAACCTGCAGGCGGAGACGGTTGCGGAGCAGATCGCGGCGCAGCGCACGCACGCGCTGGACGTGGTGGGCGTGCTGGACGAGTTCAGCGCGCGCTCCAGCCGCATCGGCCCGCTGCAGGTGCTCGGTGACCCGCTCGAACTCGAAGCGATCGTGGAGCGGTATCACGTGACCAGCGTGGTCGTACTGGCGACGGCCGTGTCCTGGGAGGCGCAGGAGCACGTGATGCAGGTCGCCGCTCAGCGCCCGGGCCTGCGCGTGTTCATGGTCGCCGGCGTGCACGACCTCCTCTCCTCCGAGGTGGTCCCCGCGCGCGACGGGATGCCCTCGCTGGTGCGGCTTCGCCCGGCGCAGCTTCGCCGGAGCGAGGCGGTCGTGAAGCGCGCCATGGACATCGCGATCGCGCTGGCGCTGCTGCCCGGCCTGGCGCTGCTGCTGGTGTTCGTGCGCCTCCGTGGTGGCAGCGGAATCACCCGCATCGTGGAGGTGCTCGGGCGGGACGGGCGCACGGTGCGCATGCGACT
>PHBR01000132.1 GCA_002840675.1 Chloroflexi bacterium HGW-Chloroflexi-9
GGGTGGGTCCGCGTGGTGCGCGAGGCCCCGCCCGCGCGCGGGCTCCGCGGGCTGGCGGACGCCACGAGCCACGAAGCACGCCTCGCGCTGGCCGCCCTCCGCAAGGACTATCGGGACGCGGGGCTCTCCGGAGTCACCTCCGTCGTCCTCCGGGGCGACCCGTGGGCGCGGCTACAGGTAGAGATCAGGAAGATGCAGCCTGACCTGATCGTCGTGGGCGCGGCCGGGGGGCGCGCCATTCGGATGGTGCCTCAGAATGTCTCGGACCGGATCCTCAGGGAGACGCACGCCTCGGTGCTGGTTGCCCGCCAGCGCCGCCCGGTGGGCGGTTGAACTTCGGTAAACCGCTGCGGGCCCCGCTGCTCCGCAAACTGGGCGGATGTTAGGGTGAACGCTAGTGAGCCCCGCTAAACGACCATTGCGGGCCCGGTGGGGCCGCTGGCTGCTCGTGGCAGTCACGGGAGTGTGTGCCCTGGTGGCCGGGCCGGTCTCCGCGCAGCAGGCTCCTCCGGATGAGGCCCCGAAGGACGCGCCGCGCCGCATCACTTCGCTGGATGACCTGGGCTTCAACGACCGCGCCGCATTCGGCGCCACCGCGCAGCTGGACTTCTTCTTCTCGGGCTCGGGCGACTATGAACTCGCAGATAGCTCGCGCATCGTCGTCGACCTCACTCACTCCAATCTCCTGAACCCGGACTCCTCGGCCGTCGCCGTGTCCCTGAACGACCGTCCTCTCCAGGCGATCCGGCTGGACGCCACGAATATCCGCGGCGGCACGTACGAGATCCCGGTCCCGCGCGACCTCATCTTCCCGGCGTTCAACAAACTGTCGTTCACCTTCAACATGACCACGGGCCTGTTCTGCGAGTCGCCGGCCAGCGCCGCCCTCTTCGCGACCGTCCTGAGCAGCACCTTCTTCGAGATCGACTTCGCCCAGGACCCGCCGGTCCCCGCGCTGGAAGAGCCGAACCTCGCCGACTACCCGTACCCGTTCTTTGAGCCGGGATACCCGATCGTTGCCCCCGTGATCATCGCCATCCCGGAGAACCCCACCTCAACGGAAATGACCGCCGCGTACCGGCTCGCCACCGATCTCGCCACGCGGGTGTCATTCGACCTGGACCTGCTGAACGTCCGCACGGTCGGCACGATTACGCGGGCAGACCTGGCGAAGAGCCAGTTGATCCTGATCGGCAACCCGCAGCGCAACACCCTGCTGAGCGAAGCGCTGCCGCGGACGACGGCGACGCGGGCCGCCGACGGGACGCTTACCGTGGCCGGCCGCGACCTGACGGAGAACGCCGGCTACCTCGCCCTGATCGGCTCTCCGTGGAACCGCCTCCTCAGGACGATGCTCGTTACCGGCGACACGGACGCCGCCATCAAGCGTGCGGTGGACGCCCTGACCCTGGCCGAAGCGTCCGCCCTGTTCGCGGGTCCGGAGGCCGTCCTCACCGAGGCGATCATCCCGCCGCAGGAAACGGCCTTCCAGGCCGTGTTCACCTTCCGCGATGCCGGCACGGGCGAGCAGACGTTCCGCGGCGGCACCGGCACGGCCAGCGTCGGCTTCTCGTCGCCGGCCCCGGCTCCCGACAGCACCGGCAAACTCGAACTGATCATCTCGGTCCCGGAAGACCTCGACCGCCGGCGCTCGAACCTCATCATCACCCTGAACGGCCAGACCATCGCCACCGTGCGCCTCAAGGAGGAGACTCTCCGGCGCACCACCTACCGCGTGGACATCCCCGGTGACGTGATCCGCGTCGGGCCGAACGCGCTCCAGATCCAGGCGAACCTGTATGACTCGCAGTCCCTCGTCCTAGCGCCCTGCGAGTCCTCCGCGCCGGAGCGCCTCTGGATCACCATCCACGATGATTCCGCGATCTCGCTCCCCAGCGCGTCCACCACCAGCGTCGGCACCGACCTCGCCGGCCTGCCGTTCCCCTTCGCCGGCCTCCGAGGAGTCCGCGAGACCACCTTCGTGATTGACGCGACGAAGCCCGAGTCGTTCCGCGCGGGCATGCTGGCGGTGATCGCACTGGGCCGGCGGTTCGGCGCCATCAACGACTTCGAGGCGCCGATACCGAATTCGGCCAGGTGCTGGAGGGTGCCCTGCCGCTGGTCTTCCGGCCGGACGGCACCCGCGCGATCATCGAGGACTCCGGCACGCTGGCCGAGATCCTGGACACCTCGCGGGTGGGCGCAGTCCAGATGGTCCAGGTCCCCTGGGCGCCCACCCGCGCGCTGCTGTCCGTGAATGGCACAGATGACACGGCGCTCAAGTGGGCCTCGGACGCGCTCGTCACACGGTCACTGGACGGGAACGTGGCGTTGCTGCAGTCCGCGCTCCAGATCAGCACCTTCTCGCTGACGCGCGCGCGCGTGGAGGACGTCCAGGCGGCGCTGGAGGACCGGTTCACCGAAGAGGAGGCCCGCGTCCGCACGATCGTCGCGTTCTCGATGATCGGCGTCGGGGCGGTACTGCTGACGATCATCTGGGGCCTGCGCGGCCGCCTGATCCCGCGCATCACCGGCGGCATCCGCCGCCGCTAGCCGAGTTCGACCTCCGGCCGTTCCTCCCACACCACCTGCCGCGTGACGAGGTCCTGGAGCGCAGCCGCGTCCAGTCCCAGGAGTTCCGTCAGCACCTCGCGGCTGTGCTGGCCCATGTCCGGGGAGGTACCGCGGATGCCGGCGGGCGTCCGGGAGAGGCGCAGCGGCGAGTTCGCCAGGCGCACCTTCCCGAAGGTGTGGTGCGGCACCTCCGGGAGCATCCCCCGCTCTTGCACCTGGGGCATGGCTGCGGTCTCCGGGATGGTGTTGAGGGGGCCGCAGGGGATCCCGAACCGCTCAAGCCCGGCGATCCACTCCGCGGTGGCGCGCTTCTTGAATGCCTCGTTCAGGAGCGGCTCCAGTTCGGCATGGTTGCGGGAGCGCGCGGCCGCCGAGTGGAAACGAGGGTCATCGATCAGTTCGGTGACCTCCAGTTCGGAGCACATCAGCGCCCACTGGTTCGGCACGCCCCACGCCAGCGCCAGCACCATCCACCCGTCCGCCGTCGGGAACGCCTGGAACGGCACGGCAGAGGGGTGCCGGGTGCCCAGGCGGACCGGCGTCTCGCCGGACAGGAAGTAGCGCATGTACGCGTTCTCCTGGATCGCGATCTGACAATCCAGCATGGAGATGTCCAGCATCTGGCCCTTCCCCGACGCGCGCTGCTCATGGAGCGCGGCGAGGATGCCGACGGCGCAGTAGAGGCCGGCCGCGATGTCCCCGAGCGACAGCCCCGGCCGTGCCGGCGGCCCGTCCGGGTAGCCGGTCACGGACATCACCCCGCCCGCCCCCTGCACGATGACATCGAGCGCCGGCTTCTCCCGCAGCGGCCCGGTCTGGCCGTAGCCGGAGATCGCGGCGTAGATCAGCGCCGGGTTCGCCTCGGACAGCGCGGCATAACCGAGGCCGAGCGCGTCCATCTTCCCGGGCGTGAAGTTCTCCACGACCACGTCCACCTGCTTCACGAGGTCGAGGAAGAGCGCCTTCCCCTCCTCAGACGACAGGTCGAGGGCGATCGAGCGCTTGCCGCGGTTGATCGAGAAGAAGTAGCCCGACTCACCGTTGATGATCGGGCCGGTCGTGCGCGAGACGTCCCCGTAGGGCGGTCGTTCGAGTTTGATCACGTCCGCGCCGAGGTCCGCGAGCGTCGCCGTGCAGAACGGCCCGGAGAGCACCCACGTCAGGTCCAGGATGCGCACACCGGAGAGCGGGCCAGTCGTCGGCAGTGGGGGCATGGCGGTTCTCCTCGATCGGGTAGTGCGCGTCAGATTAGGACGAGGCGGTCGAGGCTTCACGCCCCGGGCGGAGGGCGACGGTCACGCCAACGAGGATGATCACGCCACCCGCCACCTCCAGCGGCGTCGGCATCTCGTCCAGCCACACCGCCGCGATCGCCGCCGCCGCCACCGGCTCGCCGAGGATAGCGACCGCTACCACGGCGGCCGGGAGCGACCCCAGCGCCCAGTTGAAGGCGTTGTGCCCGATCAACTGCGGCACCAGCGCCATCGCGCCAATGAACAGGTACGCCTCCATCGGAAACCCGCGCACGGGCGTCCCGGCGGAGGCCGCCAGAGCCACGAGGACGGCGGCGGTGACCCCGTAGACAACGGCCGAATAGGAAGCGGTGGAGAGTCGGGCGCGCGCACCTCGGCCGGCGACAAAGTAGGCGCTGGAGGCGACCCCGCCGGCGAGCGCCAGCGCATTGCCGAGCAGCGACCCGGCGTCCCCCAGGTCGTCGCTGATGAGCAGCAGCGCACCCGCGGCGGCAATGCTCACGCCGAGCAGCACCTCTCGCGTCGGCCGCTCGCGGAGCACCAGCCACGCGCCCAGGGCGACGAAGATCGGCTGCATCGTGACCAGCACCACCCCGGAGAGCACGGAGGTGCGCTGCACTGCCGCAACCCAGAGCGCGAAGTGCAGCGCGAGTGCCGCGCCGGCGAACACCAGCAGCGCCCACTCCCGCCTCGAGAGGCCGCGCAGGTCGTCCAGGCCCCGCCATGCCGCCAGCGCCATCATCGGCGGGGCCGCCAGGCTCAGGCGCATCGCCGCGATCAGCAGCACGGGGGCGCCCTCGTCAGAGGCGGCGCGGATCAGCGGCGCCGCCCACGAGACCGCGAACACGCCGATGAGCAGGACGAGGACGTGACGTCCGGACACACGGGCTCCTCGTCCGTCTTCGGTGCGCGGGGTTGACAGGCGATCGTGTCGCGCGAACGATGCCCGGGCAGCATACGGAGTGCGCGCGAACGGGGGCCACGAATGGCGGAGCCGGTGATCGACTGGGATGCGTGGGCGGAACAGGCGACGGAGTGGCTCTCTGCCTACATCCGCGTCGACACCGTGAACCCGCCCGGCAACGAGACGCGAGCGTGCGACTTCCTCGGCGCGATCCTGGACGCGGAGGGCATCCCGTACGACCTCTACACCCCGGACGGCGACGAGACGCGGAAGTCGCTCGTCGCGCGGCTGCCTGGCACCGGCACCCGCGGGAAGCCGCTCATCCTGCTGAACCACACGGACGTGGTCCCCTTCGAGCGCGACCACTGGACCGTCGAGCCGCTCGGCGGCGAGATCCGCGACGGCTACGTCTGGGGCCGCGGCGCCATGGACATGAAGGGGATGGGCATCATGGAGCTCATCACCTTCCTCATCCACCGCCGCCAGGGCCTCCCGCTCACCCGTGACCTGGTCTTCATGGCCGTCGCGGACGAGGAGGCGGGCTCCGCCTTCGGCGTGGAGTTCTTCGACCGCGCCCATCCCGAACTGCTCGACTGCGAGTACGTGATCAACGAGGGCGGCGGCGGCTCCACGGAAGTGCTGGGCGTGGAACGCAACACGTTCAACATCGGCGTGGCGGAGAAGGGCCCGCTCTGGCTCCTGCTCCGCGCACACGGCCGCCCCGGCCACGGCTCCGTCCCGCACGACGACAATGCCGCCGACCGCCTCGTGCGTGCGCTGCAGCGGATCCAGGACTGGGACCGGCCGCTCATCCCCTCCCCGGAGGTGAAGGAGTACTTCCAGCAACTCCACGACGCCGGCATCCTGGAGCAGGAGCCGACCGCCGAGGTCCTCGCCGGGTTCGCGAAGACCAACCCGCGCATCCAGTCCGTGCAGATGAACTCGATCTCGCTGACCACGCTCACCGCGGGCGTGAAGCACAACGTCATCCCCGCGCAGGCGGAGGCCACGCTCGATGTGCGGCTCGTCCCGGGCTACGACCCGGAGGAGTTCATCCGCGAGATCACAGAGGTCATCGACGACGAGAAGGTGGATATCGAGCGGGTCTTCGGCTCCTCGTCCCCCGCCTCGCCGCTGGACACGGAGCTGTACGCGGTGATGACGCGCGAGGCGAAGCGGGCGATCGAGGACGCCGTGGTCGTGCCGAGCGTGGGCACCGGCTTCACGGACTCCCGGGTCTTCCGGCGCCGCGGGGTCACCTCCTACGGCTTCGTGCCGACGCTCACCGCCTCGGCCGACCAGGGCCGCGTCCACGGCAACGACGAGCGGGTGTCCATCGAGAACCTGCGGCTGGGGATGCAGATCCTGCACCACACCGTGCGAGGAATCTGCGGATGACCCCTTCCGCTTCGCATAACGAGTAGAATCCCGCGCACGGGCGCCACGCCGGCGCAGGGGGAGGCCATCATGCGGTTGGACCAGGTCAAGACCATCGGGATGCTCGGCGGCGGCGTCATGGGCGGCGGGATCGCCCAGATCCTCTCGATCGCCGGCTACAACGTCGTCGTGCGCGACCTCAACGATGAACTCGTCGAGAACACGCGTGGCGAAGTGTTCGAGGGCAAGTGGGGGATGAAGAACGCCGTCGTGCGAGGCAAACTCGCCGCCGACGCGTGCGAGGCTGCCATGGCCCGGGTCTCCTTCACCACCGACCTCAAGGACCTCGCGAACGTCGACTTCCTGATCGAGGCGATCCCGGAGAAGCTGGAACTGAAGCAGTCCGTCTTCAAGGAACTCGATGAGATCGTGAAGCCGGACGCCATCTTCGCGTCCAACACCTCCGGCTTCGTCATCCAGGAGATCGCCCGCGACGTCTCCGACGCGCGCAAGCAGCGCTTCGTCGGGATGCACTTCTCCAACCCGGTGCCGGTGATGAAGATCTGCGAGGTCATCACCACCCCACAGAGCACGCCGGAGACGGTGGAGGCCGCCGTCGGCATCGCGGAGAAGGCCGGTCGCGTCGTGGCGATGGTGAAGGACACCCCCGGCTCGTACGGCTTCATCTTCAACCGCATCTTCGCCGCCGCCCGCCGCGAGGCGGACAAGCTGGTCGAGGAGGGCATCGCCACAAAGGAAGACATCGACAAGGCGATGATCCACGGCCGCAACTGGCCGGTCGGCTTCTACCAGCAGCGCGGCGGCATCGGTAAGCAGTGGTAGCCGCCGCCCGCGCCTGACACTCAACGAGGCGGCCCGCGGGCCGCCTCGTCCGTCTCGGTCAACCGGAGGGGCTAGCGCCCGATGACCTCGACCATCCGCCTCGCCATCGCCGCCGACGCGCCCGCGATCCAGGCGATCTACGCGCCGATCGTCCGCGACACCTTTATCTCGTTCGAGGTCAATCCGCCCTCGGTCGAGGAGATGGCGGCGCGCATCACTTCGACGGTTGCGCGGTACCCCTACCTGGTGCTCGATGACGGCGGCGCGGTGCGCGGCTACGCGTACGCCTCCACGTTCCGGCCGCGCGCGGCGTACGACTGGTCGGTGGAGACGACGATCTACCTTCGGGACGACTCACGAGGCACGGGCGTCGGGCGCGCCCTGTACGAGGGGCTGATCGCGGCCCTGCGTGCCGCCGGGTACCGGCAGGCGTACGCCGGCATCGCGCTGCCGAACGAGGCGAGCGTGGCGCTGCACGAGCGCGTGGGCTTCACGCACATGGGGACGTTCGAGCGCGCCGGCTACAAGATGGGGGACTGGCGTTCGGTCGGTTGGTGGCAACTGCTGCTGCCGGTACCCCCGGCAGGCGAGCCGCCGCCCCCGACGCGCGGGATCACCGAGGTGATCGACACGACCGAGGTGCAGGACGCGCTGCGAGCAGCGCTGGCCCACCTGAGGCGCTAGCCGCCCGTGGCGATGGCGCCGTCCAGCACCTCGCGCAGTTTCTCCTCCACGAGTGGGCCGTAGAGCCGATCCGTCACCTCGTCGCTGTCGGGCGCGACGACGGCGAAGGCTGGATGCGCGAGCACGCCGAGGCGGTCCGCGAGTTCAGCGTCCTCGGTACGGTCGTAGTCGAGGATGACGAAGTTCACCCGCTCCTGGTATTCCGGCCGTAGCCCGTGCACGACGGGCCGCGCGAGCGCGCAGAACGGTCACCAGATGGCGTCGACGTAGACGAGCGTGGGCTTCCCGTTCACCGGGAGGAATGCGCCCGTCGAA
>PHBR01000133.1 GCA_002840675.1 Chloroflexi bacterium HGW-Chloroflexi-9
GCCTCACGGCCCGCCGTCAGCGGGTCCTCGGCCCGGCGGCGGCGCTCCCGACGATGCATCGCCGACATGTTCGTCACGACCCGGAAGATCGTCCGCCGGCTCACCTTGAACCGCGCCGCCAGCTCATCGACCGTCAGCCCCTCGTCCATCAGCGCGACCTTGATCGCCGAGTTCCGCCGGCTGTTCCGCGCCGTGCGGACACCACCGGGCGTGGCGTAGCGACAGCGCGCCAGCGGGCACCCCAGGCACGTCGGCGACACCTCGCAGCCTCGGTCGCGGTAGTCGGTGTGCTCCGGCAGCGCGTCCGATCGCAGACCCCGCTGACGCTCACGGCCGGCCGACTCGACGAGGACGATCGGCTCCATCGCCATCACCTCCGCCTCCGCCTCAGCGCCGCCATCAGCCCCGCCTGGGCCATCGCGCGCATGCCCGACACCACCTCGCCCAGCGTCAGCGGACGAGGGTTCGCCATCGGCCGCACCGTCACCGCCGGCATCGCCCGCGGCGCGGGCTCCGACGCCGGCTCCTGCGCCAGCGCCAGGCGTTCCCGGTGCTCACGACGCCGCACGGCCGTCCACAGGCACGCCTCCAGGTAGTCCGGCGCGTACGGGTCGTGGGGCGCGGCACGCTCGATCGCCTCCCGCCAGTCCAGCGGGTGCTCCAGCAGCAGCCGCACCAGCTCCGGTGTCGCGTCCACGTCCGGCGTCTGCGACGTCAGCGCCGCCACCACCGGCTCCCACCCCGCAGGCAACGGCTCGTCCGGCGCCGGCTCCCCCGCGATGCGGGAGGGCTCGGAGGCCCCCACCGGCAGGTGGAGCCATGCGGAAGGCGGAGGCGGATCAGGGAGGCGGATCGACGCCGCCGACGATGACGACATAGAGGGGTTCGTGAAAACAGGGGGTACCGATCCGGATCGATCCGGATCGGTTGATCCGCCGTGATCCGCCGTGATCCGCCTCGGCTCGTCCTCGTCGCCGCCCCGCCCTCGGCAACCGCCACGGACGCCACCGGCGCCGCGCGCAGCGATGCCACCAGCCCCCGGATCTGCTCGGACGCCAGGCTGGACGGACGTGCCGACCGCACGACCTCGCGGCCCGACTCCCCGCGGCGCGACTCCGACTGTCGACGCACCACGAACGGCACGCCCTCCGGCGTCAGCGCCAGCAGCTGATAGATCAGCCGGTTCCCGCGACGGGACGAACGCACCAGCCCCAGCGACTCCAGGTCGCGCAGGGCGGACCGCGCCGTCCGCTCGTCGTAGCCCGCCTCCGCGCCCAGCGCGTGCTGCGTGCCCTCCCACGTCTCGCCGCCACGTGCCAGGCGTGACAACGCCTCGTGCACGCGGAACGCGCGCTCGCGGAGCAGCACCACAGCCAGCCCGCCCAGCGCCTCCTGCTGGAGGCCCTCGGCAGGGCTGCTGGCATCACCAGCGGGTCGTTCCGCCTGCTCCAACTGACGTCCTCTGCAGCCCCCGCCGCTTCAGCCGTCTTCGGCACTCCGCCCTTCAGCGTGGCCGCTGGGGCCAGGAACGATCCGCGCACCCACGCGTGCTCGCTCCCGGCACCACCGGCCCCTCCGAAGCCCCCTACACAGCCGCCTCCAACAACCGCTGCGGCATCCGCCCCACCGATCGAGGCGAGATCCACAGGCACTCGACCTTCGATGGCGACTTACCCGTCTGCGAGAAGTCCACCCGGGAGGTCCGCTCCACCCGCGTCCAGTCCGGGTACAGCGCCTCGTAGAGCGGGCTGGCGTAGCCGCTCACCACCGCCATGCCCTTGATGCCCCGCAGCGTCTCCGCCAGGGCCGCGTGGTCGGCTTCCGTCATGTCGTGCGCGTAGCCGTCCCCCGCCCACCGCCTCGAGCGCGTCGAAGCGAGGTATGGCGGGTCGCAGTAGAAGACCGTGTCGGACGTGTCGAACGTCTCGATCACGTCCAGCGCCGGCGACGACTCGATCTGCACGTCACGGAACCGCTGCGCGATCGAGGTCAGGTCGGTCAGCACGCTCCCGAACAGCACCGTCATGCGTCGTCGGTGGTGCAGCTCGCGCTCGAACCGCCAGCCCCGCGTCGTGCGCTGCTGCGCGCCGCGGCCCAGCCAGGAGCGCACGAAGAACCGCCGCGCGGCCTCCACCGGCTCCTCGGCCGGCTCACGGCACGCCACCAGTTCAGCCCGCGCGTACGGCGTCAGCTCGAGCGCCCGGATCAACTCGC
Source organism: Chloroflexi bacterium HGW-Chloroflexi-9 (assembly GCA_002840675.1). Classification (GTDB taxonomy): domain Bacteria; phylum Chloroflexota; class Dehalococcoidia; order UBA2979; family UBA2979; genus W-Chloroflexi-9. Next base: position 2,215 of record PHBR01000133.1, read on the forward strand.
CGGGGCGCTCGCGCAGCACCCGGAAGAAGTTCACCACCTGGCCGTCCAGGTCGTTGTAGACCTCAATCGCGGACGGCCGCTTCTGCAGCAGCACGCTCGCCGCGCCCGCGTACGGCTCCACGTACGACACGTGCTCCGGCAGGTGGGAGATCACCCACGGTGCCAGCCGCCACTTCCCGCCGTAGTAGCGCAGCGCCGGCCGCGTGATCAGGCCCGCGCGCAACTCCTCGCGCAGGCCCTCGGTCAACGCCGCGCGGATCTCGAGGAGGCGGTCAACCTCCGCCACCGCGCGTCGCACCTGAGCGTCCATCTGCTCCCGACACTCGCGCTTCGTGTGACCCGCGTACCGCTCGACGCTCTCGAAGAGCGTCCGGCAGACCGGGCAGGACCGCGCGCCGAAGTCGTGTCCGCTCACGCCGCACCTCCCGCGCCCGGCACCGTCAGCACGAAGTGATCGCGCGACTGCCAGATCCCCCACCGCACCGCGCCGGCGCCGATCAGCACCGCCGCCTCGTAGTCGTCCAGGCACGGCCCGCTCGATCCGCCGTTCTTCACCGCCCGCCCCGAGGCCCACCACGACTTCCCGTCACGCTCGATCAGCGTCACGTCCGTAATCCCCAGCGCCCGCGCCGCCGCCAGCACCTCGATCGGCTCGTACAGCGCCAGCCGCCCCTGCAGCGCGCTCAGCCTCATCCGGCCGCCGCCTGTTCCCGCAGCGCCGCGAACGCCGCCTCCTGGTCCTGGTAGCCCGTAATCGCGAGCGAGAGCACCACGTACCCCGGCTCAATGCCGAAGCGGCCGCCCTCGAACACGTGCATCACCCGGCGCACCAGCCCCAGGTCAGGGACGACCTCGCCGGCGTCGTCCAGGCGGCGCAGCACCAGGTAGTCGTCCACGCGGAAGTCACGGTCGTTGAACCGCACCTCCGCGCGCTTCACGTGAAGGTCCAGCGCGTCCCAGGACTCGCCCACCGTCTTCAGCTCGTGCACCCGCATCGCTACAGCCCCTCCGTCGGCACCGCGGACGCCGGCCGCAGGATCGACACATCGAGGCTTCCGTCGATCACGACGAACGTCACCCCCGGCGCGGACAGCCGCTCCCGGAAATGACGCTCGATCTCCTCGGCCTGACTCAGCGACAGCCGGTGCGGCGTCCGCAGCAGCACCACGTCGCCGGGCGCCAACTGCGTCACGCCGGTCACGCCCTCGCCGAGCGTCGGGAGAATCTGGACCTCCGCCGCGTCCGCCTCGTTCGTCACGCCTCGACCCCTTCCGGCCAGCCCGGCTCCAGGTACGGTGCGATCGCCTGCTCACCACGCCACGTCAGCCGCCACCGAGGCCGGACCGGCTGGCCCGATGCCTCGTGCGGGAAGCCGTCCAGCAGCTCCCCGCGCTCCAGCGCCTGCACCGTCACGCCCTCCACGTACACGTCGATCACCCTCGGTCGCGCACCCGGCTCCGCCACCGGCGTCACGAACACCACGAACCCCTGCCCCCGACGCACCAGCTCGCGACGTTCCTCCGGCGCGCCGCCGCCCTCCGGCCGGCGCTCGTACAGCGCCTCCAGCAGCAGACGCTCCGTCACCAGCAGCCCGCGCTCGGTCACGTCCGCCTCCCCGCCTCCGTCAGCACCAACCGGGCCCGCTGCTCCCCGCGCAGCACCAGCGGCCGCTGCCGGATGAACCCCTTCGCCTCCAGCACCGCCGCCTGCTGGCGGACGTACCCCGACGAGGCGGACCATTCCTCACCGATCAGGTCACCATCGCGTTCCGCGCGCTGCAGCCGCCGCAGCAGCGACGCCGCAGCCGGCACCAGGAACGACTCCGCCGGCGGGTAGAACGGGCTCCACGGCGCCCAGCCACCCAGCAGGAAGGTCGTCGCGACCGCTTCACCGCACGCCCGGTACTCCGCGCGCGTCGTCACCCCTCCACCCCCCGCGCGTACACCGCCACCGGCGGCATCCGACGACCGCCCACCACGTCGAACTCGCGGTAGATCTCGACTTCCTCGTCGAACCGATCGAGCGCCTCGGCGATACGACGCTCGTGCGTCTCCTCCAGCACCAGCAGGAGCACCTCCGAGGCCAAACGCCGGGGCGGACGAGGCCCATTCACTGACCACCCCCGTCCGACGCGACTTCGAGCAGCAGCACGCCGAGGCCGCCCGCGATGATCGCCACCACCCCGCCGATCATTCCGTCCGCCGGCTCGATCGCCGCCGTCGTCAGCAGCGCGAAGCCGAGGAGTGGTGCCACCACGAAGAGCGCCAGCCCGTACACCACCAGCAACAGCTGCAGCAGCCAGGGACGCGCGTTCACTGACCACCCCCACCCGCACCGGCGGCAGCCTCTACCGCGTCGCCGTGGGCGACCTCGACCGCGTCGCCGTGGGCGACACAGCCGAGCCAGGCGCCGAAGCCCTGCGCCTCGTAGGTCGCGTGCAGCGCCTCCATCGCGTAGTGCGCGTCCACCAGCACCCGGTCAGCGTCGAAGCCCAGCCCCGCCAGCGTGTTCGTGTTGCTCTGCCCGAGGCCCAGGTCCTGCGTCCCGTTTTTGTTCACGTGCGACACCGCGCCCACAAAGCCCCGGTTCTCACCGCCGCCCGTGAAGCACCTCGAGGCGAACGACGCCCACCCGTGGTCGCCCGTCACCTCCACCGCCAGCCCGTAGACCTCCGCCGGCGACAACTGGTCACCCCACAGCCCCGGCTCGTAGCGAGGCGCACCGGGGGTCCACTCCCCGGCGCCCGAGGCGGCCCCCTCGCCAGGTACCGCGCGCGTGAGGGGGATCGCGGACCCGCTCGAGCGAAGGCCTCGATCCCCCTCAGCCACACGCGACTCGGAGACGGATCCCGCCTCCTGTCGGTCAGCAGCGCGCAGGAACATCGCCAGGTCAGCCGGCGGCAGGATGGGGCTCATCGAGGGGGACGAAGAACTCGTAGACGGCGGAAAGGTGACGCCGTCCGTGAGGCCCCGCGGGGCTCCAGGCGCGGCCCCCTCGATGCTTGCGGGCGCTGGAGCGCCACCCCGATCGACCATCCCCACCAGGCCGGCCGCGGCCAGCAGCACCGACACCGTCAGCACCGCGCAGCCCTGCCCGAACGGGTACAGGTTGCCCCAGTGGCGCCGCGCCTCCGCGCGCACCCGCGCGATCACAGGAGTACCGCCTGTTCGTGCTCGACGGGGGTAGATGTCCAGTCGCGCAATGGCTCCATCGGGCGGAACGTGCGCGCCCAGCGCTGCTTGCGAGTGATGGGTTGATCCGTGCGGCGAGCCTTGCCGTCCGTGTGCTTCCATTGGCCGCCGCCCGCATCGCCCTCGCACACCCACCCGGACGCCTTAAGGCTCGTTCCGACCTCCTCATCGAGGATGTACGTCTGGATCCGGGCGAACCCCATCTCTCGCGCGACTCTTGCCGCCGCGCCGTACAGCGCGGAACAGGCATTGCTGGTTCCGTCCGTGCAGAGCCGCGTGACCTCGGCCACTTCCAACGGATGGCCGGCGAGACGAGCGACAGGGCGGCCAACGATGACCACCCCCGCCAGGCGCTCGTCCACCCAGCACGAGAGCGAGAAACGATGGCCCTGCACGGGCTGGTGATGGCGATGATGCTCGGCAACGAACGCGTTGGCCGTCACTAGTTCGCAGGGGCGGATGACCAGCGCCTTCATCGAGACACCGCCCGCCACGCCAGCACGCCGCACAGCGCCCAGGCGATCGCGCAGCCCGCCAGCATCGCCAGCCACCCCAGCGCTCGAGGCCAGTCCACCGCCCCCGAGTAGACGTTCACCCCCGGCACGCGCATCACGCGGCACGTCCCGTCTCCACGCGGTCCACGCGATCCAGCAGCGCCCGCGCCGTGGTGCCCAGCGACACCGCGATCCGGTCGAACGTCTCCAGCAGCACGTCACGCTTTCCCGCCTCGTAGTTCGAGATCGAGGACTGCGTCACCAGCGCCGCTTCCGCCACCTCACGCTGCGTCAGGCCGGCCTCCCGCCGCGCCTCGCGCAGCACCGACCCCACCGCCGCTCGGTACGTCGTCATGCGATCCTCCGCACGTCCGTGGCCGGCGCGATCTGCCGGGCCGGCCGCCCGCGTTCGCGGTCCAGCCGCACCACCAGCGCCTCCAGTCGGCGCACCACCTCGCGCGCGGTCGCCAGTTCGCGCCGCGCCTCGTCGCAGATCAGCGTCACCGACCGGTGCTCGTTCATCCCGGCCGCCTCGAACACCAGCAGCCGCGTGTCCTCGTCCGACCGCATCCGCGCCGCCAGGCGATCAATGCCCTTGCTCACCGTCGTGTGGTCGCGACCGAACGCGCGTCCCAGCGCCGTCTGCGTGAAGCCCGCGTGACGCGCCAGCAGGTACCAGGCCGCCGTCCGCGCACGCGTCGCGCGGTATGTGCTCCGGCGCGAATCGGTCTTCGAAAGCGAAGGCGCCATCACCTCGGCCACGGTCACCCCGAACGCCGTCGCGCAGCGCTCCACCACCAGCCGCAGCACCTCGGCCTGCCGCTCGTCCTGTTCAGCCGTCATGCCGCCCTCCCCGGTTCCGCCGGCTGCTTCGACGGCAGCGCGTGGTACGTCCCCCGCACCAGCGCCAGCGCCGCCTCCACCTCCGTGGTCCAGCTTCATCCCGCAGTCCGTGACCATCGCGCCGCGCGTACCGACGATCCGCCCCAGCGGGTCGCGCACCACGCCGGGCAGCGTCAGCCAGTGCACCGGCCACTTCCCCGGCGGCAACTCCGACTGCTGCTCGCGCCACTTCCGGCGCACGTCCTCGCTGGTCATGCCGGCCCGCCCGTCGTCAGCGCCCGCTCGCGCGCGCCCGGCACCGGCGGCGAGGGCCGCAACGCCAGGCGCTGCACCGTCACCCCCGACGACGCCAGCGGCAGGCGGCGCACGTGCTGGAAACAGCCGTAGGTCGTCACCGTCGCCGGCTCCATCACGCGCCCGGACGGCCCGCGGACGGACCGCTGCACCTCCGCCGTCACCACGTTCGTGGCCGGCTGCTCGCACCCCGGCGCCGTCAACCAGGACTCGTGCCGGCACGGGTCGCCCGCCACGAACGGCTGCTCGCACAGACGAGGCGCCCGCGCAGCCGCGTTCATCGGGACCCCTCGTCGACAAGGCCCGAGGCCTCAACGGCGACATCGCGCCCGAACGCCTCCATCAGCAGCCGGCCGGCGTAGCCTTCCAGCGAGACCTGCGCGAAGCGCGAGTGATGGATGTACCCGATACGGGCGAACCGGATGCCGGCCTCGTACGCCAGGTCGAAGTGCGCGGTGCACAGGTACCTCTCCGGGTTGAGGCTGCGACCCTTCGCCGACGCGTCCACGACCGGCGCGTCGCAGAAGCGCCACTCCACGCCGTGGCCGCCGCGCATGAGGACGACGAGGCACTTCTGGTCGCCCGCCACCTCAGTCCACCTCCGGCTCTTCGTCAGCCAGGGCCCGCCGCGCCCGCGACCGGCCCACCGTGGAGTCCTCCGCCGGCGACCACCGCGAGTCGTCGCCGACGACCTGGTAGGACCGCGTCTTCCCGCAGCGCATGCAGCCCGCGCCCACCAGCCCGCCCGTCGCCTTGTCCGGCGACTCCACCAGCCAGTGGTGCACGCACACCGCCTGGTCCTCCAGCACCGTCCTCGTCGCCGTCTGATTCGCCACCTGACGCCTCCGTACTCCGCGCCGCCTCGCGCGGGGCCTCTTCCTACGCCTTGAACATCCGCGCGCCCGCGCGCGCGATGAACTCACGACACTCGTCGATCACCGCGTCGTTCGCCGAGTGCTCCAGCACGCCGGCGCGCCACTGGCGCCACCCGGCCACGCCCGCGATCACCACGCCGATGACGAACAGCACCTCCGCCATCACCGCCACCTGCCCATCAACCCGCCGGCCCGAGGGTCGACGTACCGCTCGCCTCGGATCTCGGTCTGCACCGCCTCGCCGGCCGCCGCGTGCATCAGCAGCAGCACGGCGGACACCGGCACTCGGCTACGCGCGCCTCCGCGCAGCCCGCCTCGCGTGACGCCGCCG
>PHBR01000003.1 GCA_002840675.1 Chloroflexi bacterium HGW-Chloroflexi-9
CCGCAAGCCCCCTTCATTTTCCACCGCGACCACCACGGCTTTCGGCGCCTTCCTGACAACTTTTCCGCTGAAGTAGCCGTCCATCAAAATAACTTTCTGGCCTATTGCACAGATGCGATCGATATCCGGCAGATTGGTGTAGACATGCAGAGGCTTGGAAGAAACCAGTTTTTCGATTCCGGCAGGGTCTGCGCTCTCAATGGTGAGCTCTGTCCCCGGTTTCAGGGCAATTTCTTCCGCATAGCCATACAGCCGCACGGCTGGACCTTTAATATCCGCCATAATGGCTACTGGTCTATCGAGCGCTTTGCGCGCTTCGTGAATCATAGTTACATCGCGAGTGGCTTCTTCATATGTCTTGTGGGAAAAATTGAGCCTGAAGACATCGACGCCTTCGCGGATCAGGTCTTTAATTGTCGCAACGCTTTCGCATGCCGGACCAATGGTCGCAACGATCTTTGTTCTCTTTTCCATACAGATGCTCCTTGAGGCACTCTGAGAATAGGCCTCAGACGACACCATCATACTTCAAAAAGGAACATCGTTTCGAGACCCGGCCAGAACCTCTTGCTTGTCAGAACAGCAGCTGCTTCAGCAACGTCGGCTCAAGCCTGAATGGTGAGCCCCGCCCCTGACAAAAGTGGTGCGCCCTCAGCATATGAATCGATAGTTCGGAGTAGATGAGCATGTCTTCGCCCTCGACGCACGCCTCGAGCGGAGTATCCGCAGGGCTTACCGACACTGCATTTTTATGGAAAAATCCATCTTCCCACGGGCAAGGGAGCATACCGCGCGCATCGCCTGATTGCACAAGGAGTTCCCCCACAGTGATGGGCTCGCCTAGGCGCAGGTCGCTTCCAGGACGGAACGGGCGGTCGAACCATCCGCGAACTTGATGTTTACGGTGGCGCTGAGCGCCTCACCGGTGAACACGAAATCGGTCAGCGTGACCTCTGAGCCCGCTCCCAGCGCGGTCGGCGATGCGAGGATGGCCTGCTCCGCCTCCGCGCCGTTGAACCGGAACATTGCCTGGCCCAGGAACCCCAGGTCCACGTCGAATACCGTGGAGTCGCCGTCGCGGGTGAACGGCGCGTCCACGGTGCCGCCCGTGCCGCCGAACACGTTTCCACCCACCTCCAGGGCGACGCGCCCGCCGCCGTCCTCGACGTGGAACGTCGCGGCGAAGGAGCCCGTGGAGCCGAAGGTCTCGTTGCGCCAGCCACCGGTGCAGGCGAGGCCATTTAGTGCCGCGAGCGCGTCGGGCGTCGCGGTCGCCGTCTCAGCCGGGGTCGCGGCAGTCGCCGTCGCGGTAGCCGCCGGGCTGACCTCGGTCGGGGTCGCGTCGCTCTTCTCGTCAGCCCCGCCGCACGCGGCCGAGAGCACGAGGGCTGCGGCCGAGAGGGCCACGAGTGCTCCACTCCAACGAATTCGATTCATGCCGCCACATCCTCTCTGCTCGGCACGCCTGCCTGTCGGCGCGATGGTAGCAGCGGGAGGGAGCGCGGAACCCTTCCGAGGGGTGCCCTCCCGGTGTAGGCTGGGGGTGGTTTCCACGATCTTCCGCCTCGGCTGCTGACGAAACGAGGGATCGATGGCTTCTCCAGACTCTCTCGGGCCGCGCCCGGTGCGGTCCGTGCATATCCCACGGAATCCCTCCCAGGACGCGGATGAGTTCCGCCTGTCGCTGCTCGGCGCCTTCGAACTGACCCAGGGGGCGGTGCCGCTCGCCCTGCCGGGGAGTTCGAAGCGGCTCCTCGCCTTCCTCGGCGTCCGCGATCGCACGGTGACGCGCTCATCTGTCGCTGGAACGCTGTGGCCGGACTCGTCAGACGCTCATGCGCAGGCGAGCCTTCGGACCCTGCTGTCACGGCTGGATCAGGCGACCCGCGATGCGCTGCGGATCAGCGTGCTGGACCTGTCCCTCGCTGAGGGCGTAGACGTCGACCTTCGGGACTCCCAGGCGTTGGCTCACCGGTTGCTGATCGTCGATCTCGACTCGCCGGACGCCGACCTCACCCGTGAGGCCATTGAGGCACTCTCCTCCGACCTCCTGCCCGAGTGGTACGAGGAATGGACGGCGCAGGAGTCAGCCCGGTGGCACGCCCTGCGCGTGCGTGCGCTGGAAGCGCTGGCACAGAAGTTGGCCGCAGCCGGTCGCTGGGGTGACGCAGCGGAGGCGGCGCAGCATGTGATCGCGGCGGAGCCGCTCCGCGAGTCCGCATATGCGGTCATGATCCAGATTCAGCAGGCTCAGGGCGACCCGGCGGGGGCGCGCATCACGTTTGACCGGTATCGTCAGTTAGTACGGTCTGAACTAAATATCGAACCGTCACCCGCCCTGGAGGCCCTGATCGCCAGTCCTGTACCCGTCACACCACATGGCTCCGTGATCCGCGAGGTCCAGACCGCGCTCGCTGGCGAAAACACCCGCGACTTTGAGGTGGTGGCGTCCGGCATCAGCATGGAGCCCTCCATCCGCCACGGCGACAAGCTGTCCGTCAGCCCGGACATCGACCTGGAGGCGGGCCGTATCGTCATCGCAACGCACGGGGGCGCGTGGATCGTGAAGCGCCTCGCGCTGCGGGACGGCAAACTCGTCCTGCGCAGCGACAACGTGGATGAGGAAGTGCCTCTCGCCGACGTGGACGTCAAGGGCGTCGTCGTCGAGTTGCGACGGACGATCTAGGCTTCCGCCCCGGCCTGCCGAGACGCCTGCGCCTCCCGGCACGCCGCCACGAACGCCTCGAACAGTCGTGTCGAGGCCTCCCCGAGTGCCGGGTTGTCCAGCATCTCCGGCCGCTCCGGGTGCCACTGCACGCCGAGCACGAACGGGTGGTCGGGCGCCTCGAACGCCTCGATGACCACGATCCCGCCCTCGTCCGTGCGACCCGATTCCACCAGGCCCGGCGCCAGGCGCTCCGGTGTCACCGCCTGGTGATGGCGGGAGTTCACGCGCAGGCTGGCGCGCCCCGCGATCCGCGCGAGGAGTGAGCCGGGCGCGACCGAGACGCCGTGCCAGCCCGACTCATCGCTCCCGGCGGGGCCACGGTGCGGTAGCCGTTCCTCGAGGTGCTGCAGGAGCGAGCCCCCGCATGCCACGTTCAGCGCCTGTGCGCCGCGGCAGATCGCCAGCAGCGGCCGGCGCTCCTCGAGCGCGAGGCGGGCGAGCGCGAGGTCAAGGGAATCGCGGGCCGGCGGTACGGGGTCGACGCGCTCATGTGGCGCCTCGCCGTAGCGCGCGGGGTCAATGTCGTCGCCGCCGATCAGGACCACGCCGTCGAACGCAGAGAAGTCCTCGGTGGACGGGCGGCCGAAGTAGGCCGGGATCGCCTCGCCGCCGGCCGCCTCGATCGCCCGCGCATACGCCGCCGAGTAGTCGTCCCAGCGACCATCGACCACGTCCTCTTCGACGGTGACGAGGATGCGGGGACGCGAGCGTTGTGAGTCCTGCGGGGTCGCGGTGGTCATGCGCACCATCGTACGGGCGTCAGCGAGTGGGACGTGCCGTTAGTCGTACTCGATACCGACGAGGCGGACCTCTTTGAACCCGGTCAGCGTGCCGCCGTGCCCGGCCCGGTAACTGCCGGAGGTCGGCGCGACGTCGCCATACTCGCGTCCCACGGCCACCGTCAGGTACGTCAGGTCGACGCGCCGGCCGTGGGTGGGGTCGAGCGCCCACGCGTGGGCGGCGTCCTCGTCTCCGGGGGACGGGAGGATGACCTCCACCCAGGAGTGGGTCCCGCCTTCGCCCAGCAGGTGCCCGGACACGTACAGCGCCGGCAGGCCGAGCAGTCGACAGATCGCGATCATCAGGTGGGAGTAGTCCTGGCAGACGCCATGACCGGCCGCAAACGCGTGGGCGGCGGTGGTACGGATGCCCGTGACGTCCGGGACGTACTTCATGGTTTGGTGCACCCAGGTGTTGATCCGCTCCGCCAGTTCGAGGCCGACCAGCCCCTCGGCGGCCAGTATGGCCGCGGCCTCTTCGATCGCCGCATCCGGTGCGGTGCGGTCGGTCGGCTGGAGGAAGCGAGCGTCCGTGAGCCACTCCACCGGCACCTCGCGCGGCTGGGGCGGCCCGGCGCGGCGCAGGCTCACCCACGCCTCGAACTCGATCCCGCGTTCCACGGAGGGGATGCGGACGTCGATGACGGTGTTGGCGAGCAGGTCCTGGGTAGTGGTGACCTCTCCCGCCTCGGAGACCCGCAGGCTGTACACGGTGCGGCGCTGGTCGCCGAAGACCGTCGGTGGGATCACCATCAACTGGTGCTGCAGGTCCAGGATCTGGGCGGGGTATTCGTACTGGAACCGCTGGTGTACCAGGTACTCGCTCTCGCGGACCCGGGCCCAGTCCACGCCGGACGGATCGATCGGCGCGGGGTGGGTCTCATCGTGTATTGCGTGAGGAGTCATGACCGTCGCAGCCGTTCAACTTCGGATTCGTCGATCTCATCCGTCCAGACCAGGAAGTTGGTCAGGGTGGTTGAACCGAACGTGTGGCTGAGCGGGACATCCGCCGCGTCCAGCCCGCGCGCGATCAGCACCCGGCCGATGCGCGGGATGTTGTTGCGCGGGTCGAACGTGTACCAGCGGCCGTCCAGGTACGCCTCGAACCACGCCGAGAAGTCGCCGGCCGAGTACGGCGGTTCCGTCCCGATGTCGCCCAGGTAGCCGGTGCAGTAGCGCGCCGGGATGTTCATGGCCCGACAGAGCGCAATGCCCAGGTGGGTGAAGTCCCGGCAGACCCCGGCGCGCTCGTTGAAGGTCTCCAGCGCGGTCTTGGTGGACCGGGCGTGCTCGTGGCCGAACGTGACGCGGTCGTGCACGAAGTCGCAGATCGCCTGCACCCGAGGCCACCCCTCCGGCGTGCTGGCGAAGAGATCCCAGGCCACCTGTGACAGGAGGTCGCTCTCGCAGTACCGGCTGGGCAGCAGGAACTGGAGCGTCTCGGACGGCAGGTCTTCCACAGCGTGCTGGCGCGCGGTCGGGACGATGACGTCCGGCTGGCCGGAGTCACGCACGATGGCGTTCGCCGTGAGGCGGACCGTCCCCGCGGGCGCCACCAGCCTCGAACACCAGTTGCCATAGGCGTCGCGGTACGTCTCGACCGGGACGGACGGGCTCACCGTCAGGTGATCCGGCACGATGATGTCGGACGCCCGGCTGTGATGGATGTTCAGCAGGAGCACCATGGGCGTGCGCGCCGGGCACTCGTACGTGAAATCGTAGCCAACCTTGAGGAACACGGTCCCGCCTTCGACCCGTACATACACCGCGGTGCCGCGATCCCAGTGTAAGGCGCTGCTGCGCCATACTCCTGTTCGCTCGAATCTCTCACTAAACGCGCAGGGGCGTCACGGCGGCGTGAGCAGCCCTCGCGCGAGGCTCGCTGGGGCCCCATCAGGCTGCCACGCCGCTTCGGACGGGCGGCGATACCATCCCGGGGACGGTCCGAACCACATCGAGAGGCGCCCCGTGGACCCGACGCCCGAGCCCCCGGTGCCCATCGCTGTGGTCGTCCTGGCCGGTGGGCGGTCGTCCCGGATGGGGCGTGACAAGGCCGCCGTGATGCTGCACGGCCGGCGGCTCCTCGACCGCACCCTCGCGGCAGCCGTTGCCGTCCCCGGGGTGGTCGAGGTCGTCGTCGTGCTCGCGCCGGCGCAGGTGATCCCCCCCGTGCGCTGCGCCGCACCGGTCACGCTGGTGCGTGACACCACCGCTTACCAGGGTCCGCTGGCCGGGATCGCGGCCGGGCTGGCTGGCACGAGCCGCGCCGAGGTAGCACTCGTGCTCGGATGTGACACGCCGTTCGTGCAGCCGGGACTCCTCGCGCTCCTCGCGGCGCGCGCGACGGCTGGCGCGATTGTCGTGCCGGTGCACGAGGGCCGCCCGCAGCCGTTGTGCAGCGCGATCCACTTCGAGGCGTTCGAGGCGGTCCGGGCGCTCGCCGCCGGCGGGGCACGCGCCGCCAGTGCGATTGCCGACGATCCCCGGGCGCTGCTCGTGCAGCCGGGCGAGTGGGCGGCGGCCGACCCCGAAGGGCTGTCGTTCCTGGGTGTGAACACGCCCGAAGAACTCGCACGGGCCGAGGCACTGGCGGCGCGCCTGGACGGGGTGGCCGGGCGCTAGACGCGCACCGGCAGGTCGGCGGTCACCTTCGCGCTGATCGACTTGAAGGCGGGCGTCTTGGAGCGCGGGTCCAGGCGGCGCGGCACCAGCACGTTCGCCTCCGGGTAGTACATCGCGAGGTTGCCCGGGCGGATCTCCACGATCGCAGCGACCACGCGCATCCGGCCGGCCTCGGTGGTGACGGTGACCCAGTCGCCCTCGCCAGCACCGAGGGCCGCGGCGTCCTCGGCGGACATCATCACCACGTCGCGGCGGCGGTTGCCGCGGTAGAGGTCCGTCTCCTCGTACACCACGGTGTTGAACTGGCCTTCGGAGCGCAAGGTCATCAGGCGGAACTCACCCGGCCCCGGCCGGAACTCGCCGAGGGGCGTCACGGCGAAGCGCGCCCGGCCGTCCGGCGTGTTGAAGGCGGGGTCGTGGAAGATGCGCCCGGGGATCTCGAACTCGCGCTTCGTGCCATCGATGTCGCCGATCGCGCCGTAGCCGGGCACGACGCGCGCGATCTCCTTCCGCAGCGCGCGATGCGAACGGAGCGAGGCCCAGTCGAAGCGCCCCTCCGGCAGCACGCGCGCGGCGATCGTCGCGAGGATGTCGACCTCAGAGCGCAGGTTGCCCTTGATCGCCGGCGTGCCGCCATCCGACAGCCGGACGAAGTTGAACATCGACTCCTGCGTGGTCGGCTGCGACTCCTCGTCGCGCGCGAACACCGGGAGGATGATCGAGGTCTGACCGCGGCCGTGGACGTGGCCCTCGTTCAGTTTCGTGGTGAGCGACACCGTGAAGGGGATGCGGCGCATCGCTGCACCCGCCCAGGTGCGGTCCGGGTTGCTGCCGAACAGGTTGCCGCCCAGCAGCAGCGCCGCCTGCACCTCGCCGCGTTCTGCCGCGAGCATGGACGCGTACGTGTCCTGGCCGGACTCGCGCGGGACGCGGATGTCGAAGGCGGCCTCGAGCGCGCTCGCGAACGCCTCCTTCAGTTCGGGACTCATGCCGACGGAGCCGACGCCCTGCACGTTGGAGTGCCCGCGGACCGGCAGCAGCCCGCACCCCGGCCGCCCGAGCCAGCCGCGCGCCAGCGCGAGGTTCGCGAAGGCGGTGACGTTGTCGACGCCGTTGACGTGGTGCGTGAGCCCCATCGCCCAGAGGAAGATGCCGCGCTTCGCCGTGACCAGCATGCGGACGGCCTTGTCGATCTCGGAGCGCGGGACGCCGCACGCCGCCACCAGGTCGTCCCACGACGCCGCCTCGGCGTCGGCGCGCACCGCCTCGAACCCGCTCGTGTGGTCGGCGATGAACACGCGGTCGAGGGCGTCCGCCTCGATCACACCCTTCAGCATCGCCTTCGCCAGCGCGACGTCCGAGCCGATGTGCGGCTGGAGGTAGAGGTCGGAGACCTGGGAGCCGAAGAGCAGGCTGCGCCAGTCGGAGGGGACGCGGAAGCGCGTCAGGCCCAGTTCGCGGAGCGGGTTCACCACGATCACCTTGCCGCCGCGCCTGCGGAGCGCGATCAGCTGCGTGATGAGGCGAGGGTGGTTGCTCGCCGGGTTCGCGCCCGCCACCACCGCCAGGTCCGCCTTCGAGATGTCCTCCAGGGTGAGCGAGGAGGTGGAGGAGCCGAACACGCTTCCGAGCGCCACGCCCGACGCGGAGTGGCAGTAGAAGGAGCAGTTGTGGATATTCGGGCTCCCGTAGGCGCGGGCGAGCAACTGCAGCAGGAACGCCGCCTCGTTGCTGGAACGGCCGGAGGAGTAGAAGAACGTCTGGTCGGGAGGCGCCGTGCGGAACGCCTCGATGGTGCGGTCGAGCGCCTCCGCCCACGAGATCGGGCGGTAGTGGTCGTCGCCGGGCTCCGCGATCACCGGGAAGGCGAGCCGTCCGAGGCGCTCGAACGCCGCCGAGGTGAGGAACTGCATCTCGTGGAGCGGGGTGCGGGCGAGGTAGTCCGCGGTGATGACGTCGCCCATGTCGCCGGACTGGGCCTGCACCGACTTCTTGCAGAACTCCGGGAAGTGCCCTGCCTCGTTCACCATCCCGCCCAGTTGGCCGCCCATGCCCAGCGCGCACGTCTTGCACGCATTCCTCGAACGCATGCGACGCACGAAGTCGATGGGGCTGCCGGACTGGAGCCCCTTGCGGACGGTGTAGACGATGGCGGGGAACCCGCCGCCGGCGGTGACGATCGGCTTGGCCATGCGTGCAGCGTACGAGCGCCGCGCAGGCCGGACAACGCCGTCGCCGGGGCACGGTGGCGGGCGCGGCTACGCCTCCTCGATGACGACCTTCGACCGTGAGCGCCAGAACAGCACGGCTCCGACGAGCGTCACGAGGGCGAGGCCGGCAAGCGTCACGTACTTATAGGTGTCCGCGGCCGCCAGCACCCGCTCCCACTGTTCGCCCAGCAGGTAGCCCGCGCTGACAAAGATCGCGTTCCACACGAGGCTGCCGAGCGTGGTGTAGAGGGTGAAGGGCACGAACGGCATGCGGCGGAAGCCGGCCGGCACGGAGATGAGCGAGCGCACCAGCGGCACGCAACGACACACGAGGACGGCCACGGTCGACCAGCGGTCGAACCACTCCTCCGCCCGGGTCACATCCCGACTGGTGATCCGGACCCACCGGCCGTAGCGGATCACGAGGCGATGCACGCGCTCCGGCCCGATCGCCGCGGCGACGCCGTAGAGCAGCCACGCGCCCGCAAGGGAGCCGGCGGTGGAGGCGGCGAGCATCCCCAGCAGCGTCGCCTCGCCACGGCTTGCGGTGAACCCGGCGAGGCCCAGGACGACTTCCGAGGGGATCGGCGGAAACACGTTTTCCAGGAACACGAGGAACGCGACGCCGGCATAGCCGAAGCCATCGACGATCTCGCTCACCCAGTTGGTGAGGTCACCCAGCATGCGCAGATCACCTGTCGGAGCGCTTGGTGCCGCCTGCGGCGGCAACCCGCTCATCATCCCTCGGCTCCCGACGGGAGGCGAGCGGGGCGGAGGTCCCTGTAAGGCACCGTCCCGGGTGCGGCGGTAGAATGAACGTAATGCCCGATCACCAGACCAGCCCGGGAGACCTCCTCCAGGCCCTCCTTGCCGTCATGCCGTCTCCGATCGCGACGTGGGCGCCAGATGGTCGTCTGCTCGGCTGCTCCGCTGCGTTCGCCGCGCTCCTCGGCCATTCGGAGGAGGAGATCGCCGCGATCGGCCGCGTGTCGCTGCTGGAGGAGTCGGACCGCGAGGCGGCTCGCGAGCGGATCACCACGCGCGGGTCCGGCTCTCGCATTTCCTGGTCGTTCCGGGCGCGCCTCCGGCGCGCTGATGGCGAACCCATCGCCGCGCATTGCCGTGTGGTGCCGCTGGTGGTCGGTGGCGATCTGCTCGGCGACCTGTTCGAGGTCGTCGAACTCGTCGACGCCACCTCCAAGGGGGAGGCGCTTGCTGTCCAGGCGGAGACGTACGCCGAGTTGTTCGAGCACATCTCTGAAGCCGTCTGGCAGATGGACGACCGCCGGCGAATGATCTGGGCCAACCCGGCCGCCGAGCGCCTCTTCGGCCGCACCCTGGTGGAACTCCAGCGCACACCGATGCAAGAGGTCCTCTTCGACGAGGGCTTGCGCGGTGTCGCTGATATCCGTGAGCGGTTCGATACCGGACAGCGCGTCCCCCGGCGCATCGAGGCCCGGATCAAGCGCCCCGATGGGGAGGTGCGCTGGCTCGGGGGGTCGCTGTTCTTGAAGCCGGCGCCGGACGGCCGCTTCGGCACCTCATGGATCGTGGCGCGCGATATCACCGCGGTGAAGGAGCGCGAGCGGGCCCTTACCGAGATGGCGACCGAGGCCCGTCAGCAGGCGTTGCTGGATCCCCTGACTGGCCTTGGTAACCGTCGAGCGTTCGACGAGGCTCTCCTGGCGTGCCGCGAACAAGAGTCCCCCGGCCGTCACGCGATCATCGTGGTGGTGGACCTGGACCGGCTGAAGGCCGTGAACGACGAGGCGGGCCATGCTGCTGGGGACGAGGCGCTCCGTGCGACCGCAATCGCGGTACAGGAGCGCATCCGCGCGGGCGACCAGGCGTTCCGCATCGGCGGAGACGAGTTCGCGATCATCGCGTACGGCACCGAGCCGGGGCCGCTTGAGGCGCGACTGGCGCGAGCCATCACCTTCCGCGACTCGATGCCCGCGCTCTTTGCCTCGGTCGGTTCCGCGACGGTCGGCGTCGACAGCGACGATCCCGTGGAGGCCTACCGCATCGCGGACCTGCGGATGTATGAGATGAAGCGGAACGACCGCCCCTGACCGACGTCCGCCAGACGATCCGGTCGAGCGCACCCCGGAGCCACCGATTCGCACCGACCCCGCCCCCACCAGTGAACTCGACGCGCTCCTCGCGCGGTATCGCGGCGCCCTGCAGGAGGTTGCGCGGCTCTCCATTGCGGACGACCACGGCTCCGGCGAGCGGACGGCGCGTCTCGCGGGCCTCGCGGCGTGGGAGGCTGAGGCGGAGCGGCTGCGCGGGCTGATCGAGGCGGCCGGCGGGCAGGTCGAGGGCGGGTCGGTTGCGGGCTGAGCCTGCGCAGTGGGATCGTGCAGGCGAGCGGAGGCGAGCGCATGCCCGGCGAGCAGTCACGACTGGTCTACTCCACGGACGGCGAGCACGTCGTCCAGGCGAAATCCGAGCGCCCCTCGAAGCCTGCGCCGGCGCGGAACGCTCGCGCCTCGGGTCGCCCGGCCCCGTCGGTGCCCGATGACGGCTACGTCCGCATCCGTCGAGAGAAGTCAGGACGAGGCGGGAAGACGGTCACCACCATCACCGGCGTCCGCGCCGGCGAGCGCGAACTGGACGACCTCCTCAAGACCCTGAAGCAACTCTGCGGCGCCGGCGGCACCCGCGAGGGCGCCACGCTGGAGATCCAGGGCGACCACCGCGACCGCATCCACGAGAAGATGGTCGCCCTCGGCCACCGCGTGAAACTCGCCGGCGGGTAGCCAGGCGCTACCATCGTCGCCATGTCCGTCGTCCAGTCCACCGGCCTCAGCAAGCACTACCCCGGCGTGCGCGCGCTCGACGATCTGACGATCGAGGTGCAGCCGGGGATCGTGGGGCTGGTCGGCGCGAACGGCGCCGGTAAGAGCACGCTCATCAAGTTGCTGCTCGGCCTGATCCCGCCGACCGCGGGCGAGGCGACCGTCCTGGGCTACGACATCGCCACGCAGGGGCCGCTCCTCCGCCAGCACGTCGGCTACATGCCGGAGCACGACTGCCTGCCGCTGGAGATGAATGCGACCGAGTTCGTGGCGCACATGGCGCAGATCAGCGGGCTGCCTCGGACGGCGGCGCGCGAGCGGGCGGCGGAGACGCTGCGCCACGCCGGCCTGTTCGAGGAGCGCTACCGCTCGATGGCCGGCTACTCCACGGGCATGCGCCAGCGCGCCAAGCTGGCACAAGCGCTCGTCCACGACCCCGAACTCGTGTTCCTCGATGAGCCCACGAACGGCCTGGACCCCGCCGGGCGCGACGAGATGCTGGACCTCGTGGCCCGCACCGGTCGAGGGCTGGGGATCAGCCTGATCATGGCGACGCACCTGCTCGGCGAGATCGAGCGCGTCTGCGACCAGTTGATCGTGATCGATGGCGGTCGCCTGCTCCACTACGGCCCCCTGTCGGAGTTCACGGAGCGCACCCAGACCCTGGACGTGGAGGTGACCGCGGACGCGGAGCGCCTCGGCGAGCGGCTGCGGGCGCACGGCCTAGACGTCACGGTGGAGGGCCACCATGTGCTGGTGAGCCTGGACGGAGCGCCGCCGTTCGACCTGATCCGCGACACCGTCGTCGAACTCGGCCTCGGGCTGGTGCGGATCCAGCAGCGCCGGCGCACGCTCGAAGACCTGTTCCGCCTCGCTCCCGAGGCGGCCATCGCATGACGATGCCCTCGACCCCACCCGCCGAGGCGAGTGCGAGCAACATCTACGACCTGGGCTACCGGCGCTACGAGGGCGAGCGGCTCGGACGCCGTCACGCGGTGCTGGCGCTGTACCGGGAGAGCCTGCGCGGCGCGTTCGGCCTCGGGCGGAGCGCGGCGTCGAAGGTCGCGCCGGCGATCCTGATCGCCATCGCGCTGGTGCCGGCGCTGGTGCAGCTGATCATCGCCGCGGTCATCCCAATCGAAGCCGAACTGATCCGCGCGGAGGACTACTACGGACTGATCACGCTGGTGCTGGCGCTCTTCTGCGGAGTGGTGGCGCCGGACATCGTGGGCCGCGACCAGCGCAACCGCTCGCTCACGCTCTACTTCTCGCGCGCGATCAGCCGCACGGACTACGCGCTCGGCAAACTGGCGGCGATGACCACCGCGATGCTGGCGATCACGCTCGCGCCTCAGGTCCTGCTGTTCGTGGGGAACGCGCTCGGGACGCAGGACTTTGGCCGGTTTGTCGCGGACGAGTGGACGCAGGTCTTCCCGATCGTGTTCACGGCCGCCATCGGCTCCACGCTGATCGCCTCGATCGGCGCTGTGGTCGCGGCACAGACGCCGCAGCGCGCGTTCGCGACCGTCGGGATCATCGTCGCGTTTGTGCTGCCGCTGTTCATCGCCAGCATCCTCGTGCAGGAGATCGGCACCGAGGTGCTGCGCCCGGCCGTGTTCATCAGCCCGCTCGACCTGCTGGACGGCACGACCGTGTGGCTCTTCGGCGGGACGCTGGAGGAAAGCGTGGCCGCCGAGGCCGGCTTCCATCCGGCTGCGTACCTGGCCGGATGCCTCGTGATCACGGCGATCGCGGTCGGGCTGCTGCTGCGGCGCTACGCGAAGGTGCAGGCATGACCGCGACCAGTCAGCCCGCGATCGAGGTCGCCGGCGTCTCGCGCTGGTACGGCAACGTGGTCGCCGTGAACGACGTGACGTTCTCCGTGCAGCCCGGCGTCACCGGCCTCCTCGGGCCGAACGGTGCGGGGAAGTCCACGCTGCTGCACATGATGGCGGGCTTCCTCCGCCCGTCCTCGGGCGAGGTCCGCATCCTCGGTGAGTCGACGTGGGGACGGCCCGACCTGTACCGGCGCGTGGGCATCGTGCTGGAACGCGAGGCTGTCTACGGCGGGCTGACCGGGTACGAGTCTGTCCGCGTCAACGCCCGTCTCCACGGCCTGGACAACCCGCACGAGGCGGCGATGCGCGCGATCGAACTCGTCGACCTCGGCGCGGCAAAGGATCGCCGCACGGGGACGTACTCGAAAGGCATGAAGCAGCGCATCAAGATCGCGGCCGCGCTGGTGCACGACCCGGCGGTGCTGCTGCTCGACGAGCCGTTTAACGGCGCCGACCCGCGCCAGCGGCTGCACCTGATGGACCTGCTCCGGCAGATGGCGCGCGAGGGCCGCGCGGTGATGTTCTCCTCCCACATCCTGGAGGAGATGGAGCGCCTGGGTGACGGCGTGCTCGTGATCGTCGCGGGCCGCCTCGCCGCGTCGGGGGACTTCCGCGCCATCCGCCGGCTGATGACGGACCGGCCGCACGAGTTCCTGGTGGAGTCCAGCGACAATCGGGTGCTGGCGCAGGCACTCCTCGGCGACACCGCCGTGAGCGGCGCCTCGATCGAGGGCGACCGGCTGACGGTGCGCACGGACGACTTCACGCGCTTCACGGAGCAGTTGCCGCGCATCGCGCAGGCGGCGCGCGTGACCGTGATCGGCCTGTCGCCGCTCGACGAGTCACTGGAGAGCGTCTTCGAATACCTGGTGTCGCGATGATCCCCGTGATCTTCGTGCTCACGCTCCGCCAGTTGCTGCGCCAGCGACGCACGCTGCTCCTCGTGCTGCTGGCGGTGCTCCCCGTGCTGCTGGCGACGCTCTTCCGGCTGACCGCGGAGGAGGTCACCCCGGCCCGTTTCGCCGCCAATGGGCTCTTCGCCGGGTTCATCGTGAACCTGGTGCTTCCCCTGACGGCGCTGGTGGTGGGGACCGCCGCGCTCGGGCAGGAGATCGAGGATGGGACCGTCGTCTATCTCCTCGGCAAGCCGCTGCCGCGCTGGACGATCGTCATCGCGAAGGTCGCCGCGGCGTGGATGGTCACGGCCGCCGTGGTCGTCGCCTGCGTCGTCGCCAGCGGCCTCATCGTCCTCACCGGGGAGGAGGGCTACGGCCTCACCCTGGCGTTCGTCGTGGCGGTGCTCGCCGGCTCCCTCACCTACTCGGCGCTGTTCGTCGGGCTGAGCATCCGCTTCGGCCGCGCGCTGATCATCGGGCTGGCGTACGTGTTCGTGTGGGAGGCGCTGGTCTCCCGCTTCATCCCGGGCGTCCGCTTCCTGAGCGTGCGGGCGTACACCCTGGGCGTGGCGGACGGCGTGACCGATGTTCCGGCACGGATCTTCGAGGCCTCCCTCTCGCCGAGGCCCGCAGTGCTGCTGATCACGATCCTCACGGTGCTCACCACGGCGTACGCGATCCGCCGCCTGAACGCGTACGAGGTCTCCGAGCGCGTCTAGCGCCGTTGCGAGAGACCCCGGTCACCGGTCCGAAACCGCGCATGGCGTAGACTGCCGCGATTCCCCGGGCGTACCTCGACCTCGGGTTCACCGACGAAGGCAGGGCGCCGTGCAGCGCTGGCTCTCCGACCGCATCTACTACGGCTGGGTGATGGTGGCGTGCGCGCTCGCCATCAATGCGGTCTCCTCCACGGTGAACCCCGTCATCTTCTCCTTCATGATCGGGCCGATGGCGGAAGATCTGGGGATCCC
The DNA here is from genome assembly GCA_002840675.1 of Chloroflexi bacterium HGW-Chloroflexi-9. GTDB lineage: Bacteria > Chloroflexota > Dehalococcoidia > UBA2979 > UBA2979 > W-Chloroflexi-9. The sequence goes on from PHBR01000003.1 coordinate 14,846, forward strand.
GCGGAGCGAACTCGCCTGGTCGTTCACGCTCCGCCTCGTCGCCGCCGGCCTTGTCGGGCCGCTGCTGGGCGTGATGATCGACCGCCACGGCACCCGGTGGATCGGTGCGGGCAGCGGCCTGCTGGTGGGCGTGATGCTGATCCTGCTCGCCCGCTCGCACGACCTCTGGATCATCTACCTGGTCTTCGCCGTCTCCGGGCTCGCGGGCCTTGGCGGGCCGTCCGGGCAACTGCTGACGCAGGTGCCGCTCGCCAAGTGGTTCGTCGCGAAGCGCGGCCGCGCGCTCGCGATCGGCACCATGGGCATGGCCGCGGGTACGACCTGCGCGATCCCGATCACCCAGTGGCTGGTGGAACACCACGGCTGGAGGACGACCAACGTCCTCTTCGGCATCGTCGTGATGGCGGTCGTCGTCCCGGTCTGCGCGATCTTCGTGCGCCGCAACCCGGAAGACATCGGCCTGTTCCCGGACGGCGCGGACGGGCCCCCGTCCGAGGCGGTCGACCAGTCGCCGCGCCTCCGTGCCCTGACCACCACTGAGGACTGGACGGTGCGCGAGGCGATGCGCACGCGCTCCATGTGGCTGCTACTCACGGCGCTGGGGCTCTCCGGCGTCGTGCTCACCGGCACGCTGGTCTACCGCGTCGACTTCTGGCGCGACACCGGCATGTCGTCCGGCCTCGTCGCGTTCGGCACCACGCTGGACCCGCTCACCGTGGTGTTCTCCGTGTTCGCGTTCGGGATGGTGGCTGACCGCCTGCCGGTCAGATACCTGGGCTTCGTGGGCCTCGCCGGGCTCGCGCTCTCCGTCCTGCCAATGGTGCTCACCGGCGGGCAGGGGTACACCATCGTCCTGCACAACGTGATCTGGGGCGCGTCTGCTGGAGGGTTCATCACGCTGAACAACCTGGTCTGGCCCAACTACTTCGGGCGCCAGTTCCTCGGTGCGATCCGGGGCGTGGTGTTGCCGGTCTCGATCGCCGCCTCCGGCATCGGCGCGCCGCTCTACGGTTACATCCTGGATGCGGGCGTTGACCCGAGGCAGTTGTGGGTCGGTTCGACAGCCGGCTTCGCGCTATCCGCGGTGCTCGTACTGCTGGCGCGCCCGCCGGCGCGGCCGGTGCGAGCCTAGTTCCCTCGGCAGGGGCGGTGGAACGCAGAGGGGGGAGGGCGTACGCCCTCCCCCCTCTGGACTAGTCAGCCGCTAGTTCGAGCAGAGCACTCGGACCACGGTGCCCGTGCCCGCGTGTCCGGGGTTGCCCGAGTAGCCCGGGTTCGTCTTCACGACGACGATCTTCACGATGTCGCCGGAAAGTGTGGAACCGGACTTCGTCACCGCGCTGGAGATGACCACGGCCATGTAGTCCGGGATCAGCGCCGGCGGGTTAGACGAGTTACCGGGCTGCGAGGTCCACGTGCCGCCGCATGCCAGGGCCGGCGCGGCACCATTCTCGAAGCCCTTGAATTGCGCCACCGCGCCACCGCTCAGCGTGTTGTTCTTGTGCCACTGGGCACCCCAGAAGTTCACCACGCTGCCGATGCCGTTCGGCGTCAGGTTGCCCACCACGAAGGCACCGTCGGACGGGAAGGAGAACTCCTCGCAGAGGTCGCCCTCGCCATCGTTGTCGATGTCCGCCTGGTCGGCGTTCGGGGTCGTGAGGCAGTTGTCGGTGTCGTTCTCGACGCCGTCACCGTCCACGTCCGAGTCGCATGCGTCACCGATGCCGTCGCCGTCCAGGTCGGCCTGGTCGGGGTTGACCGTCGTCATGCAGTTGTCGACCTCGTTGTCCACGCCATCGCCATCGATGTCGGGGTCACAGAGGTCGCCGATGCCGTCGCCGTCCAGGTCAGCCTGGTCGGCATTCGGGACGTTGACACAGTTGTCGATGGTGTCCGGGACGCCATCGCCATCCGAGTCGCCCACCGAGATGCGGATGTCGGAGAGCACCGGGCTCTCGCCATCCTCGTTCGCGATGAGGGTGACCCGCACCTGGATGAAACGACCGGAGAGGTTGAAGGTCGTGCCGTTGGAGACGGCGACGTAGGACTGGCTGCCCAGGCCCGCTTCGCTCTCCGCGGTGCGCACCTCAACGGTGAGCGTCGTGCCCGCCGGGACGCTGCCCTGCGGCTCGTTGTTCCACGAGACGTTGCCCCAGTTGGTGCCCGCCGCGCCGCCGTCCTGGACGACCGTCCACGAGCCCTGCGGCGACGTGCTGCTCAGGAGCTGCGCCCCGGTCATGTCGCTGTAGTTGTAGGGATACGGGACCGGCCGGCCCGGCGTCGCCGTGAAGGAGACGGTCAGGTCAACCGCACCGACGTTGGTACCCCCGACGACCGGCCCGGCGTTCGGGTCGATCCGGTTTGCGTTGTTGGCCGTGCGGTTGACGGACCAGATCTTGCCGTTCGCATCGACCGAGATGCCGGTGCTGCCCGAACCCACGCCCGACACGAGGCCCACGAAGGAGCCGTCCGGCCGCAGGTGCGAGATCACCGGGCTGTTCACGAGGAACGAGGCGGAGATCCAGACGTGGCCGTTGCCGTCCACGGCCAGGCCCTGCGCGTAGGCGAAGCCCTGTGAGTACGTTCCGACCAGGGTTCCGTTCGGCGCGAATCGCCGGACGACGCCCTCACCGAGCGTGGAGACCCAGACATGGCCATCCGGTCCGATGGCCATGCCGTAGTTGTTGTACGGGAGGCACTGTGCTGTGGCCGGCGGGGTGTTGGTGTCCCATCGCAGGATTCCGGTGCCGGACGTGGCGGACCAGATCACGCCGTTGGCGTCGATCAGGCCACCGTAGCCTCCACACGCGAAGTCATGCGGGCCCGCCAGCAGAGCACCCGTGTTCCCGCTGTACTTGCGGAAGATCGAGCCGTTGGCGCGGTCGCCGACCCACAGGTCGCCGTTGGCATCCACGCTCATGTGGCGGGAGTCACCGGCGGTTGTGTTGATGCTGTGCAGGATGCATTCGTCCTGCGCGGCGGACACCGGGGCGTTCGCCCCGGGCCACGGCAGCACATTGCCGTAGCCGGTGGACGTCTCGATCGTGCCGTTGTTGTTGCGGTCCAGGCATTGGTTCAGTTCTGCCAGGCCGATGTGCGCGACATAGCCCGGGGCGCCACGGTGGCCGACCCAGACGCTGCCGTCGACCGACACGGTCGTGCGGGAGGACTCGGCACACCCCGTGTTGTCGGAGATAGTCCGGTACTCGCCGAGGATCGCGCCGGTGTCGGTGTTGATCTTGGCGATGGTGCAGCGCTGTGAGAGCGCCACCCAGATGAACGGGAAGGTCCCGCTGACCTCGTTCAACTGAATCTGATCGCTGTTCGGCGCGTCGTGGTTGACGTTGACCAGGGTGCCCTGGTCGAAGTCCGCGTCCGTGGTGTACGTGTAGTCAGTCTGGGCGACCGCCGCCTCGGCGGTGGTGTCGCCCGGGGTCACGATGATCATGATGGCGGCGACGAAGGCCACCAGCACGGTCAGCGGGTACATCAGAAGTCGGGCTTTCAAGTGAGTCCCCTTCCGGGGCCGATCCAGCCAGTCACGTGGTGGGTGCGAGGCGGGCGGAGGCTCCACCCTCCCGCGCGCGCGATCAGGGCCGCCCTCCTTTCGGTCGCGCGCAGCGGCGGAAGTATACGAGAAATGTCAGAGTCTTTTTAGGGAGACTTCAGACGTCCTTTACGTGGCCTCTCGGATAGTCCCGAGGCGGGGTGGCACGGCCGGCGGGCCCCTGGTGGACGGGGTGACGTAGACTCTCGCGATTCCCCGGTCAGTCCGGGCGCACGGGACGGACGAGCACGCAGGATGAGCCAGCGCCCGGGGCTTCGCCAGGCCGTCGCCGCGCTCGCTTACCCGGATTACCGGCGCTTCGCGGCCTCCCTGCTCCTCACCTCTATCGGCGCGCAACTGGTCCAGACCGCCACGCTCTGGCAGGTCTACGAGCTCACCGGGAGCGCGCTCCTGCTTGGCCTCACCGGGATCGCGAGGGCGGTGCCGCACATGGTGCTGTCGCTGGTGGGCGGCGTGATCGCGGACCGGGTGAACCGGGTACGGCTGATCCAGGTGGGGCAGGTGCTGAACGGCCTGCTCGTGCTCGCCCTCGCGCTGCTCACGGTCACCGGGGCCGTGGAGGTCTGGCACCTGTATGTGATCACGTTCCTGAACAGTTCGTTCACGGCGGCGACGCAGCCAGCCCGCGCGGCGCTCATCCCTTCCCTGATCGGGCAGGGGAACCTGGTGAACGCCATCGCTCTCAACGCGACGATCGGCCAGACCTCGCAGATCGTCGGGCCGGCGCTCGGCGGCATCGCCCTCGGCTGGATCGACCTCGGGCCGACCTACCTGGTGAACGCGGCTCTCTATCTCGGGGGCATGCTCGCGATCATCGGCATCCGCGCTCCGGTGACCCCACCGAGGGCTGTCGATAGCCCGTGGCGGTCGTTCATGGAGGGGCTGGCGTTCGTCCGCCAGCGGAAGGTGATCGTCTCGCTGCTGCTGCTGGATCTCGCCGAGACGGTGTTCGGCAGTTACCGCGCACTGCTCCCGATCATTGCGGACGGCCTCGGGACCGGCTCGACCGGGTACGGGTTGCTGAGCGCCGCGCCCGGCGTGGGGGCGCTCGTCGGGGCAACGTTCATCCTGTCGCTGGGGGACATGCGCTACAAGGGCCTCTACACGATCTTCGGGGTGCTCGGGTACTGCGTGGCGCTGGCCGTGATGGGGCTCACCTCCTGGTTCTGGCTGGCGCTGATCGCTGCCGCGTTCCTCGGGACGACCAACTCCGTGCAGATGATCCCGAGGAACACCGTGATCCTCGCGATCTCGCCGGACGCGCTCCGCGGCCGGGTGGAGGCGTTCCGCAGCATGATGGCCGGCGGCGGCCCGCCGCTCGGCTTCGCGTTCAGCGGCGGCGTGGCGGCGGTGGTCGGCGCGCCGGTCGCGCTGGTCATCGGTGCGGTTGCCTGCGCGGTGTTCGTCGGTGGGGTCGGGGTCGCCGACCGCGAACTCCGCGACCCGGACCTGGGCGCACCGCCTCGCACGCCCGTCCCGTGGGAAGCCTGACGGGCCGCGGTCGCCCGGCGTAGGCTCGAAGCGAGGTTCGCGCGTCACCTGTTGGCGCGCGGCCCGGTTCGAAAGGAACCTCCATGCCAGTTGGATTACTCCTGATTCACGCCTTCCCCCTGGACGCCACCATGTGGCAGCCGCAGACGGCCTCGCTGAACGACATGATCACCACCGTCGCTCCGAACTTCCCCGGCTTCGGGGGCACGCCCGGCGTCGGCTCGGTGACCTCCATGGAGTCGATGGCAGACGTCTGTATCCGCGCGCTGGATGAGGCGCACCTGGACAGTGCCGTCGTCTGTGGGCTCTCGATGGGCGGCTACGCCGCGCTCGCGTTCTGGCGGAAGTACCCGGGGCGCGTCGCCGGACTGGTGCTGGCGAACACCCGCGCCGGCGCGGACGACGAGGCGGGGAAGGGCCGCCGCGCCGACCTCGCGACCCGGCTCCGCGCCGAGGGCAACGACTTCCTGGTGCAGAACCCGCCCCCGCTGCTCTCCGCGAACAGCCCCCAGGTCCTCGTCAACCTCGTGAAGCAGACGATCGCGTCCCAGCCCGCCGAGGCGATCGCCGCGGCCTCGCTGGGCATGGCGGAGCGCCCGGACGCGATGCCGTGGCTGAAGGAGATCGCGGTGCCGACGCTGGTGATCACCTCCGGCGGCGACGCGCTGATCCCGCCGCACGTGACGAAGGAGACCGCGGACGCGATCCCGGACGCGGTGTTCCGCGAGATCCCGGGGGTCGGGCACTTGTCTAACCTCGAGGCGCCCGAGGCGTTCAATGACCTGATCCGTGAGCACCTTGCTCGGTGCGGGGTGATCGCCGGCTGAGGTCCGCAGGCGGAGGGGCTGCCCTAGAAGGGCAGCTCCACGCCGATGCCGGCGGCACGCGCCTGTTGTAGGACATAAGCGCTCGCGGCGACATCCTCGATGCCGATGCCCTGGCTTTCGAACAGCGTGATCGCGTCGTCCGAGGAGCGCCCGGCGACGCGGCCGCTCACGACCTCGTGCAGCTCGACCGCCTGGCCCCAGCGGAACACGCCGCGGTCGGCGGCCGAGATCAACTCGCCGCATTCGATCTTCGCCTGCTCCAGGTTGTCGACGGCGATGAGGGCGGCGCGCTCGATCGTGGTGTCGTCCACCTCGCGCTTCGCGTAGGAGTTGGAGCCGGCGGCCACCACGCAGGTGCCGGGCTCCAGCAGGGAGCCATCGAACACCGGCTCCCGGGCGCTGGTGATCGCGACGACGATGTCCGAGCCGCGCACCGCCGCCTCCGAGGAGTCCACCGGCACCACGTCCAGGCCCAGGCGGTCGCGCATCTGGGCGGCGAACTGGCGGCGGGTCTCCTCGGTGCGGGCGTACACCTTCGCCTGGCGGATCGTGCGGACGGTCGCGATCGCCTCCAGTTGCGTCACGGCCTGCCGCCCGGTGCCGATGATGCCGACGACGCCGGCGTCCGGCTTCGACATGTATTTCACGGCCACGCCGGACGCTGCGCCGGTGCGGATCCACGCCAGCGTACCCGGCTCCAGGATTGCCTCCAGCTTCCCGGTGTCGGTGCTGTAGAGCACGGTCACGTTGGAGTGGCGTACCCCGTACGCGCCTGAGCCCAGCACCGCGCCGCCCATGAGGGTGGAGCCGGCCCGCCCGTAGCGGCGCCGCTGACGCGCGATGTTCTCCACCAGCCCCCGTGACTCCTGCTGGAACAGGTCTTCGAGGACGCTGACGCACGCCTCCATCGGCAGCAGCCGCTGGACATCGGCGTTGGTGAGGTAGAGGGCCATGGGCGGGTGCTCCATCGTCCGGGTGGGCGTGCGGCTGGTCGGGAGAGTGTAGGCCGGGCGTTCCGGCCACTGGGCGGTGGCCTCAGTGCCGCGGGGATTCGTGATAATCTCCCCACTTCCCGTGCACGTAAGGTGCAGGGTTGCCTCGGAGTCGCCGGGGCGGAAGAGGGGCACTGGATGGCACGTCTGACGGATCGTCCGCGCACCGATCGCGCGCCTGCCGCTGCCCCTGTGGCGGTGCTTGATCGAGCCGAGTCCGAGGCGCCGCCTGCTAGCAAGGGTGGAGGCGGATCGCGCTGGGGCCTCCCCCGGACCTTCGATTCGTTCCGGGACCGCGAGTTCCGCTGGTTCTACCTCTCCATGCTGGGCCAGATGGCCTCAATGAACATGCAGCTGGTCGTGCGGGGCTACCTCGCCTACGTGCTGACCGGCTCGTACGCGGCGCTGGGCCTCGTCGGACTCATGGGCGGGCTCCCCATGTTGCTGCTGGCGCCGTTCGGCGGCGTCCTCGCTGACCGCATCCCGAAGAAGACCGTGCTACAGGTCGGCCAGTTCGCCAGCATGGCCAACGCGGGCGTGCTCGCCACGATCTCGTTCGCTGGCGTGATGCGTATGGAGTGGTTGCTGATCTCGGCGCTGGCCCAGGGCGTCGTCATGGCCCTCACGATGCCGACGCGCCAGGCGATGATCCCTGACATCGTCGGCATGGGCCGGATGATGAATGCGGTGTCGCTGAACATGGCCGGCATGAACACCATGCGCCTGTTCGCCCCCGCCGCCGGTGGCTTCATCGTGGAGTTCTTCGGCTTCGGCTGGGCCTTCACCGCGATGGCGTCGATGTTCCTCATCGCCATCCTCGCGCTCATGCAGGTGACGAAGCAGGTGGCAACAGCGCCAGGCAAGGTCGGCGACGGCCCCATGGCGATTGCGCTGAGCAGCTTCAAGGATATCGGCGAGGGGATGCGTTACATCACCCGCGAGCGCCTGATGCTCTCGATCCTCGGCATCTCCTTTATGTCCTCGATCTTCGGCATGCCGTACCAGTTCCTGATGCCCGGCTATGTCGCCGACATCTTCGACGGCGGCGGCGCCGAGGTGGGCCAGTTGCTCGCGATCAGCGCCGTTGGTGCGCTGGCCGGTGCCCTGATTCTCGCCACGCTGCCCTCGAAGCAGCGTGGCCGGATGCTCCTCGGCGGCAGCCTGGTGCTCGGCATCGGCCTGATCGCGTTCGTCCAGACGCAGAACTTCTGGCTGGCCGGCGCGTTCCTCATGATCGTCGGGATCGGCTCGTCGTTCCGGCAGGCGCTCAGCCAGGGGCTCCTCCACTCCAACGTAGAGAATGCCTACCGAGGCCGCGTGATGGCCGTCTTCATGATGCAGATGAGCATGATGCAGCTGAGCACGTTCCTCGTCGGTATCATCGGTGACCGTGTCGGCATCCAGAACGCCATCGGTGGTCTGGGCGTCGGCCTGGTCATCACCGCGATCGTCTTCACCGTCTTCGTGCCCTCGATCCGCCGGCTGCAGTAGCGCCGGTCGAAGGGCCTTGGGGCGCTAGGCCGTCCGCAGGCTCCGCGCCCGCGCGCCGATGACCGCGGCGGCGCTCACCAGGATCGCGCCCGCGCCCACCAGGGCGACCTGCGTCCCGGCACGGTCCGCGACCGCGCCGAGGATGAGCGGGCCCACCCAGCCGAAGCCGATCGCCACGCCCCACGCGCCCAGCACGCGCCCGCGGAGGTGGTCCGGCACATGCTTCTGGAGCAGGATCCACTCCAGCGCGTCCACTATCGCCGCCGCCGCGCCGACCCCGCACGCCGCGAGCAGCGACACCGCGTAGATGTTGGACACGCCCAGGGCGGCGAGCATCACGCCGAACACGGCGAACACGCCCACCAGTAGCAGCCCCTGCCGCCCTCGGTCGCTCACGACCGCCAGCACGATCGTGCCGAGCATCGACCCGACCGAGGTCGCGCCGACGAGCCCGCCAAGCCCGGCCGCGCCGACGTTCAGCACCTGCTCGGCGACCACCGGCATCAGCGACTGGAAGGAGAACCCCACGATCTCCACCAGCACCATCATCGCCAGCAGCAGCGCGACGATCGGGATGCGCAGGACCGCCTGCAGGCCTCCGACGACATCCGCGAGGAACGAGGTGGATGAGCGTGCAGCCGTGCGCAGGCCGGAGGGGATGCCGGCGTAGGTCAGCGCCGCGCCCGCCAGCGGCACCGCGGCGAGGAGGAAGGTGAGCCCCGGCCCGATCGTCGCGATCAACACGCCGCCGCCGAGGGCACCCGCCGCCCCGACCGCGCGCTGGCCGACCGACATGAGGCTGATCGCGTTCGGCCGACGCTCCGGCCCCACAACGTCGCCGGCGAACGCGGTCAGGCTGGCGAGGCTGAACGTCATCGCGCACCCGCTGAGGGCGACCAGCACCAGGATTGCGCCGATAGAGACGCGGTCGGCGAACACCAGCGCGGCGACCGTGAGCATGATCAGGGCGTTGCAGGTGGCCGTGATCGCCAGCACCCGGCCTCGCGGGTAGCGGTCGGAGACGGCGCCCGCGACCGGGCCGAGCAGGATGCCGGGCGCGGAGCGCGCGGAGACGGAGGCGGCGGTGAGGAACACCGACCCCGTCACGTCCAGCACAAACCAGCCGATGGCGACGCGTTCCATCCACTGGCCCAGGGCGAACAGCACCGCTGCCGTCCACAGCCGCCGGAACCCCGGGACGGAGAATGACCCCAGGACGCGGCTGAGACCTCCAGGGGCAACAGGTGCTGCGGTCAGTGGAGCGCCTCCGGCTCTGTTGCGTGTGAAGCATCGAGCGTAGCGGCACACACCCGGTCGTGGCGGGGGGGTGGTACCGTCCACCGTACGGCGGCAACCGACCATCCCTACCTACTGAAGGATCATCACATGATGAAACGAATCCTGCTGGTTGCAGCGCTGGCGTTGGGCTTCGCGGTCGCGGCACCCGTGTCCGCTGCCGACCCTTCCACGGTGGTCGTGACCCCCGGGGACATGGCGACGAGCGTCGCGGACGTGCTTGCGGCGCCCGAGTCGTGGTTCTTCTTCAATGACGAGAACGACACGATCGACGCCTCGCTTGGCTCGTTCGTCACGGGGCCGGGCACGCCGCCCGCCGGCACGGACAGCGTGCAGGTCAGCGTCACCGGGACCGAGCGCCGCAACCTCGCGACCTACCGGTTCGCCGGGACGCCCCTCGCAGACATCACCGACCTACGCTTCAGCACCTACAACCCGTCTGCCGGGAACGGCGGCGCGGCGAACCGGTCGGCGTACCTCAACTTCAACGTGGACTTTGATGGCTCCGACACCTGGCAGCGCCGGCTCATTTTCGTGCCGAGCCAGAACGGCGCCGTGGTGCAGGACCAGTGGCAGCAGTGGGACGCCATCGCCGGCGGTGCGGCGCTGTGGCGGTACTCGGGCGCGACCTGGCCGGTCACCGGCCAGCCCGGCACCACGGCGAAGACGTGGGCGCAGATCCTGTCCGACTACCCGGGCGTCCGCATCCGCGTGACCGACTCATGGCTCGGCCTCCGCGTCGGGGAGCCGTACGCCAGCGGGTACACCGAGAACCTGGACGCTTTCGTGTTCGGCACGGCGGCCGGCGCGACCACGTTCGACTTCGAGATCACCGCGCCGGTACTGGTGCCGACCTCGATGGACGACTGCAAGAACGGCGGCTGGGCCACGTTCACCGCGCCGTCGTTCAAGAACCAGGGCCTCTGTATCCGGTACGTCCAGACCGGCAAGTAGCCCTCACAGGCTGCCATGATCGAGGAGCCCCGGTGCGAACCGGGGCTCCTTCGCGTCACGGGCGCGGGCGGCGACCTACCAGGCGAGCGCGTCCTCGATCAGGCCGCGCACCACGCCCGTCATCTCCAGCGGGAAGAAGTGCGAGGCCTCCGACAACTGCCGGTCGCGCACCTGCGGGAACAGGCGCACCGCCTCCGGCCGTGTGGCGGACGGCCCGAGGCCCGGCGGGTCGTCCGGCTGGCGGTCGCGGGCGCGCACCACGCTCACCCGTGCCCGGACGTTCGGGAGATCGTCGTCCAGCGACGCGGTGTCGCGCCCCGCGTAGACCGACGCCTCGAACAGGGGCGGGCACGCGAGTCGGTAGCCCTCGATGCTGGGGTCGGGCACGAGGCCGGACGCGGCATAGGCGCGTAGCGCGGCCTCATCCCAGGCCGAGAACGGGCGCTGGGTCCGCAGGCGGTCGAAGAAGTCCTCAGGTGACGCCCAGGTGCTACGGCGTCGCGCCGCCGGTTGCTCGGCGGCCTCGGCCGGCGGCGGCGTGCCCTCTGGCGGCCGTGCCGACAGGGTGGGGTCGAGGAGCAACAACCGGCTGATCCGCTCCGGCGCCTCCAACGCCGCCGCCACGGCGGAGTGACCACCCATCGAGTGCCCCACGACCAGCACGTCCTCCAGCCCGAGCGCCTCGATCGCGGCGGCGATGTCCTCGCCGAACTGCCGCCAGCGGAAGCGCGGCGCCACCGGGTCGGGTGCGGGTGACAGGCCGTGCCCGCGCAGGTCGATCGCCATCACATGCCAGTCCTCCGGCAGCGTGGCGACCACCGGATCCCAGGTGCGCGCGCTGAGGCCGGTCGCGTGCACTAGCATCACGTTCGGGCCGTCGCCACCCCAGTCGTGGACGGCGAGGTCGGTGTCGTTCGCGTGGATCAGGGTGACGCGCGGCTCGTCCTGCATCACTCCTGGCCCTTCGGCCCGCGCAGGTGCGCGTCGACGAAGTCCACGACGCGACGCGATAGGTCGAGGCGGTGCGCGAGCTTATGGAAGCCGTGCCCTTCCTCCGGGTAGACCACGTACTCCACGATGCCCTCGTTCCGGCGCACGGTTTCCACGATCTGCTCGGACTCCTCGGGCGGGACGCGGACGTCGTGGTCGCCCTGGAATACGAGCATCGGCGTGCGGATCAGGTGAGCTTTGTGAATGGGCGAGATCGAGCGCAGGAACGCCGGGTCCTCGCCGTACTCGCGTGACCGGTGCTTCCGGCGCCACGCGCCCGTGAACTTCAGGAACGTCTCGAAGTTGGCGATGCCGTAGAGGTTCACCGCGGCCGACCAGCGCTCCGGCGCCTCCGTGATCGCGGCGAGCACCATGAACCCACCGTAGGAGCCGCCCATCACGCCGATGCGGTCCGGGTCCACCTCGCCCGTGGCGGCGAGCCAGTCGGCGGCGGCGATCAGGTCGCGCACGGAGTCCATGCGCTTCTCCACGTCGTCCGCGTGGCCCCACTCCTTGCCATAGCCGGAGGAGCCGCGCACGTTCGGCACCAGCAGCGCTACGTCCCCCCTCGCGAGGAGGTAGTGCGGGGCGGAGTACCGCCCCCACAACGCGGGGCGGCTCTGCATCTCCGGGCCGCCGTGCACCAGCACCAGGCACGCCAGCGACCCGTCGCGAGGCGCATCGTCCGGCACGTAGTAGAAGGCCGGGATCTCGCGCCCGTCGAAACTCGTGTAACGGATCAGGCGCGGCTCCGGCAGCGACTCCAGCGGTAGGCCGCGCGTCTGGCTGGACGTGAGCCGTCCGAGGCGCCCCGTCGCGACCTCCGCGACCCACACGTCCGGCACATGCCGTGGCCCCTCGAACGTGAATGCGAACGCGCTCCCGTCCGGCCGCCACGCCGGCGTGCTCGCCACGCCCGCCGGCATCGCGTCCAGCGCGATCCGCGCGCCGAGGCGTGCGTCCGCGGTGACCTCGTACGCCTCCAGGCGGCCATAGCCGTCCTCGTTCACCACGATCGCGAGGCGCGTGCCGTCCGGCGTCAGCGCCAGCGCCTCCACGTCCCAGTCGTGCGCCAGCAGCACCTCGCGCTCCAGCGTCGCGAGGTCGATGCGTTCGAGGCCGAAGAACTCGCGCCCGTCGTTCGCCAGCGTCAGCACTGCGCCCGCAGGGTGGATGTGGGAGTGCGTCCACTCGGAAAGGTCGTCGTGCTCGGTGAGCAGTCGAGGTTCGCCGCTCTCCAGGTCGAGCAGCCAGAGGTTGCAGTCGCCGGGCTGCTCCTGGTTGAGGGTGCGGAACAGCACCGCGCGCCCATCTGGCGAGAAGCGGCTCGCCTCCAGGTTGCCGTCGTGCTCGAAGACCATCCGCTCCTCGCTGCTGTCGACGTCGAGGACGTAGAGGTCGAAGAACGAGGGGTTGCGACGGTTGGAGGCGTAGGAGAGCAACCGCCCATCCTCCGACCAGCCGCCGAAGGCGTGGATCACGCGCGGCATCGAGGCGAGCGGTCGGCTGGCTCCGCTCGTGAGGTCCAGCAGGTGCAACTGGTACTGCTCATCGCCGCCGTCATCCGCGATGTAGAGCAGTTCGTCGCGCCCGGGCCGGAACGCCACCTGGTAGATGACGCCGCCCGTGTCCGTCAGTTGCCGCGCCTCGCCGCCCGCTGCCGGGATGAGCCACGCCTGCGAGACGCCGGATCGGTTGGAGCGAAAGGCGAGGCGCGTGCCGGTCGAGTCGTACGAGGGCTGTTCGGACACCTCGATGCTGACGAAGTCGTCCAGTGTGAACGCGGTCATCGTCGCTCCCCCGCCGCTTCGAGGCGGCGCGCACGCACCGCCGGGTTGCCGTGCCGATAGTATGCGCATGCATCGCAATCGTGATGCGCACCGAGGAGGAGCCCGCCATGCCCACCGCCTTCGAACGCGCGCTGGAGCGCGCCGTCCCCGGGGTGATCGAGGAGACCGTGCGCGTATGCGAGATCCCCGCGCCCACGTTCCGGGAGCGCACGCGCGGCCGCTACGTCTACGAGCGGCTGGAGGCGATCGGCGGGTGGTCGCACCTCGAGATGGACGGCCTGTCGAACGTGGTTGCTGTCCGCAAGGGCGAGGCGGGACATGCGCGGCTGCTACTGTGCGCGCACCTGGACACGGTCTTCCCGGACGAGGCGACCCCGGTCGTGCGGAGCCGCGACAAACTCACCGGCCGGGGAGTCGGTGACAACAGCCTGGGCGTGGCGGCCATGCTCGGCGTCGCGGAGGCGATGCAGGCGACCGCGGTCCGGGGCGTGGGCGACATCATCTTCGCGGCGAACGTGGGCGAGGAAGGCCGCGGCGACCTGCGCGGGGCGCGTCGCCTGGTCAAGGACTACGCGCGCGACTTCGACGCGATGATCGCCATCGAGGGGCACGCGCTGAACCGCATCCAGACGCAGGCCGTCGCCTCGCTCCGCTACGAGGTGAGCGTGGAGACGGAGGGCGGGCACTCCTGGGGTGCGTACGGGCGCAAGAACGCCATCGCGCTGCTCGCGCGCGCGATCGTGGCCCTCGAGCCGCTGATGCCAGACCCGAAGGCGACGCCGAAGACCACGATGAACGTGGGCGTCATCCGTGGCGGGCGTAGCGTGAACACGATCGCGCCGGACGCGGTGTTTGAACTGGACATCCGTTCCGTGGAGCCCGCGAACGTGGACGTGCTGCTGCGCGAGGTCCGGTTGGCGATGCGGCGCGCCGTGGGCGACGAGGCGGAGGTGCGCATGAAGCGCATCGGCGCGCGTCCCGGCGGCAGCGTGTCGGTCGAGTCGCCGCTGGTGCAGGCGATGATCGGCGCGCGCAAAGCTCTCGGGCTGCCCGCGCCTGAGTTCTACGCCGGCTCCACGGATGCGAATGCCGCCCTCGGCGCCGGCTTCGCGACGACGTGTATCGGCGTGACCACGGGTGGTGAGGCGCACACGCCCCGCGAGTGGATCAGCACCGCGCCGATCAGGCAGGGCGTGCCGTTCCTCGGCCGCGCCATCGTCGCGGCGGCGCGGTTGCCTCGTGCGTCCTTCCGCCGCGGCAAGCGGCGAGAGTAGCGCGCGCGGCGGAAGTCCCGGGCCCACGGTGCCCTTCGTCGCTTGCCACTGCCATGGGGTGGTCTGACGATGGATTCGTGGAACTCTCACCGAACTTCCTGCGCCGCAGCGCGCACCGTCGACTGACGATCGTGCTGGTCTTCGCCCTCCTCGCCCCTTCCCTCGGTGCGGCGATGGGCTACGACACCTGGGGCTGGGTGCCGGAGCACGGCCACGTGGCGCTCGGCGCGGTGGCCCCTGACCACCGCCACCCGTGGGATGCCGCCCCCGCCCGTACGGCCGATGGTGAGCGGCTGGGCTTCGCGCCTGGCGGACTGCTCGGCGCGCCCGCGCTCCCGATCCTGCTCGTGGCCGGCCTCGTGCTGCCCGTCCTGTTGACCCGCCTGGTCGCACCCCGCGTCGAGGTGTTCAGGCTCGCTCCGCTGCCGCTTCCGGAACCGCCCCCTCCGCGCTGATCTCCGTCCGTCACGCCTGACCGACAGAGGAGAGATGCGATGCAGCGCATACTGCGCAGGGTCCGGATCCCGGCACTGGTGGGGATCGCCGTCATCGTCGTGGCGCTCGCCCTCGGCTGCCGCGAGGACGCACCCGCGTTCGCCTCGGCGGTCGTGGAGCCGCCGTCGCGCATGCCGGAGGTCAACCTGGTCGCGGGCGATGGGCAGCCATTCCGGTTGTCGGACCAGCAGGGCAAGGTGGTGGTGGTCTACGTGGGCTACACGTTCTGCCCTGACCTCTGCCCGCTCGCCATGTCCACGCTCGGGAACGCGTACGACCGCCTTCCTGCCGAGGTCCGGGACGGTGTTCAGGTGGTGATGATCACCGCCGACCCCGCCCGGGACACACCGGAGGTGATGGCGAAGTACGTCAACTACTTCGACCCGTCCTTCACTGGGGTGTCGGGTGATCCGGCAACGGTGCTGGAAACCCTCGCCTCATGGGGGATTCACCCGGAGCGGAGCGCGACGGGGGCGAATGGCTCGTACTTCGTCTCACACCCGACCCGTATGTACGTATTCAACCGTGACGGTCTGCTGAGACTGCAGATCGCTCACGACCTCGAACCAGAGTCTGTCGCCAGCGACCTTGAGCTCGTCTGGCGCGAAGGGAACGACTGACCATGATGCACACCCCGAAGGCGGCCCGCCGCCTGATCCTGATCGCGGCGATCGCCGCTGCCGGCATCTTCGCCACCGCCTGCTCGTCCGACTCGGACGAGGACGCCGAGGCGACGGCCGCGCCAGTCGAGGCGACGGCGACCCTCGCCGCGCCCGCGGCCCCGGCGATCGAGATCGCGGACATTCGCGCCCGAGCGACCCCGGGCCTTGAGAATGAGAACAGTGCCGCGTACGCGGTGATCACCAACCGCGGCACCGAGAAGGACCGGCTCGTGAGCGGGTCAGTCGACGCTTCCGTGGCCGGCCGCGTCGAACTTCACACCACCGTGAAGGAAGGCGAGATGATGCGGATGGTGCAGGTGGACGGCTGGGACATTGAGCCCGGTGCGTCGCTGGAACTGATGCCCGGCGGCAACCACGTCATGATCCTCGAACTCGCGGAGCAGTTCGTGGTCGGTGACACCTTCACCCTGACGCTGGTCTTCGAGCAGGCCGGCGAGATCGAGGTCGAAGTCCCGGTCATGGAGATCGCCACGAGTGGCATGGCGACGCCCGGCGCGATGAACTAACGCCCGGAGCGGGCTGACAGAGTCCAACGAAGAGCGGGGCGGCCATCGGCCGCCCCGCTCTCCGTCTCTGCGCCACCCGTTGCTACCAGGTGTGCTCCGCCTGTACGGCAGATGCGCGAGCCGCAGCGCCGCGTCCCACCGCGCGAGCACCGCACGGTACGCCTCGGACGGGGTGTACCGGCCGAAGACCAGCGGCGCCAGCGTGTCCGGCGTCAGCGCCAGGCCCACGCCTGCCCGTCGACCATGCCGCACCCTGACCTTGACGCGCGCGTACACGTTCGTGATAGTGCGCCTAGCCGCGCGCCTCCCTCGAGGCGTCGTGCGTCGTCGCCGGCGGTCGCCGGGGTGGAGGAGACACACATGGACTGGAACGACACCGCGGAACAGGCCACGTTCCGTAACGAGGTCCGCACGCTGATCAAGAGCCGTCTGCCCGAGCGCTACCGCGGTAACACCGAGGAAGAAGGCAGCTGGGGCGCCGACCGGAAGTCGGACAACCCGACCGTCCGCCAGGCCGCGATCGACTGGGCGAACGCCCTCGCGGAAAAGGGCTGGGTCGCCCCGCACTGGCCGAAGGAATACGGCGGAGCCGGCCTGAGCCCGATGGAGCAGTTCATCTTCAAGCAGGAGATGGCGGACGCCGGCGCCCCTGCCGTGGGTGGCATGGGCGTGCAGATGCTGGGCCCGACCCTGATCGTGCACGGCTCGCCGGAACAGAAGGCGGAGCACCTCCCGAAGATCCTCTCGGGTGAGGTGGCGTGGTGCCAGGGCTACTCGGAGCCGGGCTCCGGGTCCGACCTCGCCTCGCTCCAGACGCGCGCCGTCCGCGATGGCGACGACTACGTCATCAACGGCCAGAAGATCTGGACGTCCGGCGCGCACAACGCCGACTGGATGTTCGCCCTCGTGCGCACCGACCCGGAGGCGCCGAAGCACCGAGGCATCTCGTTCCTGATCATGAACCGGCACACGCCGGGCATCAGCCTCCGCCCGCTCATCAACATGGGTTGGCGTCACGGCTTCAACGAGACGTTCTTCGAGGACGTGCGCGTCCCGGCCAAGAACGTGGTCGGGGAGACCAACCGCGGCTGGTACGTGGGCGCGTCGCTGCTCGACTTCGAGCGCTCCAACATCCAGGGCGCTATCACGACGCGACGGTCGATCAGCGACCTGGTCGAGTACCTGAAGACGCCGGACGGCAAGCTGAAGTCCAAGATCGACCGCGGCGGCTCCCTCCGCCACGAACTGGCCGAGGAGTTCGTCCAGACCGAGGTCCTGTTCAACTTCTCGTTCCGCATCATCTCGATGCAGAACCGGGGGATGATCCCGAACTACGAGGCCTCCACGGCGAAGTTGTTCGCCTCCGAGCTCGTGCAGCGGCTGGCGAACACCGGCACGAAGATCTTCGGGCTGTACGCCAACCTCTGGGACGACAACGACCCGAGGGCGCCGATGAAGGCGCGCTACACGCACTCCTACGTGCTGGACGTCCCGCGCACCATCGCGGGCGGCACCTCCGAGGTGCAGCGCAACATCATCGCCACCCGCGGGTTGGGCCTCCCGCGCGGCTAGCGTCCGGACTCCGACCACACACCAGGAGGCCCGCCGTTCGGCGGGCCTCCTGCGTTGGGTGCGAGATCTCCGGGGACTAGGAGGCGGCGGCCGGCCGCGGCGGGAGCGGGTTTGCCTCGCGCCACGCGAACCAGCGGGACTTCGGCAGGGTGCCGGCCTTGAACTGGGCCAGCGTGTCGTCGAAGACGCGGTCGATCTCGGCGCGGAACTCCTCCAGCGTGCCGTCGTTGTGGAAGACGTGGTCGGCGGCGGGCTCGCGCACCGTCCACTTCCGCTGCGCGTCCAGGCGCTGCTGCGCCTCCTCCGAGGAGAAGTTGTTGCGCGCGATGAGCCGCGGCTTCGCGATCTCGTCCTCGGCGGCGACGAGCCAGGTGGCGTCGCACCACTGGGAGTAGTTCGCCTCGATCAGGTTCACCGCCTCGAGGATCGCGACATCGTTCGGGCCGAGGGTGGCGCGCCACCGCTCGATGGTGTCGCGCATCTCGTTCTCGATGTTGCCGATGGCGCGCATCCAGCGGCTCATGTTCTCCGGGTTGCCGAAGACCAGGTTGCCGATCTTCTTCCGGTCGATGAAGCCGTCCTCCCCGATGATCTCGGGGCCGAATTCCTTCACCGCGTTGTCGAAGCCCGCTTTTCCGGGGTCGAACATGCGGTGGACGATCTTGTCCGCATCGCCGTGGGTGACGCCGCGCGTCTCCACGAGGTAGGTGCAGAGGCCGCTCTTGCCGGTGGCAATGGAGCCGGTCACTCCGAGGATCATGGGCATGGTGAGGTCCTTCCCGGTCGCGGCCCGCAGACTACCCCGCTCCGGCCTCGCCTGCACGTCGCTCGCCACGCCCGGCGGGGGCTGCCCTGGCGGGGTATCCTCCCGCGGCGCGGGCCTCCGAGGCCCGCCGAGGAGCCTCGGAGGGTGTCATGGCGAATCAGCCGCTGCGGGTCGGGGTCGTGGGCGTGGGGTTCGGGGCGACGGTGCATGTGCCGGCGTTCCAGTCAGAGGGCTGGGAGGTGCGCGCCATCTCCAGCCGCCGCGAGGACCGCGTGAAGAAGGCCGCCGCCGACCTCGGCGTGGCGGATGCCATGACCGATTGGCGCGCGCTGGTCGCCCGGGACGACCTGGACGCCGTGGCCGTCTCCACACCGCCGGCCGCGCACCTGGAGATCGTGAGCACGGCCCTGAACGCCGGGAAGCACGTCCTCTGCGAGAAGCCGTTCGCCCTCAGCGCGGCCGAGGCCGCCTCGATGGCCGCGCTGGCGAAGGAGCGCGGGCTCACCGCGATGGTGGCGCACGAGTTCCGCCACGCCCCGCAGCGTGCGCAGGTGCGCGAGTTGCTGGATCAGGGCGCCATCGGCACGCCGCAGGTGGTTTCGGCGGAGTTGCTGCTCGGCCGCGCCGCGCCGGACGCCCCGCCCCCGGTGACCTGGGGCAGCCGTGCCGCCGAGGGCGGCGGGTTCCTGGGCGCGCTCGGCTCGCACTACATCGACGGGCTGCGCCACTGGTTCGGCGACGTGGCGACGGTGTCCGGGACGCTGAAGACGTTGCGCCCGGAGCGGCTCGCCCGTGAGTCCGGCCAGGTGGTCCTCGCCGATACGGACGACACCTTCTCCTTCACCCTGACCTTCAAGAACGGCGTGGTCGCCACCATGGTCGCCTCCTCCGCCGTCGCCCCATCGCAGGGGGTGAGGATCACCGTCGCCGGCTCGGACGGGATGCTCGTCGCCACGCAGCGCGGCGCGAACCCGGAGCCGGACGGCGTGGTGCTCCTCGGGAAGTCGACCGACCGTGCGCTCGCGCCGGTCGAGATGCCCGCGCGCTTCCGCCCGTTCGAGGATGACCGCGATCCGCGCCTCGTCTCCTTCCGGCTGCTCGTGCGGGACTTCGAGGCGGGGATCCGCGGGGGGCGGTCACCGTCCCCGAACTTCGAGGACGGCCTGAAGTGCCAGCAGGTGCTGGACGCCGTGCGGGAGTCCTCCGGCACCGGTCGGACGGTGACGATCGCCTAACGCGCCTGGGCGTCCTCACCAAGCGCGCGGCTGAGTGCCTCAGTCACCTCGGCGGGGTGGCCGAGGTCGAGCGTGAGCAGTTCGCCGGCCAGCGCCCGGTAGAGCACGGCGAGGTCGGGCGCAGTCGCGAGCGCGTGCAGGTGCCGTTCTACGGTCGCCACGTCGCCACGGGCGATCGGCCCGGTGAGCGCGCGCTCCAGCGGTAGCGCGGTGACGTTGTGGGCGGAGGCCAGGAGCAGCGGCGCGAGTGCCTCGCGGGCCGCCTCGGGTGGGAGCCCGGCGAGCGCCCACGTCCGCGCGGCCGCCGCCATCAGCGCCACGACATCGTTCGAGGCGAGGACGGCGGCTGCGTGGTAGAGCGCGCGGTCGACGCCCTCCAACCGCACCGTCTGAGCGCCCAGACGGGCCGCCAGCGCCTCCAGGCGGCTCCCCAGCGGTTCCGGGGCCTCCACGCCGCACACGATGCCCCGGAAGAGGGCGAGGGCCTCCTGTGGGCGCACGCCGGTCGGGAACGTCTGCAGCGGGTGCAGGCAGCCCGCCACCGCGCCTCGGGCCGCCGCACCGGCAAGAGCGTCGAGGTCGAGCGCGCCACTGTGGTGGACGACCGCCTGTCCGGAACGCCACGGCAGCGCCGCAGCCACCTCCGCGATAGCCCGGTCGGGGACGGTGAGGAACACCGTCTCGCATCGGGCCAGAAGCGCCTCGGCGGTGACGACCTCGATGCCGGAGACCTCCCGCCATGCGTCCGCGATCGGGCGTCGGGAGGCGACGAGCACCGGCGTGCCGGAGGTCGCGAGTGCCGCGGCGAAAGCGCTCCCGAGCCGCCCGAGGCCGATGATCCCGACGGGTGCGTCCATGCTTGTTTCCTTAACGGAATCATCATATTGCGCTCTCCGCAGGCACGAGTACGCTGAGCCATCATTTGTCCGCATCACAGATGCGATTGCACTGGAGGCTCATCCTTGCGCCGTTCTCTCATGGCTGGGGTGGGGGGGCTCGCTCTGCTCGCCCTCACCGTCACTGGCTGTTCCTCGGATGAGGACACAGCTACGCCAACCGCTGAGGCGACCGCTGCCGCTGCGGCGACCGAGGCTCCGACTGCTACGCCCGAGCCGGCCCCGACGCCGGAGGCCGGGGACATGCTCGGTGCTCTGACTCAGATCGACAGTGCCGGATTCGCGGCGATTGACGCTAACCTCAACGGCGACGCGCCGGAGATTGCTGCCGCATGGCTCGGCAAGGTCGAGCGCGCCGGCCTGGCCGCGCAGGCCGTGATGTGGCCCGACTCGATGAAGGCTGCCGTGGACGGGTTCGTGAAGGCCGCTGGTGACCTCGCCGCGGCGCTGGGCGCGGACGACGCCGCGAAGGCGGCCCCGCTGGCCAAGGCTGCGGCTGAGGCGCAGGCTGCGCTCAGCCAGGCCACGTACGCGGCCGTCGCGGGCATGGCCGGTTCCAGCGAGGGCGCTGGCGCCACGCTGGGTGCGCTGGGCGTGATCAACCTCGCCGGCATCGGCTCGATGGAGACCGCGCTGGCGGCCGACGGTGCCGAGATCAACCCTGCGTGGGAAAGCCGCGTCGCGAACGCCCGTGTGGCTGCGCTCGCACTGGTCTGGCCGGGTGAGTCGCAGGCTGCTGCGGATGCCTTCGTCACGGCAGCGACCGCGCTCGAGGCGGCCGTGAAGGCGAACGACGTGGCTGCCGCCAAGGAAGCAGCGGTTGCTGCCAACAAGGCTCGCGGCACGCTGGCCACGCGCGGGTACGGTGCGCTGTCCGGCATGCGCCAGACGGCGGATTCGAATGGTGCCGCGCTGGCCGCGCTGGCGGCGGTGGACACCGCTGCGTTCCACGGCATCGACGAGGGGTTGAACGGCGACAAGCCAGAGATCCAGGCCGCCTGGGCTGGCCGCGTGACGACGGCGAAGCGTGCGATCCAGACGATCCGCTGGTCCGCGGAAGTCCAGACCGCTGCTGACGCCTTCTCGAAGACGATCTCCGCGCTGGAGGCCCAGCTCACCGCGAAGGAGCCGGACCTGGCGAAGGCCGGCGAAGCGGCTGCTGCGGCCCACGAGGCCCAGCACACGTTCAGTGAGATCGCCTACGCCGCCATCGGCGGCAAGGTGGCCGCTCACTAAGCGTCTCGGGAATGACGGGATTGGTGGCGGCAACCGCCGCCACCAGTCCCGTTCCCCGGGGTGTGGGTGCTATCACGCGGCCGACCTGTCCAGGGTGTGACACCGTCCGGCTCTCCAGCCGGGAGTTCACCAGGTTCCCCTTTCCGTTGTCCTTGTACGTGCACATACCTATGCTCAGCGGCGAACCCCTGGGGCGCCCTGTGACGTTTGTGCGTAACACCGGCATCGTGGGACCGCGCCACCTTCAACAGTGGGCGCTCGTGCTCGTCATCGCCTGGATGCCGGGGCTCACCTTCTTCGGGCACTGGACTGCCCTCGCCGCCCCGCTGGGGCTGACGCCGGCCGCCACGCACACGCACTCCGCCTCGTCGGACCACGCGGCGCACTGCCACACGGACGTGTCGAACTGTTCTGACCAGGCCGCTGGCGGCGCGGTGAGCGTGGTCCCCCCGGCCCTCGCCTCGGTGCTAATTGCCGCCGCGTTGGCGTTGATGCTGGTCGCCCTGGTCGAACGGATCCCGGTCGGGCTCGCGCCCGTCCCCGCCGCGCCGCCCCCGCGCGCGGCCTGAGGCGTTCCGACCCGCTGCCGTTCATCTCTGATGCCAGTTCTGGAGGCGCATCCGTGCGACGTACCCTTGTGACCGCTGCAGGCGGTCTGCTGCTGGTGGCCCTCACCGCCACCGCCTGTACCGCTGACCCTGAAGCCGACGCCACCGCTACCTCGGCGGCAACGGTCCCGACCATTGCCGCCGAGGTCACGCCGACCGAGGCGGTGCACGAAGCCGCCGCCCCCGACACGGGCGACATGCTCGCCGCGCTGTTGCTGATCGACTCCGCCGGGTTCCACAGCATGGACGAAGCGCTCAATGGCGGGGCGCCCGCGGTCGACGCCGCATGGTTGGGCCGCGCGCAGCAGGCGCGCATCGCCGCTCAGGCGGTCGTCTGGGCACCTGGAGCCGCTGAGGCCGCGCACGCCTTCATCGAGGCGACGACCGCGCTGGAGGCCGCCCTGGAGGCTGATGACGCCGCCGGTGCCGCCCCGCTGGCCGTCGCGGCCCACGAGACCCAGCACGAGCTGAGCCACGAGGCCTATCACCTGATCGCCGACGCGCCGGGCTCCACGTCTGGCGGCGGGGCGACCCTGGCGGCGCTCGCGCTGATCGGCCGCGCCGGGTTCCCGGCGATGGAAGCGGCGCTGACGGGCACGGCGCCCGAGGTCAACGTGGGCTGGGTGGGCGCTACCGCCAACGCGCGCGTGGCGGCGCAGGCCGTGGTGTGGCCGGGTGAGTCCCAGGCTGCCGCGAATGCGTTTGTTACGGCAGCGACGGCCCTTGAAGCCGCGCTTGAGGCGGACGACGCGACGGCCGCTGCCGAGGCGGCAGTCGCGGCAAACAAGGCGCAGGCGACGCTGGCCACGCGCGGCTTCGGCGCGCTCAGCGGCATGCGCGGTTCCGCGCACTCAAACGGCTCGGTCCTGGCCGCGATCGCGATCATCGACGCCGTGGGATTCCACGGCATCGACGACGCGCTCAACGGCGCGGATCCCGCGATCGACAAGGCGTGGGCCGCGAAGGTCACGCAGGCGAAGCGTGCGGCGCAGACCATCGGCTGGCCGGAAGGTGCGCAGGCCGCGGCGGAGGCGTTCGCGAAGGCGGCAGCGGCGCTGGAGCCGGCGCTGGCCGCGGATGACGTGGAGGCTGCGGCGAAGGCCGCGGGCGACGCTCACGGGACGCAGCACGCACTCAGCCACAACGTGTGGGCTGCCCTCGGCGGTGGCACGAGTGGGCACTAGGGCCATCTGGCCGGTGCTCGGCCGGGTGATGGGGCTGGTGGCGGCATGCGCCGCCATCAGCCTCGCCGTCCCGATGGTCGCCGAGGCGCATTCGGAGTTCGTGCGCGCCAACATCCCCGCCGGCGAGGCCGTCCGCAGCGCCCCCGAGCGGCTAGAGGCCTGGTTCTCGCAGGAGGTGTTCCGGCGTGAGGGCGCCAACGCCCTTGAGGTTGTCGGCGCCGGCGGTGAGCGGTTCGACGATGGCGTCCTCGTCATCGACGACGCCGACCGCCACCATCTCTCCGTCGGACTGCGCGCCGACATGCCCCCGGGTTTCTACACCGTGACCTGGCGCACGCTCTCCGCCGTTGACGGCGACTCCGCCGAGGGCACCTTTGTGTTCACGATCGACCCAAACGCGCCGGAGGCGACGCCCGAGCCGACCCCTGCGCTCGAAGCAACGCCCGCGCCGGTTGCGACCGGCACGCCCGAGGCGGCGCCCTCAGCCACGGTCTCCGAACCGGAGACCGACTTCCCGTGGTGGGCCGTGATCGCCGGTGCCGGCATCCTGGCAGCCGGGCTCGCCGGTGTGTGGGCGGTCCGCCTGGACGGTGCCTCCCGGTGAGGCGGGCCGGCGCGTGGGTGGCGCTGGTTGTGCTCGGCCTCGCGTTCTGGGCCGCTGGCCGAGGTGTCGCAGAGGCGCACGCCGTGCTCGTGCGGTCGTCACCGGCCGCCGGTGCAGAACTTGTGGCGCCGCCCGCCGCGATCGACCTGTGGTTCTCGGAGCCGCTGGAGGCGCGGTTCAGCACATTCGAGTTGCTATCGAGCGAGGGTGAGTCGCTTCCCCTCGACGGGGTCGTGGCGGACCCCACAGACGAGTACCACCTGAGCGGTCTGCCCCGCGGACTCGGCCCCGGGCTCTACACAGTCTCCTACCGGAATGTTTCACAGAGCGACGGGCACGAGTGGAGTGGCTCGTTCGCGTTCACCGTGCTGAACCCGGACGGCTCCGTCCCGTCCGGGCAGGCGTACCAGCCCGAACTCGGCGCCAGGAACTCGCCTGCGAACATCCTTGGCCGCTGGTTCACCTTCCTCGGCTTCGCGCTGGTGGCTGGCGGGGTGGCGCTGCTGCTCCCGCTGCATCGAGGCCGGCGCGCCATCGTGCTCGCGGTGCTGCACGCGGAAGCGTCCCGCCGCGTCGCGCTCGTCGGGCTCGCGCTGCTGATCACCGGCGGGGTGCTCGTAATTGTCGCGCAGGCGCAGGCTGTGCCCGGCGCCAGCGTGCTGGACATCGCCGGCGGGACGCGTGGCGGCAGGCTCTGGCTCTGGCGCATGCTCGCCGTCGAGGCCGTCGCGGTGATCCTCGGTCTGTCCTTCCTCGCCCGGTGCTGGCGTGCACCGCGCGCGGAGGTGGCCACGCTGGCGCTGCTCCCGGTGGCTGCGACCGCCGGCCTGCTCACCGTCTCGCTCCTGAGCCATGCCGCCGCCGCGCCCGGCTCTACCTGGGCGATCGCGTCCGACCTTATCCACCTCGTGCTCGCGGCGCTGTGGGTCGGCGGGCTGGCGACGCTCGGCGTGCTCCTGTGGGCGACGAGGCGACAGCCGCCGGTGCAGCGGGGCAGCGCCATGGTGTACGCGGTGGCCCCCTTCGCGACCTTCGCGGCTGCCGCCGTCTACGGCCTGGGTGTGACCGGCGTGGTGCGTTCGCTCGGTGAGCTGCCCGCGCTGCCGGCGCTCTGGGAGACCGAGTACGGGCGCTGGCTCCTGATCAAGTTCGCGCTGATCACGCCAATGCTGGGCGTCGCGTTCCTGAACCGCCGCGCGGTGGTCGCCCTGGGGAAGTCACCGTCCCGGGGAGCGCTGGACACGGCGGCGGCGCGCGTCCGGCGCCTCGTGCCGTTCGAGGTGCTGCTGGGGGCGGTGGTGCTGTTCAGCGTGGGCGTGCTCGGCCAGGTGCCGACGCCGCGTGGCGCCGTGGCGGTGGAGGCGGACGCCGGCGCGGTGTCGGTGTTCAACCGCGTGCAGCAGGCGGGCGACCTGAACGTGCACCTGCAGGTGACACCCGCGGTGGTGGGGCAGAACGCGCTACGCATCCACGTCTATGGCGCGGCCGGCGCCACCATCGGCGGGATCGACCGCGTGGAGGTCACCTTCTCTCGCGCCGGGGCGCTGGGTGGTGAGCAGGTGCAGGCGGCGTCGCTGGGACAGGGGATATACACCGCAGAGGGCAGCTTCCTGAGCCTGGCGCTGACCTGGCAGGTCACCGTCGACGTGATCCGCCCGGGCCACGATGACGCACGCCTCGCGTTCTCCGTGCCGATCGGCAGCGGCACGACAACGGACGAGGCCCGCGCGGTGCTCGGCTCGCCCGCCCCGCAACTGACCACACGCTTGCTCGGCGCGCTGCTCGCCCTCATGGCGGGCGCCGGCCTCGCGCTCGGCTGGCGCCACCACCCGAGGTACTCGGCGGCCACGCAGACCGCCGGCTGGGTGCTCATCCTGGGCGCGTTGTGGGTTGGGACGACCGGCGGTGGCGGTGCGACGCTGTCGAACCCGATGCCGGGCGATGAGGCATCGATCGCCCGAGGCGAGTCGTTGTTCCTGCAGCAGTGCGTGTCCTGTCACGGCCTGGGCGGCCGCGGCGACGGCCCGGAGGCCGCCCGTCTGGTGCCGCCCCCCGCGGACCTGCGGCTGCACGTGCCGCTGCACCCGGACACGGAGACGTACCTGTTCATCACGGGCGGTGTCCCCGGCACGGCGATGCAGGCCTGGGACGAGATCCTCACCGAGGCGGAGCGGTGGGACCTGGTGAACTACCTGATCGCGGAGTTCGGCGCGCCGGCCAGCACGCCCTGACGCCCCACGACGCCGGGGTCCAGGCCCGCCTCCACGGCCGCCTCGAAGAGGCTCCGCACGGTGGCAACGTCGCGGGCCTGGAAGATCGCCGCGCGCCGCGGTCGCACGTCCGTCCGCCCGGCGATGTACATGCTGGCCTGCTTCTTGACCTGCATCAGCGCCTCGCGCGGGGGCATGGACGCCTCGATCAGATCGAGGTGTGCGCGCCCGATCGCGGCCTCGCGCTGGGCACGCGTCTCCAGGTCGAGCGTTTCGTGCGTCGCGTCGAACACCCACGGCCGGCCGAGGGCGCCCCGTCCGATCATCACGCCCGCGCAGCCGGTCGCCGACATCATCTCGCGCGCCTCCGCGAGCGAGATGATGTCGCCGTTGCCGGTCACGGGGATGCGGACCGCCTGCACCACGTCCGCGATCACCTCCCACGGCGCACGGCCGGTGTAGCGCTGGGAGCGCGTGCGTGGGTGCACGGTGATCGCGTCCACGCCCTCGCCCTCCGCCATCTGCGCGATCTCCACGGCGTTCAGGTGCTCTTCGCTCCAGCCGCCGCGGATCTTGATCGTCAGCGGTACGTCCAGGGCGGCACGGAGCGCGCGGAGGATCCCGGCGGTGGCGCGCGCATCGCGCATCAGCGCGGCGCCCTTCCCCTTCTTCGTCACCTTCGGGGCAGGGCAGCCCATGTTGATGTCGATGATGCTCGCGCCCGCCTCCACCAGCCGGAGCGCCGCCGGGACGAGCGTCTCCACGTTCCCGCCGAGGAGTTGCATGGCGACGACGCCGTCCTCCGGATCGAGCCGCGACATCGCGACGGTGCGGGTGTTGTCGTGGACGATCCCGTCGGCGTCGATCTCCTCGTTGGTAGTGAAGCCACTCCCGCACTGCACGGCGATCCGGCGGAAGGGCGTATTCGTATAACTGGCCATCGGGGCCAGACGCACGGGTGCCTCGTGGATCAGGGTCGCCATGTCGAGCCGGGTCATGCCTCGGAGTATGGCAGGACGGGCAGTGCTGGCGGAAGCCACAAACGAGGGAGGCCCCGCCGTTGCCGGCGAGGCCTCCCGTGAGTCCGTGCGTGCGGATCGAGGGTTAGTCGACCGTCAGGACCAGCGTGCCGGTCGCGGACAGGCTGCCGCCCGTGCCGTTCACGATGCACGTCTCCGCGTCCACCTGCTTGCCCGGGAGGCCGTTGATGCCGTCCTCCGCGGTGCGAGAGAGCTGGCGGTACGCCTCCACCAGCAACTGCATGCCGTACATACCGGAGTGGTTGAACGACAGGCCGCCGCCGTTGGTGTTGATCGGGATGCCGGAGCCGCCCGGGCCCGCGGCCCCACCGGCGAACAGGCTGGGGCCCTCACCGCGCTTGGTGAGGCCGAGCATCTCGGCGGTGATGCCCACGGTGACGGTGAAGGAGTCGTAGATCATGGCCATTTCCATGTCTTCCGGCCCCAGGCCCGCCATCTTGTAGGCACGCCCACCGGACGCCGCGGCCGAGGTGGCCGTGTAGTCCTTCATCTCCAGCATCGTCGCGTGCCCGATCGCCTCGCCGGCGCCGGCGATCCACACCGGCGGGGTGCGGAACGACTTGGCCGCCGCGGCCGAGGCCACGATCACGGCGCCGCCGTGGTCGGTGACCAGGCAGCAGTCCAGGATGTTCAACGGCCAGGAGATGATGCGCGAGTTCAGCACGTCATCCACGCTGATCGGGCCACCGTTGGGGTTCGTCTCCTTGGAGTGCATCACGGCGCGCGGGTTGAGCATGGCCCACTTGCGCGTGCTTACCGCGATCTCCGCGAAGTCTTCCTTGGTGGAGCCCCACTGGTGCATGTGCCGCGTCAGCGCGTGCGAGTACTGCGAGGGTGCGCCCATCACGCCGTATGGCGTCATGAACTGCGCGTCCGGGCCCAGCGCGTCGCCGCCGGGGCCGCCGGCGGCACCGCGCGGGAACGAGCGGCGGCTGTAGCCGGCTTGGCCGTTCACGACCACGCCGATGTCCAGCATGCCCGCGTTCACGGCGGCCAGCATGTGGGCGACGTGGATCTGGAAGGAGCAGCCGCCCACCGCGGTCGTGTCCACCCACTTCGGCACGATGCCGAGGTACTCCGCGTAGGAGTTGGCGCCGCCCGGGTTGGCGATGCCTTCGATGTCCTTCGTGGTGATGCCCGCTTCGCGGCAGACGTTATGAATCGCCTCGATGCCGAGCATCATGTCGGTCTTCGGGTTCGAGAGGTACCCGATCTCGTCTGCTTCCGCCGCGGCGACGATGGCCGCGGCCTTCGAGGGGTTACTGGGCAATGAAGTCCTCCTCTGCCTAGCCGACCACGCGCCAGTACGGCACGGAGACGTCGTCGCTCGCCTTGTCCCACTCGATGCGGCACAGGGCGCCGATCTTCTTCATGATCTCTTCCGGCTGCGCGGGATCCACGCCCCGGAGGACCGTGAAGACGCGGTCGCCTTCGCGCAGGTCGATGTAGGCCGTCACGAACGGCGCTTCCTCGGCCCAGCCGCCGCTCGCGCGGTGCTGCACGGCGAAGGTGTGCAGGTAGCCCTCCCCCGTGGCCTCGATCCACTCGATGGAGCGGGAGCCACAGTTCGGGCACACGATGCGCGGGTAGAAGTGCACGCGGCTACATGCCGTGCAGCGGGGGAGCTTGAGCTTCCCCTCCTTGGCGCCGTCCCAGTACGGCTTGCTGACGAACGGGTCAGGGATCGGGATGGGCTTGTTGTAGTCGGGCAAATCGACACCCCCTCCTCGCGTCGCCGTGAGTCAGTTCGGCGACCGGTGCTGGCTGGCTGCACGGGGGCGCGTGCCCGCGGGCGCGCGGAAGGTACGCCTGCGCCGCGCGAGGCGTCAACGAATGTTGTGGAACTCATCCACGATCTCGGAAGGGACGGGAGCGGGCGACGCTCAGGACGCGGCGCGCGCAGCGGCGGGGGAGTCGTACTCCGTGCTGCGGGCGACATAACCCGGATGGCGGGCGGTGCGCAGGTGCTCGATGGCGCTGCTCAGGAAGTCGCCACATGGGCGACAGACGAGTCCCATCCGGAGGCCGGCGGCCCGCGGTTCGATCGACCAGCGCTGGTGTGCCAGGAAGACCACGCTGCCCTCGACGCGCTCGAACTGGGCCACCTCCGTGGTGAGGGGCTGTTGGCAGCAGTCGCAGGCGCGGGTGGTGATCACGGCCGGTCTCCACGGGCAGCACGGGCGAGTTCTCCGGCCGCGGCGTCCACGTATTCCGCGCACGGGCGGCAGAGCACCAGCTCGGACGGGTGCTCGTCCGGGACGAAGCGCGGATCCGACTGGGCGCCTGCGACCAGGCTGCCGGGCGTCAACGTGACGCCGAAGACCTCGCGGCCCAGCTGCCCATCACACGCATCGCACCTGATCACGACTGCCATGCTTCATCTTCGGCAGGATCGCGGCACTCCCGAAGGGGGCTGCGATGAGAAGGCGACATAACAGGACGGGCCGCCCTCGGGCGGCCCGTCCTGGCTGGTCAGATTGACCGACTACCGGCGGTAGTTGTTGGACGGCCGGCCGCCACCGTTACCACCGCCGCGGGGACCCGGGCGGTAGCCGCGGGGTGCGGGGCGGGAGCCGCCGTTCGGGCGACCGCGGAAGGTGTCCGGCAGGCGGGCGCCCGCGGGGGCCTCCCACGCGCCGAGGTCGTCCAGGCGCTCGTCGTCCGGGCGC
>PHBR01000134.1 GCA_002840675.1 Chloroflexi bacterium HGW-Chloroflexi-9
TCGAGCGCCGTCGCGCGGGCGAACGCCCGACCCGGCGCCGCGGGGTGCGCCTGCACCAGCACCACGTCCGCGGTGTGGGCGAGCGGCCCGGAACTCAGGCCGTACATCGCGAACGCCAGCACCAGCACCGCAAACGTCGGCGCGACGCCCACTATCACGGTCGAGAGGCCGATGCCGGCCGCGCCCCACGCGAGCAGCCAGCGGCGCTCCCAGACATCGATGAGCAGCGCGGACAGCGGCTCGACGAGGCCGGCGACGTACTGCAGCGCGAGGTGGAGGAGCCCCACCTGCGCGTAACTCAGGCCGAAGGTGGCCCGGATCGTGGGCATCAGGACGTCGGTGGCGCCGAACAGCAACTCGTCCGCGAAGCGGCCGAGGAACGCGAGGCGCGCCGCACGAGGGGGCACACCGGGGGCACGGGGGATGGGATCACCAAAGGCTCGACGGAGGTTCACGCGGGCTCTCTCTTCACGCGCGCGGACGCGGGCACACTACCCGGATCCACAGGGGATGGCGGGAGAGAGAGCGGCGGAGGGGCTCGGACCTAACGGGGGACGGTGATGGCCATCGATCGCTCCTGACTTGCGTCAGCGGCAGCTAGAGCAGGCGGCTGATCGGCTTGCGCCCCGGTCGAGGGTCATAACTGGACTTGAACATGTCCAGTTTATCGCGCTCGATCAGGTACTTGCCCGCAAAGAGGGTCGCGGGGACGCGGCCCTGCTTGATCAGGCGGCGGAGGCTCTGCGGGTGGATGCCCAGTTCACGGGCGGCTTCCACCAGGTCGAGGTACTCGTCGAACGGGGAGTCCGGCATCGTTGCTTCCATGTCGTCGGCTTGCAATGGATCAACTGTGTAGACGGTACCTTTTCAACACGGATATGTAAAGCAAAATGATGGAGGGCATAGACATTTCGTTGGAACATCTACCGGCGACCCGGCCGAGGGCGGGCACGAGCACTAGATCGCGGGCAGTGCCGCCCCGCGCACCCGCTGCACCGCGCCGGGCAACTGGCGCGCGACGTAGTCGATCTGCTCCTCGGTCAGCGAGGGCCAGAGCGACATCCGCAGCGAGCCGATCGCCAGGTCCAACGGCACGCCCATCGCCAGCAGCACATGGGAGGGTTCCCACGTGGCGGAGGTACACGCCGCGCCCGCGGAGCAGGCGATGCCCAGCGCGTCCAGTTCGTTCACCAGCGTCTCGCCCTCCAGGTCTGAGAAGCAGACGTGGAGGTGGTGCGGCAGGCGTTCCGTGGGGTGGCCGTTGAGCCGCGCTTCCGGGCAGGCCGCGCGGACCGCGGCGAGCAGCCGGTCACGCAACATCGAGGTGCGCTCGACGAACGCGGCGCGCTCCGACTGCGCGAGGCGCAGCGCCGTCGCCATGCCAACGACGCCGGGGACGTTCTCGGTCCCTGAGCGGCGCTGACGCTCCTGCCCGCCGCCGGAGAGCAGTTCCAGGAACGGGACGCCTCGGCGGAGGTAGAGCAGGCCCGTACCCTTGGGCCCACCGAACTTGTGGCCGGAGAGCGACAGCAGATCGACGCCCAGTGCGTCGACATCCAGGCTGTGCGAGTTGGGCACCTGCACCGCGTCCGTGTGGAACGGCACGCGCCGTCCGAGGGCCTGAGCGCGTTCGCGCACGGCACGGACGATCTCGGCGAGCGGCTGCACCGTCCCCACCTCGTTGTTGGCATAGGCAACGGAGACCAGCGCGGTGTCCGGGCGCACCGCCGCGGCGACCTGCTCCGGCGTGACCCGGCCGTACTCGTCCACCGGCAGCAACTCGACCTCGAAGTCGAAGCGCTCCAGGAACTGCATCGAGTGCAGCACGGCGTGGTGCTCGATCTCGGTGGTGACGATGTGGCGGCCGACGCCGGCCTCCGCCTGCGCGAAGGCGACGCCCTTGATGGCGGTGTTGATGCTCTCCGTGCCGCCCGAGGTGAAGATCAGTTCCTCGACGAGCGCGCCGAGCACCTCCGCGACCGTGTCGCGGGCGCCTTCCAGCGCGTCATGGGCGCGGCGGCCGTGCTCGTGGTGGGCGGAGGGGTTGGCGTACTCCGCCGTCATGAACGGCAGCATCGCCTCCAGGACCTCGGGGCGCAGCGCGGTGGAGGCGGCGCTATCGAGGTAGATGAGGCCGCCGGGCGGATCGCCAAGCGGGGCGTGGGGCGCGCGCTCGTTCATGACTGAAGGATACACCCCCGGGGTATACGGGAAACGTGTTCCCGCACACCCCGGGACGGTGCGATCGCTACTTCTTCACGGCGCGCGGGCGCGCGCCGACTTCCTTGCGCCACGTCCAGTACGCGGCGGCACGACCGAGGGCGGCGGCCCCGCGCTGGAACGAGGGGTAGACCGGGAAGCCGGCCTTCGAGACGTAACCGCGGGCCCGCACCAGGATCTCGGCGTCGCCACCCATCACGCCGCCGTCCGGCATGAGCGCGACGACCGGCAGGCCGGTGGTGTCGCGGTACTTGCGGAGCAGGTCCAGCATCTGGTCCATGCGCTCCGAGCCATCCTCGAAGCCGCGCGAACCGAGTTCGAACGCGACGCCGCCGTCGATCGCCCGCTCGTTTGCGAGCACCTCGAGGATCTTCGCCAGGTTGTCCGTCTCCCGGCCGATGGTCGAGGAGGCGTCGAACGGGTTCCGGTAGGAGCCGCCGATGGTGACGAAGAACTCGCCGAGGATGTCGTATGACTTCTTCGACAGTTCGGGCACCTCGAAGCCGGCGCGCTCGAACTGGTCGGTGATGGCGACCGACTGGCCGCCGGTCATCGCGACGAGGGCGAGGTTGCGCTTCGGCGTGGCCGGAGCCAGGACGAGCGCCGCGATCGTGTCGATCGCATCCTCGAGCGTGTCGACGCTGATCGCACCGGCCTGCTTCACGAGCGCCGACCAGATCGCGTCGTCCGAGGCGAGCGAGCCGGTGTGCGAACGCACGGCGCGCGCACCGGCGCGGCTGCGGCCGCCGCGCCAGATGATCACGGGCTTCTGCCGCGTCGCTTTCTTCAGCACCTCGAAGAACTTGCGGCCGTTGCGCACGCCCTCCAGGTACATCGAGATCACCCGGACGTCCGGGTCGTTCAGCATGTACTCAAGGTAGTCGGCCTCGTTCAGCACGACGGCGTTGCCGATGGAGATCGCGCGCGTCACCTTCACGCCCAGGCGCTGCGAGCCAATGGTCATAGCGATGCCGTGCGTGCCGCTCTGCGACACGATCCCGACCTCGCCGCCTTCGCCCTGCTCCTGCGCGCCGGTGAACTTCACGCCCAGGCGGCGGTTGTAGATGCCCATGCAGTTGGGGCCCACGAGCGGCATGCCGTTCTCGGCACACGTGTCGTAGATCATCTGCTGGAGCTTGACGCCGATCTCCTCGCCGGTTTCGGCAAAGCCGGAGGTGAACATGGAGATGCCGCCCACGCCCTTGGCCACGGCGTCCTTCATGATGAACGGCGTCACCTGCCGTGGCACGGCGCAGATCACGAGGTCAATGTCCTCGGGGATCTCGACGAGCGAGCGGAAGTTCGGGACGCCGCGCTCCAGGATGCCGGGGATCTCCTTCTCGTCCAGCTGGACGGAGAAGACCTTCCCCGTGAACTCCTTGAGGTTGGTGATCCAGTTGTAGTTCGGCCCCTTGTCGCCGACCACGGCGACGGTGCGCGGGTTCAGCGCCCGGTGGAGGCGGGCCGGGTCGATGGTGCCGGCGTTGCCGATCTTGGCGTTCTTGCCGCTCATGACGCGGCCTCCGTCAGCACCACCCGCGCGTCCACCGCCAGCGCGCCGTTCGGGTAGGCGAACACCGGGTTCAGGTCCAGTTCAGCGATCTCCGGGTGCTGTGACATGAAGTCGGAGACCCGCAGGATGAGCGACTCCAGCGCGCCGAGGTCCGCCGCCGGGCCGCCGCGGACGCCCTCCAGGATCGGGAAGCCGCGGATCTCACGCACCATCTGCCGCGCGTCACGCGGCTCCAGCGGGACCACGCGGAAGGCCACGTCCTTCAGCACCTCCACAAACACGCCGCCGAGGCCGAACATCATGACCGGGCCGAACTGCGGGTCGGTCGTCGCGCCGACGATGACCTCCGTGCCCGGGGTCGCCATCTGCTGGACGGAGATGCCCTCGATGTGCGCTCCGGGCGCTGCCGCCTGGACGCGGTCCATCATCTCTTTGAACGCCTTGCGGAGCGCCTTCGCGGAGTCGATCCCGACGGCGACACCGCCGACGTCCGACTTGTGGGCGATGTCCGGCGAGACGATCTTGAGGACGACCGGGTAGCCGATCTCCTCCGCAATCTCCTCTGCCTGCTTCGCCTTCTTCGCGAGCTTCGCGCGCGTCACGGGGATACCCGCGCCGTGCAACAGTTCTTTCGATTCCACCTCGGTCAGAAGCGTGCGCCCGGCGGCGCGCGCCGAGGCGATGACATCAGCCATTCAGTCATCTCCGATCGGTCACCCGGTAGATGCAGCATTGGGAACGCAGGCGCCGCACGGCGCACCGCCGGGCGCATGGTAGGTACGGGGCACCCGCCCCGCAACAACGCGCGCTTCACACCCGCACTCGCGGCGGCCGGTGAGTGCTGATGCTCCGCAGAACGATCAGCCCGGTTGCGCCCCTCACCAGTCACCTCCACGATGAACGGCATGCCGCTGGGAGGCCGCTTCTCATCGTTCCGATTGAAGGCGCCTCAGCGCGAGGAGACGCCGCCGCCCCTTGCCGCCCCGGCGGACCGCCCGCTGCTGGTGGTGGGCCTGGGCAACCCGGACGACGAGTACGCGCGCACCCGCCACAACGTGGGCGCGTGGTTGGTAGCGATGATGGTGCGCCGCCACGGCGTGGACCTGAAGCGCGAGGGGCGCATGAGCGTGGGCCGCGTCTCCATCGACGGGCACCCGCTCTACCTCGCGCGCTCTCGCTCCTACTACAACGAGGTGGGCGGGCCGGTGGCGGGCGAGTTGCGACGGCTGAAGGCACACCCCTCCCAGTTGATCGTCGTGTACGACGACCTGGACCTCCCGGTGGGGCAGACGCGGATGCGGCTGAGCGGCGGCACCGGCGGCAACAACGGGATGAAGTCGATCAGCGGCGTGCTGGGGACGCAGGAGTTCGCGCGCATCCGCGTGGGCATCGACCGGCCGTACGACCACGGCGCGCCCGTGCGCGAGCCGGAGCGCATTGCCGCGTGGGTGCTGGCCGCGCCCACCGCGCCGGAGCGCCGCGTGCTGGAGGAGGCGCTCGGACGTGTCGCCGACGCGATCGAACTGGCCGTGACCGCTGGCTACGAGGCGGCGCTGCGCTCCCTGAACCAGGAACCGGGCCCGCGCGTCTAGCCCGCGCCAGCACGGCCGACCTACACTCGACCCTGACCACCGAGACCTGTTTGAGGGCCACCCGAACCCGGGCGGCCCCGTTCGCGCGTGCAGCCGCGTTTGCGGCGTGACACGCGGCCACGTTGGAGCGATGGGGATGGCGATCGACCTCGGCGCGCTGCTCCCGGTCCTCGGGACGCTGGACCCGCTGACCGAGCTGTACGCACAGCTGGACGCGGGGCGCCCGGCACGACTGGGCGTGCCCGACTCCGCGAAGGCGGCCTGCACCGCCCTGCTCTGGCGTCGCTCGCGCCGCCCGGTGCTGCTCGTCGTCCCGCGCGAGGTGGATGCAGAAACCATGGTGGAGCAGGTGCGCGCCTGGGCGGGCGACGCCGCGGTGCACTTCCCCGGCCGCGCCGCGCTCCCCTTCTCCCGCGAAGGACACGACCCGGACGTCTCCTGGGAGCGCATCGGCGTGCTGTCGCGGATGGCGCGGGCCGGGGCCACGCCGCCGCTCGTGGTCGCCTCCGCGTCCG
>PHBR01000135.1:0-5809 GCA_002840675.1 Chloroflexi bacterium HGW-Chloroflexi-9
GGCCTCGACCGTCTCGCGCTGCGGTCGGCGGCGCCAGCGGTGGCGGCGCGGGTGGTGCGCTTGACCGCAGCGCGCCTGGGTGTGAGGGTGGACTCCGCGCATGTGACGGCCATCAGACGGCTCGCGGAAAGATCTTCCGGAACCTCTGATCTGCCACTAGCGCATACGGAGTCGATTGGTAAGATTCTGTGGCTACGGGAACGGCCGCCCACAAGCGGGCGGACCGGAAACGGCCCTCGACGTTAAGTCTTCGGGACGTGTGCGTCGGCATCAGAGATGAGCCGGCGTTCTTCTTTCCTCCGCGTGTCGTTGACACGTCCGGACGAAAGTCGTAGCATCTTCGATTGGTCGCCAGTGTGGCGGCCGCGCACATTAACATCTGGATAGCAGACAGAATCTGAAAGACGGATCCCCGTCGGTTCGGATTCGTGCGACGCGCTTTACCTGCGGCGGCTTCGGCCGGCGGAGGGAATCGTCGCGCGAAGATATTCGAGACCGACACCGCGTGTAACATATCCGGTCACCCCTCGGGGTAATCGGTTTCGGTTCACAATTAGCGGAGAGTTTGATCCTGGCTCAGGATAAACGTTGGCGGCGTGCCTAACGCATGCAAGTCGCACGGAGCGAAAGCTCAGTGGCGGACGGGTGAGTAACACGTAGGAACCTGCCCAGAAGTG
This sequence comes from Chloroflexi bacterium HGW-Chloroflexi-9, assembly GCA_002840675.1. Taxonomy (GTDB): domain Bacteria; phylum Chloroflexota; class Dehalococcoidia; order UBA2979; family UBA2979; genus W-Chloroflexi-9. The sequence continues at coordinate 678 of PHBR01000135.1, forward strand.
GGGGATAACTCCTCGAAAGAGGAGCTAATACCGCATACGGTCCACGGACCAAAGCAGCAATGCGCTTCTGGAGGGGCCTGCGGCGGATTAGCTAGTTGGTGGGGTAACGGCCTACCAAGGCAACGATCCGTATCTGGTCTGAGAGGACGGCCAGACACACTGGGACTGAGATACGGCCCAGACTCCTACGGGAGGCAGCAGCGAGGAATTTTCCGCAATCGACGAAAGTCGGACGGAGCAACGCCGCGTGGGGGAAGAAGGCCTTCGGGTTGTAAACCCCTTTTGCGAGGGAAGAAGATCTGACGGTACCTCGCGAATAAGTCACGGCTAACTACGTGCCAGCAGCCGCGGTAATACGTAGGTGGCGAACGTTGTCCGGATTTACTGGGCGTAAAGCGCGCGCAGGCGGACTGGTTAGTCCGAGGTGAAATCTCCCGGCTCAACTGGGAGAAGCCCTTGGATACTGCCAGTCTTGAGACATCTAGAGGAGAGTGGAATTCCCGGTGTAGTGGTGGAATGCGTAGATATCGGGAGGAACACCAGTGGCGAAAGCGACTCTCTGGGGATGTTCTGACGCTGAGGCGCGAAAGCGTGGGGAGCAAACCGGATTAGATACCCGGGTAGTCCACGCCGTAAACGATGAATACTAGCTGTCTGGGGTATCGACTCCCTGGGTAGCGAAGCTAACGCGATAAGTATTCCGCCTGGGGACTACGGCCGCAAGGCTAAAACTCAAAGGAATTGACGGGGGCCCGCACAAGCAGCGGAGCGTGCGGTTTAATTCGAAGTTACGCGAAGAACCTTACCAGGGCTTGACATGGCATCGACCGGCGATGAAAGTCGTCTTCCCTTCGGGGCGGTGTCACAGATGCTGCATGGCTGTCGTCAGCTCGTGCCGTGAGGTGTTGGGTTAAGTCCCGCAACGAGCGCAACCCTCGCCGTGTGTTGAATTTTTCACACGGGACTGCCCGGAGCAACCGGGAGGAAGGCGGGGATGACGTCAAGTCAGCATGGCTCTTACGTCCTGGGCCACTCGCACGCTACAATGGGCAGTACAGACCGTTGCGATACCGCGAGGTGGAGCTAATCGGACAAAGCTGTCCTCAGTACGGATTGCAGGCTGCAACCCGCCTGCATGAAGCCGGAGTTGCTAGTAACCGCAGGTCAGCCTTACTGCGGTGAATACGTTCCCGGGCCTTGTACACACCGCCCGTCACGTCATGGGAGTTGGTAACACCTGAAGTCGGTGCGCTAACCGCAAGGAGGCAACCGCCCAAGGTGGGACTGATGACTGGGACGAAGTCGTAACAAGGTAGCCGTACCGGAAGGTGCGGCTGGATCACCTCCTTTCTAGGGAGCAAGTTTGCCGTCCAGGCGGCGCCCTTCACGGGGTGGCGCGTGGGCGCTGGCCGTACGTTGTACGGCTGGCAGCGGCCAGACTCCTAAGTCGATCCCTCAGCTCGCCAAGTGTGGCGGTCCCGTCCCGCGGGCATGAGGGTAAAACGGACCTCGCAATGGATTCGCGCGAGAGATTCTGTCTGCTATCCAGCTGGTGATGTGCGTCCGCTCCGCGGGCGGTGGCTCCGGCCCTCGCCCCGCACGGGGGCAAGCCCGGGGCCATTAGCTCAGGTGGTTAGAGCGCAGTCCTGATAAGACTGAGGTCCCTGGTTCGAGTCCAGGATGGCCCACCATCCAGCCCACCGGTCCGCCGGTGGGAAGGCTCCACCCGGGGCCGTAGCTCAACCGGGAGAGCGCCGCCTTTGCAAGGCGGAGGTCGGGGGTTCGAGTCCCCCCGGCTCCACCAGGCCTTCCCAGGCCGGTGGTCCCCCCAGGTCAGCCGCCCGGGCCCCACGCACCACACACGGATGACTGAACGACGCTGCGGCGCCGCGAGTACCCCTCGTGGCGCCGCAGCGACGCTCAGGCGTACGCACCAGGCATCCTCTGGATGCCGCCGGCACCTTCACAACGAAATACTGCGAGAGCATTTGCGAATCCTGCGATTTTCGCGCGTTTTTAGCGCGCGCCGAGTCCTGGGGGACCGCCGTTGGGGCGGCCCTCGAGACGTTTGTATCGCGGAGTGTGCTTGATAGAGGGTCAAGCTACTAAGGGCACACGGTGGATGCCTTGGCGCCAGAGGCCGATGAAGGACGTGGCAAGACTGCGAAAAGCTCGGGCTAGCTGTCTAGCAAGCTCAACCCGAGATCTCCGAATGGGGCAACCCGGCCCGGGTCATACCGGGTCACCGCCAGCCGAACACATAGGCTGGATGGAGGGCACCGGGGGAACTGAAACATCTCAGTACCCCGAGGAAAAGAAAGTATTCTCCTAGTAGCGGCGAGCGAACGGGGAACAGCCCAAACCGATGTCTTCGGATGTCGGGGTTGTAGGACGGGTCATTGGAGTTACAAATCAGCTGGGTAGCGGAAAGGCCTGGAACGGCCTGCCACAGGGGGTGAGAGCCCCGTACGCGAAACTCAGCTGACTCCGATCCGTATCCTGAGTACCACGGGACACGAGAAATCCAGTGGGAATCTGGGGAGACCACTCTCCAAGGCTAAATACTTCTGGCGACCGATAGTGAACAAGTACCGTGAGGGAAAGGTGAAAAGCACCCCGGGAGGGGAGTGAAATAGTCCCTGAAACCGTGTGCCTACAAGCAGTCAGAGCCTGGCTTGTCCGGGTGATGGCGTGCCTATTGAAGAATGAGCCGACGAGTTACGTTCAGTGGCAAGGTTAAGTCATGTGAGTGACGGAGCCGTAGCGAAAGCGAGTCTGAATAGGGCATTCAGTCGCTGGACGTAGACCCGAAACCGAGTGATCTACCCATGGGCAGTGTGAAGCGAGAGTAATGTCTCGTGGAGGCGCGAACCTTCCTGCGTTGCAAAGCAGTTGGATGACCTGTGGGTAGCGGTGAAATGCCAATCGAACTCGGAGATAGCTGGTTCTCCCCGAAATGCATCTAGGTGCAGCCTCGAGTGTTTTCCGATGGGGGTAGAGCTCTGGTTGGGCTAGGGGGCATAGCGCTTACCAAACCCAGTCAAACTGCGAATACCGTCGGATGAGAGCTCGGGAGTGAGACAGTGGGTACTAAGATCCATTGTCAAAAGGGAAACAACCCAGACCCTCAGCTAAGGTCCCTAAGTCCATGCTCAGTGTTAAAGGATGTCTGGTCGCACAGACAGCCAGGATGTTGGCTTAGAAGCAGCCACCATTAAAAGAGTGCGTAACAGCTCACTGGTCGAGTGGCCGGGCGCCGACAATGTATCGGGGCTCAAGCATGGCACCGAAGCTAGGGAATAGGCCGCAAGGTCTATTGGTAGGGGAGCGTTCTGTAGGCAGTGAAGCCGGCGGGGTGACCCCTGGTGGAGCGTACAGAAGTGAGAATGTCGGCATGAGTAGCGTAATTCAGGTGAGAAACCTGGACGCCGTAAGCCTGAGGTTTCCTACGCAAGGTTATTCCGCGTAGGGTTAGGCGGGCCTAAGCCGAGGGCGAGAGCCGTAGGCGATGGACAGCAGGTTAGTATTCCTGCCCCGCTGCAGTAGCGTTTGAGACGAGAGGCGTGACCCGGGAGGATAGTCAGGACGGGTCTTGTGGACATGGCCCGAGAGGCACCGTAGGCATCTGGTGGTAGGCAAATCCGCCGCCAGGCTAAGCGGAGGGTGCATTAGTAAGTGGAGACTTCGGTCAAAACGATGCCCTGATGAGTCCATGCCGGCTAGAAAAGCGTCGTCGTCGAGTTACTGTGGCGCCCGTACCGCAAACCGACACTGGTGGGCGACGGTAAGTACCGTAAGGCGTTCGAGAGAACCCTCGTTAAGGAACTCTGCAAATTGGCTCCGTAACTTCGGGAGAAGGAGCGCCCCTGGAGGTGAAGGACTTTACGTCCGGAGCGTCCGGGGGCCGCAGCGAGCCGGCCCAGGCGACTGTTTAACAAAAACACAGGTCTCTGCGAACCCGTAAGGGGAAGTATAGGGGCTGACACCTGCCCAGTGCCGGAAGGTTAAAGGGAGGGCTGAGAGGCCTGAACTGAAGCCCCGGTGAACGGCGGCCGTAACTATAACGGTCCTAAGGTAGCGAAATTCCTTGTCGGGTAAGTTCCGACCCGCACGAATGGTGTAACGATCTGGGCGCTGTCTCGACGAGGGACTCGGCGAAATTGAGTTGGCCGTGAAGACGCGGCCTACCCGCAGCAGGACAAAAAGACCCCGTGGAGCTTTACTGCAACTTGACATTGAAGTCCGGGCTAGGATGCGTAGGATAGGTGGGAGGCTTTGATCCGTTCATTTCGGTGGGCGGTGAGCCAACGGTGAAATACCACTCTTCCTAGTTTGTACTTCTAACCGGCGAGCAAGCGCTGGGACAATGTCTGGTGGGCAGTTTGACTGGGGCGGTCGCCTCCAAAAATGTAACGGAGGCGCGCAACGGTTCCCTCAGGGTGGATGGTAATCACCCGTTGAGTGCATTGGCATAAGGGAGCTTGACTGCAAGACTGACGCGTCGAGCAGGGACGAAAGTCGGCCAAAGTGATCCTATGGTCCCGTGTGGAAGGGCCATGGCTTATCGGATAAAAGCTACCCCGGGGATAACAGGCTGATCCTACCCAAGAGTTCACATCGACGGTAGGGTTTGGCACCTCGATGTCGGCTCGTCGCATCCTGGGGCTGAATCAGGTCCCAAGGGTTGGGCTGTTCGCCCATTAAAGCGGTACGCGAGCTGGGTTCAGAACGTCGTGAGACAGTTCGGTCTCTATCCGCTGTGGGCGCAAGTAGCTTGAGGAGATCTGCCCCTAGTACGAGAGGACCGGGGTGGACGGACCTCTGGTGTGCCGGTTGTTCCGCCAGGAGCATCGCCGGGTAGCCATGTCCGGAACGGATAACCGCTGAAAGCATCTAAGCGGGAAGCCGACTTCAAGATGAGGCTACTCACCGGGTTAACCGGGTAAGACCGCGGGAAGACTACCCGCTTGATAGGCCAGAGGTGTACGCACAGCAATGTGTTCAGCTGACTGGTACTAATGGTCGAGGGCTTGACCTTCTTTCAAGCACGCATCGTGATACCGGCGTGCGCTGTACGCGCAGCAGGGTTCCGCTCTAGCAGTATTTCGTTGGCCGGGGTGCCGGCACGGACG
>PHBR01000135.1:5832-8830 GCA_002840675.1 Chloroflexi bacterium HGW-Chloroflexi-9
GCAGTGGTAGCTCGTCGGGCTCATAACCCGAAGGTCGGGGGTTCGAATCCCTCTCCCGCTACCAGAACGATTCGCAAGGGCGGGGCCACGGGGCCCCGCCCTTCCTTGTCCCCACGCAGGTACACCTCCAGTCCCCGGACACCGGCGCGCGCCAGACCGTCCGAGGTTCCATCGAGCGCAACTCGGGGAAGCCGGCACGGGGGCGCGGGCCGCGAGGAAAAAGTGCGTGCGGGGGAGGCCAGAGGGCTTGCCTGTAACGGGCGATCGACGCAATACTGCTCTTCCTGGTGGTTAGAGCGCGGCGGACCCACCCGTTCTCATTCCGAACACGGAAGTGAAACGTCGCAGCGCTGACAATACTGCCCTGGCAACGGGGTGTGGAAGATAGGCCACCGCCAGGACGATGCAGGCCATCCGGGAGCACCCCGGATGGCCTGCTGCATACATAGGGGTGTTTCATCCCGGGCCGGCGGCCCCTCCGCCATATACAGTGGCCTTCGCCTGGAAGGCCGGGGGAGTCATCCCCTCCGTACCGTCATTGGCGCAGACGGCGGCGTGCTACGATGCGCGCCGCTCTGAGCCGGACGAGTCCGGGTCCGGGCACATCCCGCTTGGAGGCAGACCGCAGTTGACGAATCAGACCACCCCCGCCGCTGAGATGGACATGGCCGCGCTCCTGGAGAGCGTGGAGATCGCTGAGCCGAGGCAACTACGCCGCGGCGAGGTGGTCGAAGGCACCGTCATGAGTGTGGACCGTGACGGCGTCCTCGTGGACATCGGCTTCAAGTCCGAAGGCATTGTCCCGCAGAGCGAGATGCACTCGCTCGGTGCGGACCCGCTGACCAAAGTCCTGCCGGGCGAGCGCGTGCTCGTCTACGTCCTTCAGCCGGAAACGGCTGAGGGCCAGGTGGCGCTCTCCATCGACCGCGCACGCGGCGAGCAGGGGTGGCGTGTCCTGCAGGAGCGCTTCGAGTCCGGCGAGATCTTCGAGGCGGAAGTCACCGGCTACAACAAGGGCGGCCTCCTGGCGAACGTGGAGGGCGTGAACGCCTTCATTCCCATGTCTCAGGTGGTCGGCGCCAAGCCCGGGACGGACGGCACCAACCCGCTGTCCGCCCAGGTGGGCCGCGGCCTGCGCCTGAAGGTGATCGAGATCAACCGCCGGCGCAACCGCGTCATCCTGTCCGAGCGCGCCGCGCTCCAGGAGTGGCGCGCTGAGCAGAAGGACCGGCTGCTGGACGAGCTCGCCGAGGGCGAGATTCGCGCCGGCCGCATCACCTCCATCCGGAACTTCGGCGTGTTCGTGGACCTCGGCGGCGCCGACGGCCTGGTGCATCTGTCCGAACTCTCCTGGGACCGCAACGCCACCCCGGAAGACCTGTTCCATGTCGGTGACGAGGTCCAGGTCTACGTGATGAAGGTGGACCAGGAGACCAAGAAGATCGCCCTCTCCATCCGGCGCGCGTCGCCCGAGGAGTGGGAGCAGCTCATCACCCGTTACCAGGTTGGTGACGTGGTGCCGGGTGTCATCACCAAGCTGGTCGCCTTCGGCGCCTTCGCCCGGCTGCCTGGCCCGGTGGAGGGCCTGGTGCATGTCTCCGAGCTGGTGGACCGCCGCATCGGCCACCCGGAGGAAGTGGTGGAGGAGGGCGACATCGTCCCCCTTAAGATCGTGCGCATCGAGCACGACCGTCACCGCCTGGGCCTCTCCCTGCGCGAGGCGCGCAACGAGGCGCTCATCCGCGGCTGGCAGTTCGACGCGGACGGCCGCGTGACGGCCGTCCCGGAGGACGCCGCGGCGTCCTTCCAGGACGAAGTCGCTGCGCTGCTCCCCCGCATGGCCGCCCGTGCCGCCCGTTCGGCGGAGGAGTCGACCAAGCGCCAGCAGGTGCAGCCGGAGCGCGAGACCGACTACAGCGGTGGCAACACCGGCGGTGGCGGTGGTGGCGCCCAGCAGCAGCAGCGCCCGGCCATGCGTGACGAGGCGCCCGTGCTGACGGCCATGCAGGCCGCGATGCAGCAGGCTCAGGCCGAACTGCAGCAGCAGCAGGACCAGCCCGTCGCCGAGGCGGTGACCGAGGCTCCGGCTCCGGTTGCCGAGGCCCCGGCTGCGGTGACTGAGGCCCCGGCTGCGGTGACCCCGACTGCGGAGGCTCCGGCCGAAGCGCCGGCCGCGACGGAGGCCCCCGCTGAGGCGGAGACCACGACCGAGGCTGAGACTCCGGCTGAGGTCGAGGCAGAGGCCGAAGCGAAGAGCGAAGACCAGGCGTAACGCCTCGGTCGGTTCAGAAGGTTCAGCGCGCGCCGGTTGGGACATACTCCAACCGGCGCGTTGCTCCTTCGGGTGATGGCCGGGTGCCGTGTGCGGCATCCGGGGAACACCCCACAGACGAGGCCCATCCCCGGGGCCACGATGGATCAAGATCCCAGTTACCCCGTGCATTGGCGGGGCAGGCTGCACCGGTTCGGCCCGTAGGGCGGAACCGGGCGCTGTGGTAGCCTTGATGTATGGGAACGGACGGAGCCGGACATGGCTGACCGATTCGACAAGTTCACCGAACGCGCACGTCGCGTCCTGACACTCGCTCAGGAAGAGGCGCAGCGGTTCAATCACAACTACATCGGCACGGAGCATCTACTCCTGGGTCTGATTCGCGAGCAGGATGGCATTGCTGCTAAGGCCCTTGAGAGCCTGAGCATTTCGCTTGAAGACGTCCATCAGCAAGTCGAGGAGCTTATTGGCCGAGGTACGTACGTGCCGACGGGTCATATCCCGTTCACACCCCGCGCCAAGAAGGTTCTTGAGCTCTCGTTGCGCGAGGCGCTTCAGCTTGGTCACAACTACATCGGTACCGAGCATATCTTGCTCGGCCTGATTCGCGAGGGCGAAGGCGTCGCCGCACAGGTGTTGCTCAATCTGGGCGCGGATCTGGAGAAGGTCCGCTCGGCGGTCATCCAGCTGTTGTCCGGCTACTACGGCGGCAAGCAGGCCGAGGGT
>PHBR01000136.1 GCA_002840675.1 Chloroflexi bacterium HGW-Chloroflexi-9
CTGCGCGTAGGCGAGCAGCCGCTGCCGGGCTGGGCTGCGCTCGATCGCGGCCAGGAGCGCGAGCACCTCCGCCTCCCCGGGGTCGAGGGCGGCACGCCGGACGAGTGAGGAGAAGCGGCCAGCGTCCTGGAGCGATTCGTGGAACTGGGCACGCAGTTGCGCGAGCGCCTCACCGACGCCGGTGCGATCGCGGATATCCGTGTCGAAGGCGCCGCCCATGCCGGGCAACTCCGCCAGCAGGCGGTCGACCTCGTCGTCCTCGATCACCAGGCCGGCCAGGTCGCGAGGGGGCCCGGAGGTCATCCGGCGCACGAGCGCTTCGGCCTCCAGGACGGCGCTGGCGAACAGTTCCCACGGCTCCAGCGTCACAGTGCCTCCCGACGCGGGAACGCCCCGCGCGTGCTGCATGGTGCGCGAATCGACCATAAAACGCCAGCGCCAGACGGTGTGATTATTACGTGCATGAATCGTTGACAGACGGCCTCAGAATATAGCCCGGCGGGGGGACGCTAGGTTCTGCGATCTGACCGATCGCGGGTGTTGCCATGACCCCTGTTGCCACCTCCAACGGTGTTCGCCGTCCGCCTAGCGGACGTGCTCAGGGGTCAACCGGTGGATCGAATCGGCCTCGCGGTTGTCGACGAGAACGAGATCTTTCGCCGCGGCGTGGTCTCCTGCCTCACGGCTGACCAGATGATGGAAGTGGTGCACGAAGGTGCGGCACCCCCGCGGGATGTCACCGGGATCAGCCTGGTCGTCGCCTCGCTGAGCGCGCTGGAACGGTTCCGGCTCTCCGGCCCGGTGGTGGTGTGCACGGACGTGCCGCCGGCGGACCGCTCGCGCATCGACTCGCAGGTGGTGGGCCTGCTGCCGCGGGCGGCGCTCACGCCGGCCCAGTTGATCAACGGCGTGCGTGCCGCGGCCAGCGGATTGCAGGTGAACCTGCTGGACGCGCCCACGGGCTCCCTCTCCAGCCGCAACACCGATGTCCTGCGGATGCTTGCCGCCGGCGCCGCGACCCGTCAGATCTCCGAGTCGCTGGGCTTCTCCGAGCGCACGATCAAGCACGCTGTGGCCGAGATCCTCGAGGAGCTCGGTGCCCAGACCCGCGCTGAGGCGGTGGCGCTGGGCATCCGGCGCGGGCTGATCTAACCCCTCCCACGTCCAGCAGTCCGGTCCGGGCAGCGCCGGGTCGCCTTCGAGCGCGCCGGCGTGGTGCGCGATGAGGCTGGCGCGGCTGCACGAAGATGCACTCCACCGCACCAACGGGTGCCCGATGGCACCATTGGACCAGTCGTGTTGGCACGGACGCTGGCACCTTTAGACCTGTGCGGGGTCCATCCGTCCTGCTCTAGTGCTGTGCATGAGCCAAGGCCGCCTGTCCGTTTGGATCGAAGACCCGAACCCCATCTACCGGCGCGGACTGACCGCATGCCTGGAGGCGGACGGCATCCGCGTCGCCGGGCATGGGGACCGCATCGCCCGGCGCGTGGAGTCCGTTGAGGCCGATGTGCTGGTCTTCGACGCCAGCAACGGTCACCTGGGCGAGGTCGTCTCGCTGCAGCGTGGGGCCGCCGTCTCGCTCTGCGCCCTCCTCCGTGACCAGCACGACCCGGCCCTCGTCGACGCGGTGGAGGCAGGCGTCGCGGCGATCCTCCTGCGGGACGAACTGACGCCGGAGTCGCTGACCGCGGCGCTGCGCACGGTGTCGACCGGCAACAGCGCCATCCCCGTGCGTTTGCTCGCGCGGCTTTTCGAGAGCGCCTCGCGAGGCCAGCGGCACGTGAGTTTCGACCTGGGCCAGCGTGAGGTCGCCGTGCTGCGCGAGCTCTCCGCCGGCTCGGAGACGAGCGAGATCGCGACGAGCCTGTCGTATTCCGAGCGGATGGTGAAGCGGATCGTCCACGACCTGCTGGTGAAGATGAACTGCAAGAACCGCGCGCAGGCCGTGGCGCTGGCCGTGCGGCACGGGCTGATCTAGGGGACTGGCGATGATCCACCTGCTGGACGCCACCCTGGAGCAGTACCTCCGCTCGGAGGTGCCCCTGGACGACCGCGTGGACATTGCCTACAACGCGCCCGACGACGAGTGGAGCTCCCGCCTCACGCGTCCCACGGTCAACCTCTTCGTCTGGGACATCCGCCGCAACATCGGCGAGGCGGCCGGCGGCATCGACCTCGTGGAGCAGGATGGCGATCGCTTCCACCGGCCCGTGTTGCCCCGCATCGACTTCCGCTACCTCATCACGACCTGGACGAACGAGGTCCGCGACGAGCACGAGTTGCTCGGCGCGCTCCTGGTCACCGCCCTGCGCGTGCCCATCATCCCGGAGCAGTACCTGCAGGGCGGCCTGGCACAGGTGCGTCCGCTCCCGAGGATCAACGTAGCCCGCTTCGACGGCGCGGAAAGCAGCGAGTTCTGGTCCTCCGTGGGCGGAAAACTGAAGGCCGCCCTGGACGTGGTGGTCAGCGCGAGCGTGGACGCCTCCGTCCTCCGGCCCGCCGGCCCGCCCACGCTGGGTGTCGACCTCACCTCGCGCGCGCATGGCACGGACGTGCCGAGCCGGCGCGTGCGGAACTTCGCGACGGTCGCGGAGTCGCGTGCCCGGACGGTGGACGGCATCTCGAACGGTGTTGGGGGGTCCGAATGATCCCCCCGGTTGGCACCGCCTGTGTCCCTTCCGTCCCTGCCGGTCCGAGCGGTCCGCGACGTACTGTCACGCTCGCCAGCAGTGCCAGGTGGAGCGTGATGTGTCGGGCGTACTTGTCGGTGAATTCGGTGCGGTCATGAGGCTCGGACTTCTCGAAGTCCTGGCCGACGCCCGTATCGAATGTGTCGGCGAGCGGTCGGCACAGCCGGACCTCCTGGCACGGGTGGAGGCGACGGCACCGGATGCGGTGCTGGTCGACTGGGATGACCGTCGAAGCGAGGCCGTCATGGCCTCCGTGCAGACGCGGCTCCCGACCGTGACCGTGATCGCCTGTTCCAGCGACCGCCTTGCGATGCGGGTGGTGCCGGGCCGGGTGGATCGGGTGGCGTACGAATCTGAGTTGAGCACGAGTGGGCTCGTAGAGGCGGTACGGGCCGCTTCGGGCCGGTAAGGACAGGCAGGATGGCTGTTTACCAGGCACCCGGCGTATACGTCGAGGAAGTCGAAGGTGGCTCGCGGCCGATCCAGGGCGTGGCGACAGCCGTCGCTGCGTTCGTGGGCTTCACCGCGAAGGCGCCCGAAGGAAACCCGGACGACCCGACCGGGGTGCGCCCGACGCTGGTGACCAACTGGTCCCAGTTCGAGCGCCTGTACGGTGGCTTTGTTGAGGGCGCGGTCATGCCGCACGCCGTCTACGGCTACTTCGCCAACGGTGGCGGCCGCGCGTACATCGTGCGCGTTGCGCACACCGACGCGGACGGCAACAAGCTGCCGCTGGGCGCCGACGACCTAGTCGGCAACGAGGCGCTCCGGACCGGCATCGCCGGCCTGGCCGTGGCCGAGGATGTCACGATGGTGGCGGTCCCGGACCTCATCACCCTCGCCCGCAAGGACGACGGCTCCATCGACCAAGACACCTGGAAGGCCGTGCAGATCGCGCTGGTGGGCCACTGCGAGTCGCAGAAGGATCGCATGGCGATCCTGGACGCGCCTCCCGGTATGAACCCGCAGCAGTGCCTGGAGTGGCGCACCGCTTCCGGCTTCGACTCCATGTTCGCGGCGCTCTACTACCCGAACATCCGGATCTCGAACCCGCTGGCGAAGCCGAACAACGACCTGCCGAAGGTGATCACGATCCCGCCGAGCGGCCACCTGGCCGGCCTGTGGGCGCGCACGGACGCGGTTGGCGTGTGGAAGGCCCCGGCCAACGAGGTCGTGCGCGGCGCGCTGGACCTTGAGTACCAGATGACCACTGGCGAGCAGGAGATCCTGAACCCGGTGGGTATCAACGCCATCCGCTCGTTCGGTGTCCGCGGCATCCGCGTGTGGGGCGCCCGCACCACGTCCTCCGACCCGCTGTGGCGGTACCTGAACGTGCGCCGGCTGTTCAACTTCATCGAGGACTCGCTCCTCGGTGGCACGCAGTGGGTGGTCTTCGAGCCGAACGACGCGAACCTGTGGGCCCGTGCCCGCCGGACGGTCAACGGCTTCCTGCTGGGCCTGTGGCGCCAGGGCGCCATGGTCGGCGCCACGCCGGACGCGGGGTTCTACGTCAAGTGCGACGCAGAGACCAACCCGCGCGAGTCCGTGGACGAGGGCCGCGTGACGATCGAGATCGGCGTCGCGCCGGTCAAGCCCGCCGAGTTCGTGGTCATCCGGATCGCTCAGTGGGCCGGGCCGGGCGCTGAGTAGCCCGCACCCGCTCAAGAACTAACCGGACGACTAGCAGAAGGATTGGACGACCATGCCTGACCTGCTCACTACCTCAGCCTTCTTCGTCGAGATCGACGGGGTGACGGTGGCCCAGTTCAAAGAGGCCACCGGGATCAACTCCGAGACGAACATCATCGAGTACAAGGAATCCACCGCCGCGGGGAAGATGATCATCCGCAAGGTGCCGGGCGCCAAGAAGTGGTCCGACATCGTCCTCAAGCGCCGCGTGGACGACAGCCTGGCCCTCTGGGAGTGGCGTCAGCAGGTGCTCGATGGCGACATCGACACCGCCCGGCGCAACGGCTCCCTGGTCATCTACGACTCCATGGGCGCCGAGGTGGCGCGGTGGAACTTCGAGAACGGCTGGCCGAGCAACTGGAAGGGTTCCGACCTGAACGCCGGCTCGGACGAGATCGCCGTCGAAGAGGTGACGATCTCGCATGAAGGGCTGGTCCGCGCATGACCCTGCAGACGGAGTTCCCGTTCACGTTGCCGCGCGGCTACGTCGACGACTCCGGCTCGCTGCATCGCGAAGGCGTCATGCGGCTGGCCACCGCGCGCGACGAAATCGAGCCGCTGCGTGACGCGCGGGTCAAGGAGAACGAGGCGTACCTCACGGTGATCGTGCTGTCCCGCACGATCGTCAAGCTGGGGGCGCTCTCACAGGTCACCCCGAAGACCATCGAGGGCCTGTTCTCCTCCGACCTGGCGTACCTGCAGGACTTCTACACCCGCATCAACTTCGGTGGTGCGGCGGAGCAGGCTGCCGTCCTGGACCAGGGGGTGTCATTCCCTTTGGCCGGAGGGTCAGCCGTCGCCTGATGGTCTACCCGGTGGAGGACACGTGGGACGAGGTCACGTACCTCGCCTACCACCTCCACTGGGACATCGACCGTCTGGTGGACCTGGAGCACGACGACCGGCTGATGCTGGTCCAGAAGGTCGCTGACTTGAACCGCCGAGCGTGGGAGGGGGTGAAGCAACTTGGCTGACCACCCCCCCTTCGCCGGCGTCTTCAAGTTGACCATGGACGGCATGGAAGTCGGCTCCTTCACGGAGGTCTCCGGCCTGGAGGTTGAAATCCAGGTGGAGGAGATCCCCGAAGGCGGCCAGAACGAGTACATCCACCGGGTCCCCGGCCGCATGAAGTGGCCGAACCTGGTGCTGAAGCGCGGCGTGACCACCAACGACGGGCTGCAGAACTGGCTGCGCACCTCCTCCGGCGAGAAGTTCGCCGGGGAGGGCAACGTGGTCCCGCGACTGACCGTGGCGCTGTCCATGGTGGACGGCATGGGCACCGTGCTCCGCGAGTGGACGTTCTACGACGCGTTCCCCGTGAAGTGGCGCGGCCCCCGCTTCTCAGCAAGTTCCAACGACGTCGCGACCGAGGAACTGGAAATCGTGCACCATGGTTTCC
>PHBR01000137.1 GCA_002840675.1 Chloroflexi bacterium HGW-Chloroflexi-9
CGACGCCGGCGGCGCGGAGGAGCAGCAGCGCGAGCACGACCGCCTCCGCCATGACGATGCTGCCGAGGGCGGTGCCGCCGACGGTGCGGCGGAGCGCGCGACGCTCGAGGCCGCCGAGGCGCACGTCCAGCAGCCGCAGCAGCAGCAGGAACTCCAGCGTCGCGGAGAGCGAGGCGGCCCCCGCCAGGCCTCGGACGCCGAAGGGGGAGAGCAGCAACGCGGCGAAGGCGACGTTCATGGCCATCGCGACGACGGCGACGGCGACCGGGGTGCGCGTGTCGGAGAGCGCGTAGAAGCCGCGGCTCAGGATCTCCACGCCACTGTGGGCGAAGATGCCCAGTCCGTAGACGACCAGCGCACCGACGACGAGGGCGGTGGAGTCCGCATCGAACGCCCCGCGTTCGAGCAGCACGCGCACGGCCGGCGCCGACAGCACGATCAGCCCGGCGGAGGCGGGGACCGAGAGGAAGAGGATGATCCGCAGCGCGCGGGAGAGCGAGGCGCGGAGCAGCACCAGTTCGGAGGCGGCGGCCTGCTGCGCCATCGTCGGGAAGACCGCCGTGGAGATCGCCATGCCGATCACGCCTACGGGCAGCATCATCATCAGGAACGCGTAGTTCATCGCACTGATCGCCTGGTCTGAGACGAACGAGGCGAAGAAGACGATCACCAGGAAGTTCACCTGCGACGCGGCGAGGCCCACCACGCGCGGGCCCATCAGCCGCAGCACGTCAAGCACCGCCCTGGAGCCGAGGCCGAGCGAGGGCGACCAGCGCATCCCGACGCCTCGGAGCGCCGGGGCCTGCACGAGCAGGTGGCCGGCGGCGCCGATCACCACGCCCCACGCGAGCCCGTCCACGCCCAGCGGCTCCGCGAGCACCAGCGCGCCAAAGATGATGCCGAGGTTGTAGATCACCGGCGCGAGCGCGGGCGCGATGAAGTGCTGGCGCGCGTTGAGGATGCCCGTGAGCATCCCGGAGATGCCGAAGAAGAGCGGCGAGATCAGCATGAGCCGCGTCAGCGACACGGCGAGCGCCTGGAGTTCCTCCTGTCGCCCGGTCGCGTCGCCCAGGCCGGGCGCGAGCCACGGGACGATCACCGGCGCCAGCAGCCAGGCGAACCCGGCGAGCACGAACGTGGCGACGGCGACCAGGTTCAGGACGCTGGAGGCGAGACGCCACGCCTCCGCCTCGCCCTGGCGGAGCAGGACGCGGCTGAAGGTGGGGATGAAGGCGGCGGAGAGGGTGGCCCCGGCCAGCAGCTGGAAGACGAGGTCGGGCAGGCGGAAGGCGACCCAGTAGGCGGAGAGTTCCGGGTCGGTGCCGAAGGCGTGCGCGATAACCACGGAGCGCAGCAGGCCGAGCACCCTCGAGAGGATGAACCCGGCGGCAACGATGCCGGCGGCCCCCAGGACAGTGGTTGCACGGCTAGCCCCGCCCGGGCCTCGGCCGCCACGCTGCAGGAAGCGGGCGCGCCCGCTCCGGGGCTCGCCATCGGCAGGAAGACGGCCCGGGTCCGGCTGCGGCATGCGCCCATGATCGGCCCGCCGCGTCCGCCCGGCAAACCGGGCGGCTCGCCGCCTCCCGCTGGGGCGCCGGCGACTGCGGCGAACCGGTGCGCTACGCCCCCTTATTACAATCGCGGCGGCACGACGGCCCCACGTCCGGGCGGGCCGGCATCCGAAGGAGCGACCCATGACGACCCCACCCCGCAGGACCTTCGCCGAGAGCAAGGCGAAGGCGGACGAGTTCCTGAAGGCGCACTCGCTCGGCGTGTTCGCGACCGGCAAGCGGGACGGCTCGCCTCAGCAGTCGATCCTCCGGTACCGCTTCGACGGGACCGAGGTGGTGATCAACACCGGGGACGCCGCCGCGAAGGTGAAGAACGTCCGCAAGAACCCTCGCGTCTCCCTGGCCGTGACGGACGGGCCGACCTGCGTGGTCCTGTACGGGGAGGCCCGCCTGCTCCAGGGGGCGGAGGCGGAGGCCCACGAGGGCGGGCCGGTGGAGAGTGGCCGGCAGGCCGGCACGCCGACCCTCATCGTCTTCGCCCCCGACACCTACCGGTGGGCACGCCTCGACGGGTAGCTCGCTCGCTCGGCGCGAGGGCCAGGGGCTGCC
This sequence comes from Chloroflexi bacterium HGW-Chloroflexi-9, assembly GCA_002840675.1. Lineage (GTDB taxonomy): Bacteria > Chloroflexota > Dehalococcoidia > UBA2979 > UBA2979 > W-Chloroflexi-9. The sequence continues at coordinate 2,121 of PHBR01000137.1, forward strand.
GCCGTCGGGGAGCGGCGGGCGTGGCAGGCGCGGGGGGCTGACACCGGCCGGGGATGCCTCGAACGTGGCCGGACTGACGGCGCACTTCGACAGGCTCAGTGCGAACGGAGTGAGAGAGGACGGAGTGCGACGTCTGCCTGTGGGAGCAATAGACGCTCCGGCGGGTGCGACCTACGATGTTCGTCTGCGTTTCAGGAGGATTCGATGGCCAACTCCGCACAGGCGCGCAAGCGCGTGCGTCAAGCGATTAAGCGCACCGAGGCGAACAAGCCGTTCCGCACTCGTGCTGCCCGCGCCCTGCGTGACGCCCGTACGGCGATCCGCACGGGCAGCGAGGATGCCGGTGAACTGGTGCGCGCCGCGGCGTCCGCCCTGGACCGCGCCGCCCGCCGCAACATCATTCACCCGAACGCGGCCTCCCGCCGCAAGTCGCGCCTGGCGCACGCCCTCAAGGCTGCCTCGCTCCCGAAGTAGGGCCTGCCGGCCCGTAGCCGGCCTCCGGGCCGGTCACGACACCCCCGCGCGACCCGCGGGGGTTCTCCGTGTCTTGCGCGGGGGTACCCGCGGGATGCGCCTACCGGCGCGGGGTGTCTCCGAGATGCGCCTAACGGCGCGGGGTGTCTCCGAGATGCGCCTAACGGCGCGGGTGGGACGCCTCGGGACTGACTTCGCCACCAGCGCGCGCAGGCTGCGATACTGGCCGGGGCCTCGCGATGGGGCTGCTGAACACCGCCCGAGGTCTGCCATGCGCGCCACGATCTTCCACGCTCCGGGCCGCGTCACCGTGGAGGACCGCCCCACCCCGGTCGCGGGGCCGGGCGAGGTGCGCCTCCGCGTCGCCGCGACCTCCCTCTGCGCCTCCGACGTGCGCGTCTACCGCGGGGAGAAGTACGCGCTGCCCGGCGTGATCCCGGGGCACGAGGTCGCCGGCGTCGTCGACCAGCTGGGCGAGGGCGTGACCGGGATCGCCGAGGGCGACCGCGTGATCCTCTGCCCGATCGTCGCGTGCAACCGCTGCCGCTACTGCCTGCTGGGGCGTCGCAACCGCTGCGTCGAGCGCAAGACGCTGGGCTACGACCTGGACGGCGGCTTCGCGGAGCACCTGATCGTCCCGGCCAGCCTCGTTGCGTCCGGGCACGTGATCGGCATCCCGGACGCGCTGCCGCTGGACCTGGCTGCGATCACCGAGCCGGCCGCCTGCACGCTCGCCTCCCTCGAACTGTGCGCGGTGGGCGCGGGCGCCTCGATGCTGATCATGGGCGCGGGGCCGATGGGGATGCTGCACCTGCTGCTGGGCCGCGCGCTGGGCGCCGGCCCGATCATCGTGACTGAGCCGATGGCGGAGCGCCGCGCCATCGCGTCCCGGTGGGGTGCGGACATCGTGCTCGACCCCGCCGTCGACGACATCGCGGGCGCGGTGAAGGCCGCCACGGGCGACGGTGCTGACGCGGTGATCGTCTCGGTCGGCCTCGGCGAGATGGTGGCGCCGGCGCTCTCCTACGTGCGCCCGCAGGGGGTCGTGAACCTGTTCGCCGGCTTCGCGAAGGGCGCGCCCGCGGTGCCGTTCGACCCGAACCTGGTGCACTACGGCGAGGTGATCCTGACCGGCAGCCAGAACGCGACGACGGACCAGTACCGCCGCACCACCCACCTGCTGGGCCAGACGCCGCATATCGACGAGGTGGTGACGAACCGCTACGGCATTGAACATGCGCCGGAGGCGTACTCCGCGCGGCTGGCGCTGGACGGGCTGAAGTCGCTGGTGCAGTTCCCCGGCGTGGACCGGGCGTAGGCGCCGGCCGGGGTATGAAGTGGACCGAGCGCTTTCAGCGCAATCACGTTGACGAGGGAGCGGCCGAGGAGGCCGCAGCGGTCGTCGACCGTGCGCGCGAGATGGGGCGCATCCTGCGGGACGCGCGGATCGCGCGCGGGCTGTCGCTCGGCGACATCGAACAGGCCACGCGCATCAACCGCCTCTACCTCGAAGCCCTCGAAGGCGCGCGGTTCGAGGTGATCCCGGCTCCGGTCTACGCGCGCGGCTTCATGCGCTCGTACGCGCGCTACCTGGGCATGGACCCGGAGGCGGCGGTCGAGACGATCCCGAAGGACCTCCCCCGCCCGGCCGGACTCGAACCGATGCCCGGCATGCGCCGCACCGCGCCGCCCGCCCTGCCTGCACTCCCCGCGATGAACGCGCCGCTGCTCGCCGGCCTCGTCGCGGTCGCGGTGCTGGTGGTGGTGGCGCTGTTCATGTTCTCGCCGTTCGGCGGGGACGATGGCGGGGACTCGCCGATCGTCCAGACCCAGGTGCCGGGCGGCGCCCCGGCCGCCGCTGCGACCGTGCCGCCGTTCGAGGCGGGCCGGACTCCGAACTTCATCGGTGTCCCTCGTGCCGAGGCGGAACGCGTGCTCCGCGCGGCGGGGGCGACGCCGCTGATTGTGGAGGCCGCCAACGTCGCGCCCGCCGGGACAGTGTTCAACCAGGACCCGCAGCCGGGCGCCGCGCTGGCAGACGGCGCGATCGTCACCCTCTACCTCTCGCTGGGGCAGTAGCCGGAGAGAACGCACGAGGCCGGGCGTCGCCGCCCGGCCTCGCTTCGTGACGCCTCGGTCAGGTCAGGCCGCGACGGGTGTCGGGACCATGCCCTGGGTCAGCAGTTCCAGCGCCATCGTGTGCGCGCAGGCGTCCTGGAGTTGGAAGAAGTCGCACTCACAACGCCAGCGGCCCTCGGACAGCGTGACCACGTGTTCGGCGTTGTCGCCGTGGACGCGGATCGACATCTGCTGGATCTCGAAGCGATCCCGCTCCTGCGCGTACCGGCGCGCCTTGTCGATCTTCCCGATCATCCCTGAGTGCATGCCAACTCCTCCTGTCGGGACCCCTGAATAACGAAAAACGTCGCGGCACACCGCGACGTCATCTGGGGAGAACACCGAAACCGAGTGATCCATTGGACGTCCCTTTGTCCTCTGGAATATCTGGCTGAGGCAACGCTACGCCTGCACGATCCGGCCCGTCAAGATCGTGCCCGCGCGCACGAGCACGGGCCTCCGATCCCAATCACTCCGGGCCCCCGCCGATGTGGCCGTGGTGCGACAGCACCTCGTAGCGCGGCCCGGCTGGCCCGAGGTGGGAGCGGACGACCACCGCCTGCCGTGCGATGAACGGGTACGGCTCAGGGGCCGGCAACGCCGCCACCGCGACTGCCACCGCGCGGCGCTCCTCCGGCGTCGCCTGCGGTCGTACCCGCGCCAACGTGAGGTGAGGGGAGAGTGGCCGACCGTCGCCCTCGATGCCGAGCGTGGCGTCCACCGCTTCGCTCACCCGTCCGGCCAGCGCGCACAACGCCTCCAGGTCGCCCTCCACCCCGAGCCAGGCGACGTTCGTGCGGGCGGGCGCGCCGAACGTCCCCGCGCGGCCGAGGTGCAGCGGGATCGCGAATGGCGTGACGGCGCGGTCGAGGGCGTTCCGGAGCACCTCCGGCGCGTGCTCGTCCGCCACCTCGCCGATGAACCTGAGCGTGACGTGCGCCAGGTGCGGCTCCGCGAAACGGAGCGAGCGCGCCACCGGCTCCGGCAGCGCGCGGCGCGCCTCGGCCAGCGCACGACGCCACTCGGCGGGCGCCTCGATCGCGACGAAGAGCCGCACGCGCCGC
>PHBR01000138.1 GCA_002840675.1 Chloroflexi bacterium HGW-Chloroflexi-9
CCGCGCGTCGACGACCGCGAGTGGCGCCCGGCGTTCACCCGCCAGCAGGTCCGGATCGCCGCGTCCTGGGGGGCGGGGCTGGTGATGTTCCACTCGTTCACCCCCATCGCCTTCGCCGTGCAGGGCGCAGTCGTGGCCGGACAGGTGGGCGTGATGATGCAGGCATTCCACGGCGTGAACCAGCTCGCCTCCGCCTGGCTCACCGCCGCCCAGCCGCGCATGGGCCACCTCGGCAGCCTCCGCCGCTTCGAGGAGTTGCGGGGGCTGATGCGCACCACCCTGGTCCGCTGCACGGCCACCGCCTCCGTGCTGGCGGCCGGCATCTTCGGCGCCATCGTCCTGCTGCACTGGTGGCGACCGGAGCAGGCGGAGCGGTTCGGCAGCCTCGGGATGGCGGCCGCGTTCCTGGTGGCTACCGTCCTGCTCCAGGCCTCGAACGTCTGGACGGCCGCCGTCCGGTTCCAGAAGCGGGAGCCGTTCGTGGTGATCGCATGGCTCGCGTCGCTCAGCGTCGTGGCTTCGACGTTCGCGCTTGGCTACGCTGCGGGAGGCACGGGAATAGCGATCGGGTTCATGCTCACGGTCGGGCTGCTCCTTCTGCCATGGGTCGGGGTCGTCACGCGTGCGCAGCTGCGCGCACTCGAACGCACGGAGCAGGTCACCGGATGAAAACGCCGATCGAACGCTGCTACGCGCAGGTGCCGCATGGCGGTCAGGTGCTGGATGTCGGCTGCATCGGGTTCCGGCAGGTCGCGAACGCCCGCGCGGCCGGACGTCCTGACCTCCTCCACGCCGGCGTGGATCGCCTGCCGCCGCCAGACGTGCTGCCCGAGAGGTTCGACTACCGCGTCGCCGACCTCGACTCGGATGCGCTGCCGTTCGCCGATGACACATTCGACCTGGTGATCGCCTCACACGTCATCGAGCACCTCCGGTGGCCGATGGAAGCCGCCGCGGAGTGGGTGCGCGTCTGCAAGCCGGGCGGGCGCATCTACATCGAAGCGCCCTCGGAGCGCTCGCTGCTGCTTCCCGGCATGTCGTGGGCGCATGACGAATTCCGGTCGCTGTCCTACTTCGACGACCCGACGCACGTCGGCCGCCCGTGGACGCCGCAGGCCTTTTACCGGCTGGCGACTTACGTGGGCTGCGTACCGGAAGAGGCACGACACCTCACCTCATGGAGGGCACGACTGCTGCTCCCCGCCTACCTCATCGCCGCGCGGATCCGGGGCCGTGCCGACATCTTCGAGTGGGCGGTCTGGGGCGCGGTCGGTTGGGCGTCCTGCCTGGTCATGCGCAAGCCGGAGTCATTACACGGCCAACCGCAGCCTACCTACACCACCTCCAGGCGGAAGGATCGGGAGCCACATGCCTGAACGCATTCTCGTGACCGGCGGCGCAGGCTACATCGGCTCTGTGCTCGTCCCGACACTGCTCGAGGCCGGCTACCACGTCACTGTGCTGGACACCTTTGTCGCCGGCGACACCTCGCTCGCCGCGTGCTGCCGCTACGACACCTTCGAGGCGGTGCGGGGCGACGCCCGCGACGAGCGCATCGTGCGCGACCTGGCCGCGCGCGCGGACGTCGTGATCCCGCTCGCGGCGCTGGTCGGTGCGCCGCTCTGCGACCGCGACCCGATCGCTGCGGAGACGACGAACCGCGACGCCGTGACAATGCTGCTGCGCCACCTCTCGAAGGACCAGCGCGTGATCTACCCGACCACCAACAGCGGCTACGGCGTGGGCGAGGCGGACGAGTTCTGTACCGAGGAGACGCCGCTCCGCCCGATCTCGATCTACGGACGCACAAAGGTGGAAGCGGAGGCCGCGATCCTGGACCGCGGACAGGGGATCACGTTCCGCCTCGCGACGGTGTTCGGCATGTCGCCCCACATGCGGCTGGACCTGCTGGTCAACGACTTCGTCTGGCGCGCGATGAACGACCGTGCACTGGTGATCTTCGAGGGGCACTTCCGGCGCAACTACATCCACATCCGCGATGTCGCCCGCGCGTTCCTTCATGGCCTCGCGAACTACGAGGCGATGAACGGCTCGCCGTTCAACGTGGGCCTCTCGGACGCGAACTTATCCAAACTGGAACTGTGCCAGCGGATCCAGCAGCACGTGCCGTCGTTCGTGTATCTGGAAGCGCCGATTGGCGAGGACCCCGACAAGCGCGATTACGTCGTGTCGAATGCAAAGGTCGAGGCGACCGGGTTCGCGCCGGAATGGAACCTCGACAGAGGCATCCGCGAGTTGTTACAAGGGTACCGAATGTTGCGGAGCAATCGATTCTCCAACGTCTAACTCCCACCACGGGATGCGTTGTCCCCACCCTCCCCGCGTGGGACGCCTGCTGACCGCACCCGGCGAGCACGAGACAAGGGTGCGCGATGACTGACCCGGACGGCCCATCCACACCACGGCGGATCGCCGTGGTCGGCGCCGCCGGGCACGTGGGCCTCGGGTTCTCGCTCGTCCTCGTGGATGCCGGATATGACGTCACCGGCATCGACATCAACCTCGACGCGATAGAGGCGATCCGCGGCGGCGTCATGCCGTTCGAAGAAGAGCGCGGCGAGGAGTACCTAGCACGCGCCCTGGCGAGCGGACGCCTCACGCTGACGGACGATCTGGACGAGGTGGCGGATGCAGAGGTCGTCGCGATCGTCGTCGGCACGCCACTGGACACCGCCGGGGGCGCAACCGCGGACCCGCTCTCCCATGTCCTGGATAACCTGACGCCGCACCTGCGCGCCGGGCAACTGCTGGTGCTGCGCAGCACGATCATCCCCGGCACCACGGACCGCGCCCGCGACCTCCTGGTCGCCGCCACCGGAATGGCGGAGGGGCAGGACTTCGACCTCGTGTACGCGCCGGAGCGCGTGCTGGAAGGCCGCTGCATCGTGGAGTTGCCGGTCGTGCCGCAGCTGATCGGCGCCTACAGCGACAGAGGGTTCGAGCGCGCGGAGGCGTTCTTCCGCGCCTACCTCCAGGCCGGCTGCTGGCGGCTGACGCCGGTGGAGGCGGAGATCGGCAAGCTCGCGGCCAACGTGGAGCGGTACATCCGTTTCGCCTTCGCGAACGAGCTCTACATGCTTGCCGACCGCATGGGCGCGGATGCCCACCGGCTGATCGAGGCGGTGAACCGCGACTATCCCCGCGCGGCGATCGCGCGGCCGGGCGCGAACGTGGGAGGGCCGTGCCTGCCCAAGGACTCGCGATTCTTCGGCGAGAGCATGCCATTCGTCGGGCTGTCCGCCGTGGCGCACGAGATCAACGAGGGGATGCCCGCCTACATCGCGGAGCGCGCCGCGGCGCTCGGTGCACGGCGCGTCGCCGTCCTCGGCGTCTCGTTCAAGGCGGACAGCGACGACACGCGCGGCACGCTCGCGTTCGCGCTGCTGGAGCGGCTGCAACAGGCCGGGCTGCACGCCGCCGCCTACGACCCGAATGTCCCCGACTTCACCGACCCGGAGGCGCTGCGAGACGCCGACCTGCTGGTGCTGATGACCCCGCACCGCGCCTTCGCCGACCTCGAGGAGATGCGCCGCCTCGTCGGCCACGCGGACTGTCGCGTGCTCGACATCTGGGGGTTCTGGCCGGCCGCGCGCGCCGTGTCCGCGAACGGCCTGTTCATGCTGGCGGACGGGCTCCGCGCGTGACCGCCGCGGCCCGGCCTCCGCGCATCCTCATCGACGCGCTCACATACGCCTCAAACGATGGGGGCTTCGCCGAGGGCATGCATGGCCTGCTCGACTCCTGCCGTTCGCTGACGGAGTTCGAGGTGATCGTCGCGCACCACCCGCGCTTCCGGGAGGAGTTCGCACGGCACGGGCTGGAGTTGACCTCCGTCCCGTTCCCCTTCCGCCTCCGCTACCTGCTGCAGCCGTTCCTGCTGCCCTGGCTCACGAGGCGGGCGCACGCGGACCTGGTGCTGTGCGAGAACACCGCGCTGCCGCCGTTCACCGGTGCGCCGGGGCTGGTGACCGTGCACGACCTGCACTTCATGAAGCCGTCACGCGTGGAGGACAAGACGTGGAGACAGCGCCTCCTCGCCGGCCTCTACTGGCGCGGCATCTGGGCGCCCTCCATCCGCCGCGCCGCCGCGCTGAAGGCGATTTCGCAGATCGCCGCCACCGAAACGCGCGAGATGCTGCACCCGCGCGTCGACATCGCCGTGATCCCGGTGCGCGTGGATGTTGGCCCGGAATACCCCCCGCAGACCTGGCCCGCGGAGGGTGAGCCGGTGCGGTTGCTCTGGCTCGGGCACGTAGTACCTCGTAAGAACATCGGATTCCTCCTCGCCTCCTTGCACGGCTTCCAGCGCGACTGGCGCCTAGACATCGTCGGCAACACCTGGTGGGACGCCGACGCGATCGGCGCAGAGTCGCTCCGTGACCCGAGGATCACCGTGCACGGCTTCGTGAGCCGGGAGGAGAAGGAGCGGTTCTACGAGCACGCCCACATCCTCATCGCCCCCTCGATCGACGAGGGCTTCGGCCGGACGCCGGCGGAGGCGTTCGCGCGCAGCCGCCTCGCGCTGACCTCGGACATCGCGGCGTTCCGCGAGTACGTGCCGGAGGCGTGCCGGTTCTCGCTGGACGACCCGCACTCGCTGATGCGGCTCTACAACAGCCTGGACGCCGAGCGATACGCGGCACTGGTGGCGTCTGGCGCGGACATCCGCGAACGCTTCGGTGTAGCCGCCCACATCCGTGCGCACCGGGACCTGTTCCAGCGGATGGTCGCCGCCCCGCGCTAGGATCGAGGGGCTTCGTGGGAGGTCGGATGAAGGCGCTCGTCACCGGTGGCACGGGGTTCCTCGGGCGGCACCTGGTGCCGTACCTGGAGGCGCGCGGCATCGAGTGCACCGTCCTCAACTCGCGGAACTGCGACCTCAGGGACCCGGCCAACCTCGCCGCGCTGCCGGACGAGCAATACGACCGGATCTACCACCTGGCCGCGTGGACCAAGGCGGGCGACTTCTGCCTCACCCACAAGGGCGAGCAGTGGATCGTCAACCAGCAGATCAACACCAACGTGCTCGCCTACTGGTTCCGGCAACAGCAGCAGGCCACCCTCATCGCGATGGGGACCTCCTGCGCCTACCCGCCGGAGCGGCCGTTCTCGGAGGAGAACTTCCTGGTGGGCGAGCCAGACCAGGACCTGTGGACCTACGCGATGACGAAGCGGATGCTGCTGGAGGGGCTCCACGCGCTGCACCACCAGTTCGGCATGTCCTATCGCTTCCTGGTCCCCTCCACCCTGTACGGCCCGCTCTTCGACGGCGAGGACTCGCACTTCATCTTCGATCTCACGAGGAAGATCATCCGCGGCAAGGAGCACGGCGAGCCCGTGGTGCTGTGGGGTGATGGCTCGCAGGTGCGCGAGTTGATCTACGTAGACGACGCGGTGCGCCTCATCGACCTCGCCACCGAGCGCGTCCCGGACGACATCCTGAACCTGGGCTCCGGCCAGGGCCACACGATCCGCGAGTACGCCGAGACGATCTGCGAGTTCGTGGACTACGACCCGGCCGCAATTCGCTACGACCTCGACGCGTATGTCGGCGTCGCAAAGAAGGTGTTCGTCACCGACAAGATCCGCCGCCTGTTCCCGGACTTCGCCTTCACCCCCATGCGCGAGGGCGTCCGCGCGGTCGTCGAGGACTACTACGCCCGCTTCGAGCCGCAGGTC
>PHBR01000139.1 GCA_002840675.1 Chloroflexi bacterium HGW-Chloroflexi-9
CGAAGTGCATGACCACGTCCACGCCGTTCACATGCAGGCCGCGGGCCGCCACGTTCGTGGCGACCAGGATGCTCGCGTCGCCGGCGGCGAACTGGGCGAGTGTGCGCTCGCGCTGGTTCTGGTTGCAGCGGCCGTGGATCGGGAGCGCTCGGCGCCCCGCGGTGTCCAGGGCGGCGGCCAGGCGGTCCGCGCCGTGCGTCGTGCGGGTGAAGACCACCGCGCGCTCCGCGCCGGCCAGGATGCGCGCGGCCACGTCCAGCTTGTCGTCGTACGAGACGCCGATGAAGCGCTGCTTCAGGGTGTCGACGGTGGAGGTCTCGGAGACCACTTCCAGCCGGACCGGGTCCTGCTGGTAGCGGCGCACGAGCGCACCCGCGACGCCGTCCAGCGTGGCGGAGAAGAGTAGCGTCTGCGGCTTCTCCGGGACCTGGTCCAGGATGCGCTGGATCTGGGGCAGGAAGCCCATGTCCGCCATCTGGTCGGCCTCGTCCAGGACGACGAAGGAGATCGCCTCCATCATCAGCTCACCGCGCTCGAGCAGGTCGTTGAGGCGGCCCGGCGTGGCGATGACGATGTCGACACCGGCGTGCAGGGCACGGATCTGGCGGACCATGGAGGAGCCGCCGTAGATCGCGCAGAGCCACAGCCCGCGGGCGGCAGCCAGCGGCGCGAGTTCGTCCGCGACCTGGTTGGCCAGCTCACGGGTCGGCACCAGCACCACGGCGTGGGGCCGGCGGCGCTTGGCGGTGGTGGTGCGCTCGATCATCGGCAGGCCGAAGGCGAGCGTCTTGCCGGAGCCGGTCTGGGCCATGCCGCACACGTCGCGGCCGGCCAGGGCGTCCGGGATGGTCAGGGTCTGGATCGGGAACGGGCTGGTGATGCCGCCTGCGGCCAGGGCCGTGACCAGGTCGGCGGACAGGCCGAGCGATTCGAAGGTGGTGGCGTCCGCGTCGCCATCAGGCAGCGCGGCGGTGACCAGTGTGGCCCCAGTGTCAGGAATCAAGGTGTCAGGAATCAAAGCTACCAAAACGGCGGTCTCCCTCAGGGGGCAGTCGGTGGAAGTGCAGGGGACAGGCCACCGGAAGACCCGCGAGGGCCGCCGACGGAACCGGGAGCGCCCCACCGACGGCGGGCGTCTCCACTGCTCGTGTGTGTCTCAGAGGCCGGTTCACCTGGCGGGTCGCCCGCAATCGGACGCGGGCTGCGAGGCGTTCTTCCGGGCTTCTCACGAGCAGGGCCGTCGTGCCGAGAAGAAGAGGATTCTGAGGAGTCTGTCGCGCCATGCCCTCGGTGCATCCGGGGGATCGTGCGTCGACCTGTCCTGACCGTAACACGTCTCCTCAGTATGTGCGCACCGTCACAAGGTCTCAAGGGAAACTCAACCGTTCGACCACGGATGCCCGGTGCGGTTTGAGCGCAGCGTGGCCGGACGGCGATCCGCACTTCGACAGGCTCAGTGCGAACGGAACGCACCACGAGCCAATTCAGGACGCACACGAACGCCCCGCCGACACCGGCGGCAGCCCCCGCCCGTCGCGGCGAGCGACCGACCTAGCGGCCGATGAACTTCGGGGCGCGCTTCTCGCGGAAGGCCTGCACGCCCTCCTTGGCGTCTTCGGTCGCGCGGGCCAACTGGGCCAGGCGCGTCTCGTAGTCGGTGAAGGCGTCCAGTTCGTTGAGCACCGCGCGGTTCACGGTCAGCTTCCACGCGGCGTAGGTCTTCGTCGGGCCCTCCGCCAGTTCCTGGATGAATGTGGCGAGGTCCTGGTCCCAGGACGCGGCCGGCCACACCCGCGCGAGCAGCCCGATGCGTTCCGCCTCGACCGCGTCGATGACGCGGCCCGTCATCAGCAGGTCCATCGCCCGCGACTGGCCGATGAGGCGCGGGAGCAGCAGGCTGACGCCCTGGCCGGCGAAGATCGCCTTGCCCGAGCGGATGTCGCCGATGCGGATGTCGTCCCGGGCGACACGGAAGTCGCAGGAGAGCGCCGTCACCCACCCCGCGCCGTGGCAGAGGCCGTTGATCGCCGCGATCACCGGCTTGGGCGCGCTCATCAGCGTCTTCACCAGGTTGTGGTGTGGCGTGAGGTTCGCGGCCAGGCCGGCCGGCGGGCCGTAGCGGTCCGGGCGGTCGCCCATGCCGTTCACGATGTCGTCGCCGGAGGAGAATGCGCGACCGGTGCCGGTGATCACGATCACGCGCACGTCGTCGTCGCGGCCGTTCTCGCGCACGAACTCGGTCACACCTTCGAGCATGTCGAAGGTGATCGCGTTCAGCCGCTCGGGGCGGCTGAAGGTGACCGTGGCGACGGCGCCTTCACGGGTGAACGTCAGGCCATCTACGGGGTCCATCGCAGCCTCCTCGGCGCGTTACAGCGGCGGGAGACTACCACGCTCGTAATCCGCAAGGGCGTCGCGGCTCTACGACAGCGGCGGCTCCACGCCCTCCGGCAGCGCCACCTCGAACACGTTGAGCGTCATCGAGACGAGGCCGTAGTACCCGACGATCCCGATCAGGTCGACGAGCCCGCGCTCCCCGAATTCGGCGAGTGCGCGCGCGTACACCGGCTCGGACACGTGGTGCGTGGCGAGGAACTCCGTCACGAAGTCGTAGAGGGCGGCCTCGGCGCCGCTGATCTCCGGCTTCGCGCGCGTCCGGATCGCCTCGATCACCGGCTCGGGGAGCCCAGCCTCCCGCGCGAGGCGGGCATGGGCGTAGAACTCGTACTGGGAGTCCCAGTGGCGACCGGTGAGGATGATCGCCATCTCGGACAGGTGCTTCGGGAGCACCGTCCCGTAGCGGCAGAACTCGCCCAGGCGCTGTGCGCGGTCGGCCAGCACGGGCGAACGGAGCCACGGGTCGAACGGCCCACGGAGGCCGCCGCGCGGCCCGGAGACGATCGCATCCGCTACCTCGCGCTGCTCGGGCGACAGTTCGTCCATCTTCAGCGGTGTGAGTCGAGGCATGGGTGCGATCCCTCCGGGTTCCGCGGGCGTGAACGTCGACTAGGCGGGACGGAAGACGGGTACCGGGTACTCGCCCGAGTCCTGCGGCTCGAACTCTACCTGTACCCGCATCCCGATCTTCACTTCCTTCGTCGGGTCGCCCACCCCGACGATGCCGGTGAGCATCCGGAAGCCCTCGTCCAGGTCGACGTAGGCGACGGCGTAGGCGCCGAGGTCGGCGAAGGCGGGGCTGCGGTTCTGCCGCACCACCGAGTAGGTGTAGACAGTGCCGAGGCCCTTCGAGGCGCGCGTGGTCAACTTTGTCGACCCGCACTCGGTGCAGTGCGAGCGCGGCGTAAAGACCACGCCCTTGCAGGCGTCACAGGTCTGGTAGCGGAGCTCGCCGGCCTTCGCGCCGTCCCAGAACTCCTGGGTGTCGTGCTCCGGCAGGATCGGCTGGAGTCGGTTAGACATCGTTCGGTTCCCTTCGGTCGGTCGCGGCTAGTCGGCGGCCATGATGACGGTGCCGCCGCAGTGGGTGGCGCCCAGCAGGCCGCCGTTCCCGTGCGCCACCGCCAGCTTTGCGCCCTCCACCTGGCTCGTGGACTCGCCTCGCAGCTGCCGCGCGGACTCCAGCAGCAGGAAGATGCCGCGCATGCCCGGGTGGTTGGAGGACAGCCCGCCGCCGTCCGTGTTGAGTGCCGGCCCGTCCGGGTTGTCCCAGCGCAGCCGCCCGCCCTTGATGTACTCGCCCACCTCGCCCTTCTTGCAGAAGCCGAGGTCTTCGAGCATCACCGCAACCGTGATCGTGAACGAGTCGTAGATCATCGCGATGTCGATCTCGCTCGGCTTCACGCCCGCCTGCCCGAAGGCGACCGGGGCGCTCTGCGCGCCGGCGCTGGTGGTGATGTCATTCGAGTTCGTCTTGTACGCCGTCGCCTCGCCCGACCCGATGAGCCAGACGGGAGGCTTCTTCGTACCCTTCACCACGTCCTTGCTGGCGATCACGATCGCGCCGCCGCCATCGGAGACCATGCAGCACTCCAGCAGGTGGAGCGGGTCCGCGAGCATGCGCGACTGCACCACGTCGTCGATGGTGATCTCGCGGATGTCGGCGAAGTTCAGGTCCTGCATCGCCTGCACGGCCTGCGGGTTTCGCATCGCGTGCGCGCGTGTGGCCACGGAGATCTCCGCCAGTTGCTCGGTGGTCGTCCCGTACTCGTGCATGTGCCGGTGCGCCACCATCGCGTAGTTCGCGATCAGCGTGGTGCCGTACGGGTTCTCCATGTTCGACTGCCACGAGCCCCCGGCCCGAGGCCCACCGGTGCCGATGGGGATGCGCTGGCTCGCCGCCTTCGATCCGTACGACAGCACGGCCACGTTGCAGCGCCCCGCTGCGATGTCGCGCATCGCGTGGGCGGCGTGGAACTCGTAGGAGGTGCCGCCCACGCTGGTGGTGTCGATCACCTTCGGTTTGATGCCCAGGTACGGCGCCAGGCCGAGCCCGCCCCCGCCTTCGCCCTCGCCGGCGTCGTAGAGGCCGTCCACGTCCTTCCAGGACAGTCCGGCATCCTCCAGCGCGTGGCCGATCGACTGCGCCTTAATCTGGAGCGCGGACACGCCCGGGTCGAGCCGCTTTGGCCACTCGTGGATGCCGACGATTGCGGCTGCCCGCTCCTGCGTCGCCACGGATCACCTCCCTCGCGCCGCCGGAGGTCTTCTCCGCGCGGCATCACGACCGTCATTGCGGGCGGACTGTAGCGCGGATAACGTCCCTGTGTGCGCATTGCAGTCATATCTGACACCCACCTCCCCTCGCTCATCCGGACGCCGGATCAGCTGGGCCCGCAGCTCGCGGCGTTCCTCGCCGGGGCTGACCTGATCCTGCACGGCGGGGACGTGGTGCGACCCTCCGTCCTGGACTGGTGTGAGCAGTTCGCGCCGCTCCTCGTCGCTCGCGGAAACAACGACGTCTTCGACGACCGGCGGATGGAAGCGCGCCAGATCGTGGACATCGAGGGCTGGCGGATCGGTATGGTGCACGAGTTGCGGCCGGAAGAGCGACCTGTTTCCGTCCTGCTGGACGAGTCGCTGGGCGGTGAGCGCGTGGACATTCTCATCGGTGGCGACACGCACATCGAGCGGCTCGACTACCGCGATGGCGTGCTGGTGCTGAACCCGGGCTCGCCCACGCTGCCCCACCACCGCGAGTTCCGCCTGGGCGCCGCCGCTCTGCTGGAGATCACCCCGGGCCGCATCCGCGCGGAGATCGTCGCGCTCGGCCACTCCGACCACGGCGTCAACCCCACCGTGCCGCGGCATCTCGAGATCATCGAGCGGCGCGTGGTGGCAGCGTCCCTGAACGGTGAGACACTGCCGCTGGAGGGCGCCGCGGGCTAGGTCAGTCGCGCGCGTCCCACCGCGCGAGGGGTGCGTGGCGCTTCTCCGCGCCCCGGCCGCCACGCCTCAATCCGGTCGCCCGGCTCACGCTCGATCGGGGCGATCAGGTCCACGATTACGCCTTGGCTCGCGGCGTCGCCTCGGTGCCTGGCCGCAGCACGAGGACCGCGATGAGCGCGCCGGCGACGGCGATCGCGACGCCGGTGGCGAGCGCGCGGGCGCTCGGCGCGACCAGCGCGCCGTAGGCGATGTTGAAGGAGGAGGCGACCAGCATCTGCGTGAAGCCGAGGAGCGCGGAGGCGAGCCCGGCG
>PHBR01000140.1 GCA_002840675.1 Chloroflexi bacterium HGW-Chloroflexi-9
GCTGCCGGGTGGCTGGTTCATGGGTGGCTCACCGGCGCGAACGCCTCCACCACCTGCGCGCCGAGGTCACCCCACCCGGCGCGGGCGCTCGCGAGGGCGGCCTGGAACGCCTGGACGCCGCCGGGTGGCACGGCCACCACGCCGCCGGCGCGGTAGCGGTCACGCTCCTCGAAGGTCGCCCCCGCGGCCAAGTGGCCAGGGAGCGCGGCAAGCGCTTGGAGCAGGTCGCGGACCTGCCACTCGAAGACGGACTCGGCGTTGCGCACGGCAAAGACCCAGAGCGCGTCCACCTCCGCGGGCGGAGCGGCATCAGTCTCGGCGGCGGCGCTCCACATCCCGCTGATGCACGGCGCGAGTCCGCGCATGACGAAGGCCATGTGCTCGGGGGAGGCGGCGAAGACCTCCAGTGCGGTGCGATCGGCCACCCAGGTCGCCGTGAGGATCACGCCGTCCGTGTACCCCGCGACGGTGCGAAGCACGGCGGGGGCGGCGGACATCGCGTGTGCGCGCTCCACGGCGGTATCGACCGAGCCGGTGGGCGCGTCCGGGCGGAGGGTGGCGCAGATGACGTGGACGACCCCGGTCATGGGGTCAGCGTCGCACGGGCGGCACGTCCGTGCGAGGGCGAGACTCGTCGCCTCGCCTCCGCCGCTGCTCGGCGATGAGGTGGCCCTCGCCCTCGGGCAGCAGATGGCCGTCCGACATCTCCAGGACGCGGTCGACGTGCTCCATGACGAAGGGATCGTGCGTCGCGGCGATGACCGTGACGCCCTGGCTCGCCACCTCGCGCAGCATCCCGAAGATCTGCGCGCCGGTGGTGGAATCCAGTTCGCCGGTCGGCTCGTCCGCGATGATCAGCGGCGGGCGGTTCGCCAGCGCGCGGGCCACCGCCACGCGCTGCTGTTCGCCGCCCGAGAGTTCGTACGGCCGGTGGTCGGCGCGGTCGGCCAGGCCCACCAGCGTCAGCAACTCCCGCGTTCGCTCGCCGCGCTCGCGGAGGCCGGCGCCGGCGATGCGGAGTGCGAGGTCGACGTTCTCCGCCGCTGAGAGCAGCGGCAGCAGCCCGAACGACTGGAACACGAACCCGACTGTCCGCCGTCGGAACTCCGTGGTCTGCCGGTCGTTGAAGCGGTGGACCTCCTGCCCGTCGACCACGACAGAACCCTCGTCCGGCTGGTCGAGTCCGGCGATCAGGTTCAGCAGCGTGGTCTTACCCGAGCCGGACCGCCCGACGATCGCCAGGAACTCGCCGCGTGGCACCGTCAGCGACACGTCGTTGACCGCGGTCACGGCCGTACCGGCGGAGCGGAAGACGCGCGTGACGTTCGTGACGGTGACCATGGGGCCGAGGGGTGTGGTCATCGTCGCCACTTCTCGTCGCGTTCCGGCGTCTGCGTCTTCTCCGGCCGCACCTCCACGCGGTCGCCCTCGATGCTCACGCGCGCGCGCCGGTCGATGTCGAGGGCATCGAGGTATTCGCGCGGGATCTGCAGGCGACCACTGCGGTCGACCACGGCGAACTCTTCCACACGCGCGCCTTCATCGCGGGCGAACTGGACGCGCCGGACGATCTCGGTGCTGGTGCGGCCGTCACGCATCGCGACCACGCGGTCGACCCGCCTCGTGATCTCGCGGTCGTGGGTGACGATGACGACGGTGACGCCGGTCTCTCGGTTCAGACGCTCCATCAGCGCGAAGACCTCGTCGGCGGTCGCGGAGTCCAGTTCGCCGGTCGGCTCGTCCGCCAGCAACAGCGGCGGCTGGTTGGCGAGCGCCACGGCGATCGCGACCCGCTGCTGCTCGCCGCCCGACAGTTCTGTCGGGCGGTTCTTCCGCTTCGAGGAGAGTCCGACCTGGTCGAGCAGCGCGAGCGCACGTTCCCGTGCGACCTTCCTCGGCACGCCCTCCAGCGCCATCGGCACCTCGATGTTCTCGAGCGCGCCGAGGTAGGGGATGAGGTTACGGCCGGTCTGCTGCCAGATGAAGCCGACATCGCGACGGCGATAGTCGACCAGGTCCTCCTCGCGCATCGTCAGCAGGTCGCGGTCGCCGACGCGGATGCGCCCGGCGGAGGGCTGGTCGAGCCCGGCGAGGATGTTGAGGAGCGTGGACTTGCCGGAGCCGGACGCGCCGACGATCGCCATCATCTCGCCGCGCTCGACGCGGAGGTCCAGCCCTCGCAGCGCGACAACCTCCAGGTCGTCCGACTTGTAGATCTTGAACAGGTCTTCGCAGTGGATGTACGGCGGCGGCGGGGCCGGGGCATGGACCATCAGGCGTCGCCAATCCTCAGTACGCGGTGGACGGCCAGGCGGAAGTAGAGCGCCACCACGGCCGCAATCGTAGCGATGAACACGGCGCCCAGGATGCCCCAGACGGCGACGACCTCCACCCACGACACGCGCAGTTGCAGGGGCGGCAGCACCGCCGCGCCGCGCTCGTCCGTCGCGAGCAGCCCCAGCATCATCCGCCCGAGCCGCAGGCCGACGCCCGTCCCGAGCCCCATGCCCGCCGCGATCACGAAGAGATGCTCGAACAGCACCACCCCGAACACCTGCACGCGCGAGAAGCCGAGCGTCCGCAGGATGGCGAACTCCAGCCCTCGCTGCTGGGCCGTGAGGTAGGAGTAGACGATGAACCCGATCGCGGAGAGCAGCAGTACCGCCCCGAACGAGATCGCGAGGATGCCCGCCCAGCCGGCCGCGACCAGCGGGTCCTCCTGTTGCGTCGACTGCACCGCCGCGCGCTGCACCACCTCGCGCGGCTGGAGCGGCTCCAGCGCCGCCGCCGTCGCGCCCGGCGTGTCGGAGGCGAACCACGCCTCGTTGGCGAGCAGCCAGCGGTCGGGCAGGCTCGCGTTCACCGTCGCCAGCAGGCGGCTGGAGTCGACGAGGGCGATGCCGCCCCGGCCATTCGGGTCGAACGTCGGGAAGTAGTCGAGGACTCCGACGAGCGAGAGGTCCAGGTACCGGCCGGAGATCGAGGCGCGGAAGGTGTCGCCGGTGGCGAGGCCCAGCCGGTCCGCCTCGCGCCGGCTCAGGTATGCGGGGACCGGCGTTGGGACATAGGACGCCGCGAGCCCGCGGAAGGAGGGTGCGCCGGCGGCGTCCACCCACTCGAAGCGCAGCGCTCCGAGCGCGCCCGGTGGCCCCTCCGGCTCGTTACGGGTCTGGTCGCCCACGGGGATCTGGGTCAGGTTGCGCACGACGTCGAAGCCCGGCTGCGTGAAGTCGTGCACCGTCGTCGCGTCCGGCCACGCCTCGGTGCGCTCGACCAGGCCGGCGACCTCGGACCTCTCCGTGGGGGCCGAGGCGGTGACGACGGCGGGGCCGAAGAGCACCACGCCGCGCTGCGAGGCGATGCGTCCGCTGGGGATGAACCACACGCCGAGCAGTTCGACCGGGGCGACGAGCGCCGGCTCGTTGGAGTTCGCGCCGGCGCGCGACCTCGGCGCGTCCAGATCGGCCGCGAACAGCACCCAGGACGTGCTGGACGGGTGGTCAGGGCGCGTCACGCCGACCTGGCGGTGGGAGACGCGACCGGTCGCGTCGCGGAGCGAGAGGCCCAGCACCACGCGCCCACGGATGTCCGGGAACTGCGCCCAGATGCCGATCTGCCGTGCGTCCTCCGGCAACAGCGCGCCCGTCGCGCCGGTGACGGGGCCGTCGCCGGCCAGCGCTTTGAGCATCGTGTCCAGCGACTCCGGCGCGAAGTCGTCGCGGAAGTAGGCGACCTCGCCGAAGGTCGCCGGTTCCACGCCGAGGATCGCCAGGTCCGCAGTCTCGCGCCCGGCATAGCCGAAGCCCGTCGCCCGCACGACGACGGAGGTCGCCTCCGCCGGGACGCCCTCGATCGCCTCGCGGACGGCGGCGTCGCCCTGGAAGGCGGGGGGGACGAGGCCGACCGCGCGCACGTCCGCGCCGGAGACGTAGAGCGCGCGGTCCTCGTACGAGTGGCTGAGGGTGGCGGAGAAGGTCGCGCCGAACATGCCGACGCCGGTCGCGAACATGAGCAGCAGCACCAGGCGCGTGTAGTGCGTGGGGTTCCGGACCAGCGCGCGCATCCCCGCGAGGATCGCGACGCTCCTGGTCCACCCCAGCACCCATGCCACCAGCCGCAGCACGAGCGGGAACACCCGCAGGAATACGATGCCGACGGTGAGCATGAACACGGCAGGTGTGGCGAGGAGGAACGGGTCCACCTGCGCCTCGCCGAAGATCGACTCGGAGACGAGCCCGTCCTGCTGCGAGACGCGCCAGAAGACCGCCGCCACCACCAGCACGAACACCACGTCGACGTAGTAGCGGAGCAGCAGCGGCACCGGCTTCGGCCTCGCCACGCCTCGCTTGAACTCGACCACCGTGTCCCGCGTCGCGAACCACGCCGGCACCATCAGCGCGAAGAACGCGATCAGCGCCCCGATGATCGCGAGGAGGTACGCCGCGCCGCCGATGTGTACATCGAGCGCGCCGCCGCCGGAGAGCACACTGAACGCCGGTGTGGGGCCGAGCGCGCCGATGATCAGGCCTGCCAGCGGCGGCCCGGCCAGCGTCGCCAGCGCCGCCAGGAGGGCGCCCTCCACGCCGTACATAGCGAGCAGTTGCGGCGTGGTGGCGCCGCGGCTGCGCATCGTGGCGATCTCCGCCGCCTGTCGCTCGATCAACATCGTGGAGACCATCACGAGGTAGTACGCGACGATGCCGCCGACCTGGAGCAGGAGCACCAGCAGGGGGATCCGCGTGAAGAACAGTTTCTCGTCGAAGGTGCGCAGCACCGGGCTCAGCGCACCCTCCACGGTCACGCGCTCATCCGCCGCGTTCAGCGTCCGCCCTAGGACGTCCAGCCCGTCCGCCACCGGCAGCGCACGGCGCGCGTTAAGGGCGTCGAGGTCCACCTCGTAGCGGGTGTGGTAGTCGGCGGTGACGGACGGGAGGGCGGCGGGCATGCCCCCGAAGAACGTGGCCTCCGGTATGAACAGCCGGTACGTCACCCAGTTCCGGGCCTCCGCGTCCAGGCGCACGCCCGAGGTGCCCCAGTACCGGGCCGCCGGCTCGCGCTCCACGGCGATGCCGCTGATCCGCACGCGCAGGGGCGGGCTGTCCGGCGCCCAGAACGGCGCCAGGTCCAGTTCCTGTCCCACGCTCAGGCCGCCCGCCTCCGCCGTCGTGTGGCCCACGAGGACCTCGATCGGTGCGTCGGAGCGACCGGCCACCGGTGCGGGCACCGCGCCCTCCACGATCTCGATGTGGGATTCGAGGTCGGTGCGGAAGACCAGGTTGGCGCGCGGGCGGTCCTGCGCGGAGCCAGCTGGCGTGCCGGGCGCGCTCGGGAAGAACGTCGCGGTCGTGCCCTGCCGCACCACGCCGGCGGCCGCGTCGCGCAGGACGCTGACGACGGCGGTGTCCTGGCGGCGGCGCGTGTCCGCGTTGCGGGTGGCGGAGACCGGCACGTTGCTCTGCAGGACGCCCACATCCAGCGCCCGTGGGTCGCGCTGGTCGATCGCGTACCGGAGGCCCAGGTCGCGGATGGCGTCGGCGTAGACGGCGGTCGCGGAGAGGATCGCGGCCGCCACCAGGGTGCCCGCGACGACGCTCAGCAGCAGCCGCCAGTTGCGCGACATCCGGCGGACCGCGAGCAG